>SVKY01000005.1 GCA_015068235.1 Oscillospiraceae bacterium
CTGCATCTACACCGATATGACACTTCATTCCAAAACGCCATTCGTGTCCCTTCATGGTCTGGTGCATTTCAGGATCACGGGCTTTGTCTGCATTTTTGGTCGAGCTGGGCGCATTGATAATGGTCGCATCTACAATTGTACCACCCTTCATCATGTGCCCGGTTGTAACCATTACTCGGTTGATCGCATCGAAAAACAGCTTGTTCAAACCGTGAGCCTCCAACAGATGGCGGAATTTGCACAGCGTTGTTTCATCCGGAACAGCCTCTGTCATGAAGTCAATGCCAGTGAAGGTGCGCATAGCATAGCTGTCATAAATGGCATCCTCGGTTGCAGGGTCGGACAGATTGAACCAGATTTGAAGCAGATACATCCGCAGCATTTTCTCGATCCCCATCGGCGGACGACCACGTTTTCCACTGGGATAGTAGGGCTCGATGACTCCTACCCACTCATCCCATGGAATGATTTCGTCCATGATTTCCAAAAATTCTTCTCGCTTGGTTTTCTTCTTGCGGAAGCTGTACTCGATGTCTGTGAATGTTTCTTGTTTCATTGTGTTGCACCACCATTGTTTTGATGGCTTTATTATACCATATTTGGAACCGATTTGGTAGTGCTGATTAAATCAGAGGTTCCCTAATTCTTAATAAAACGATTTCATCGTTTTATTGCCCGCTCTACGAGTGGGCGGCGTCGCAGACGCCAAGAATGTTGTACAATACTTTTCTTGCCGCCACAGGCGGTGCAGGATATACATCCTGCAATAAAATGATTATGAAATCATTTTATCAAGAAACAGTATTATGTATTTATTATATCAAACGTCAAAAAATAGTCAAATCATTACTTGCAAGTTTCTGAAAAATATGATAGAATGTGCCCGTTAAAGGCTTTGATCGGGCTGTCGGTTGCACTTTACGGCTTTTAGAGAGGACATGGCTGGTGAAAATGTCCGCCGAATGCAATGCAGGCTTTCTCCCGTGAGCCGCCGACTGAACGAGTTTTCGAAGTAGGATCGGACGGGTCGCTCCGTTAAGGGCTTGAGTGCGTAACTTATGTTGCGAAAGCGGGTGGTACCGCGGAAGCGTTGTCTTTCGTCCCTCAGGTGTGGACGGAGGACTTTTTTATTGCGTAAAATCAAACAAGGAGAAATGATATGAAAGAACAACTCGAACAGATCAGAGTGCAGGCACTTTCTGAGCTGCAGGAGGCTGCCGATGCCGCTGCTTTAGATGCCGTGCGTGTGCGTGTACTCGGCAAGAAGGGTGAGCTGACCGCTGTTTTGAAGCAGATGGGCAAGCTCTCGGCAGAGGAGCGCCCTGTCATGGGTCAGATCGCAAACGCCGTGCGTGCGGAGCTTGAGAGCAAGTTAGAAGCGCGCAAGGCTGAAATTGAAGCGATCGCCTTGGAAAAGCAGCTTGCTCAGGAAGCTGTCGATGTCACCATTCCCGGCAAGGAGGTTCAGATGGGGCATCAGCACCCGATGAACAAGGTTCTGCAAGAAGTCAAAGAGATCTTCATCGGCATGGGCTATCAGATCGTAGACGGTCCCGAGGTCGAGGAGGCAAGCTACAACTTCACCCGGCTGAACATCGAGGAGGGTCACCCCTCTCGTGACCGTTCGGATACATTCTATTTTAATGATGACGATTCCGTTCTTTTAAGAACGCAGACCAGCCCCATTCAGATCCGTGTCATGGAAAACTGCAAGCCGCCAATCCGTATTTTGGCACCCGGTCGTGTTTTCCGCAAGGACGAAGCCGACGCGACCCATTCCCCGATGTTCCACCAGATCGAAGGTCTGGTTGTAGACGAAGGCATCACCATGGGCGACCTGAAGGGCGCATTGGAGACGATGATCAAGCGTCTTTACGGTGAAAATGCCGTTGTCCGTTTCCGTCCGCATCACTTCCCGTTCACCGAGCCGAGCTGTGAGGTCGATATGCAGTGCTTCAAGTGCGGTGGCAAGGGCGAGATCGACGGTCAGGTTTGCTCCACCTGCCACGGTGAGGGTTGGATCGAGCTGCTCGGCGCAGGCATGGTGCATCCGAAGGTTTTGGAAGGCTGCGGCATTGATCCGAACAAGTATTCCGGCTTTGCCTTTGGCATTGGCTTGGAGCGTATGGCAATGGGCAGACTTCGCATCAACGACCTGCGTTTGATCTTCGAAAACGATGTCCGATTCCTGTCACAATTCTAACGGAGGTGCGAAATAATGAAACTGAACAGAAAATGGCTGCATGAAGAATTTGTCGATCTTTCGCATATCTCCGACAAGGAATATGTCGAAGCGCTGACCATCGCAGGTCAGAAGGTCGAGACCTATGAGCGTTTGGACGCCGAGATTAAGAATGTCGTTGTCGGCAAGGTCGTCTCCATCACTCGCCACACCAACTCCGATCATATGTGGATCTGCCAGATCGACATTGGCAAGGACGAGCCCGTGCAGATCGTCACCGGTGCACAGAATGTCAAGGAAGGCGATCTTGTTCCCGCTGCATTGCACAATTCCCGTCTGCCCGGTGGTATCCACATCACCAAGGGTAAGCTCCGCGGCGAAGTCTCCAACGGCATGCTCTGCTCTTTGAAGGAGCTGAATCTGACCCTGAACGACTTCCCCTACGCCATCGAGGACGGCATTTGGATCATCGAAGAGGATTGTAAGCCCGGTGATGACATCAATCTTGTCATCGGCAACGATGATACCGTGGTCGATTTTGAGATCACAAACAACCGTCCTGATTGCTACAGCATCATTGGCTTGGCACGTGAGAGTGCCGCAACATTCAATCTGCCGATGAAGCACCACGAGCCCGTTGTCAAGGGCGGTGCAGAGGGCAATCTGCTTGACATGATCGATGTTGAAGTTCCTGCCGAGCGGCTTTGCAACCGCTACAGCGCAAGAATGGTGCGCAATGTCAAGATTGCACCGTCTCCGAAGTGGATGCGCGACCGTCTGCGTGCCAACGGCGTTCGCCCGATCAACAATATCGTTGATATCACCAACTACGTCATGCTCGAATACGGTCAGCCGATGCACGCATTCGACTACCGCTATATTTCTTCCGGCAAGATCGTTGTCCGTGAAGCCGTCGAGGGCGAAACCTTGACGACCCTGGATGGCAACGTTCGCAACCTCACGCCCGGTATGCTCGTCATTGCAGACGGTGAAAAACCGATCGGTTTGGCAGGCGTTATGGGCGGCGAGAACAGCGAGATCGTTTCCGATACCGTGGATGTTGTCTTTGAATCCGCTAATTTTAACGGAACTTCCATTCGTCAGACCGCATTGGCACTCGGTATGCGCACGGAATCCTCCGGCAAATTTGAGAAGAACATTGATCCCATGCTGACCGTTCCGGCTGTCAACCGTGCTTGCGAGCTTGTGGAGCTTTTGGGCGCAGGTGAGGTCATGGACGGCATGATCGATATTTTGAATTATATCCCCGAGCCTCACACCGTTGAATTGGAGCCCGAGCGCATCAACGCTCTGCTCGGTACCGACATTTCCGAAGAAGATATGGTCGAATATCTGCGCCGCTTGGAGATCCCCGTTGAGGGTCGCACCATTATGGTTCCCTCCTTCCGTCCGGACCTGCAGCACATGGCTGACATCGCCGAGGAGATCGGCAGACTCTATGGCTACAACGTCATTCCGACCACCTCCTTCCGTGCTGAAACCGCCGAAGGCGGCTACACCGGCACCATGGTGATCGAAAATCAGGTGGGTGAGCTTTGCCGCAGCCTTGGCTACAGCGAAATTTTGACCTATTCCTTCGTTTCTCCGACCTATTTTGACATGATCCGCCTGCCCGAGGACAGCGAGCTGAGGAAGCCCATGTGCATCCAAAATCCGCTCGGTGAGGACACCTCCGTCATGCGCACGATCGCACTTCCGTCCATGCTTGCAATTTTGGCAAGAAACTATAACTATCACAACGCAAATGTGAAGCTGTACGAAATGGCAAAGGTCTATCTGCCCAAGGAGGGTCAGATCCTTCCCGAAGAGCCCAGGCATCTGATGCTCGGCTGCTACGGCGAAAACGCTGACTTCTTCACCATGAAGGGCGAGATTGAGGCGATCTTCAAGGGTCTGCGCACCAAGAAGGCAAGCTACACTGCTGTGAAGGACAACCCCTCTTACCATCCCGGTCGCTGCGCAAGCATCACCATGGACGGCATGGAAATCGGCATTTTCGGTCAGGTGCATCCGCTGGTTGCCAAGAATTTTGGCATCGAGGCACCTGTTTATGCCGCTGAGTTGAATTTCACCATTCTCTCCACCCTGCTTCTGCCCGAGGCAACCTACACGCCGCTGCCCAAATATCCCGCAGTCACCCGTGATATCGCAGTTGTTGCCGACGAAGAAACCACCGTCGCACAGCTCGAAAACGCCATCATCGCAGGCGGCGGCAAGCTGCTGCGTGAGGTCAAGCTGTTCGACATCTACCGCGGTAAGGGCATTGACGATGGCAAAAAGAGCGTTGCCTTCAATCTCGTGCTGCGTGCCGATGACCGCACCCTGACCGATACCGATTCCGAAGGCGTGTTTCATGCCATCTTGGAAAAGCTTGCCACAGACTGCAACGCAAAGCTGCGCTGATTTTTTCGTAAGCATTTTGTTACCAAAATATTCACGGTTTTTTACTTTACAATCGTGAAAAAATGTAGTATGATAGCTTTACAGGAAGGAGGCTAAGCGTTATGGAGCAAAAAGCCAAGCATAATACGATCAAATTTACTGTCCCAGCAGAAAATAATGAGGAAATGAAACAGGTTTTGACCCAGGTCTACCGTTCCCTCACCGAGAAAGGCTATAATCCGATCAATCAGATCGTCGGTTATATTCTTTCCGAAGACCCGACGTATATCACAAACCACAATAACGCTCGCAGCCTCATCTGCAAGCTTGACCGTGATGAGCTTCTTCAGGAGCTTGTCCGCCACTATTTATTTGATTGATATTATTCACCGATTAAAATCCTCGTTTTAATCGGTGAAAACAGTAAAAAATGTACGCTTTTTTACTGCCCGTTTTTGCGATTATAAGGTAAGAATCGCAAAAACACATCTCATACCAATCATATATGCAAATATTACCAATTAAAATGCTTTTGCGCTTTTTAATTGATGATTGGGATAAGTTCCACGCACGGGGCTGTCGCTTTTGCGAAAGCCCCGTTTCTTTTCCGTAAGCGTTTTAATATGAATCTCCCATACAACATCCAATTTTTCTATTTCTTGGACCTTATTGTTTCATGTCGATAACTTTTTGTTGACAAATCCATTTCGATGTGTTACAATCTGGTTACATTTTATTTGGAGGTACTTATGTCCGAAAAAAATGAAGTTCTGATGTACAAGGGACACCCCTTGATGCGCAAGGATAATTTGGTCTATTACGGCTCCATGGCGGATGAATATATCATCATGCTGCAGGTGCTTGAGACGAAAGAGATGAACGACCTGAACCTTGCTACCAAGGTTTCCGTCCAGCTCCAGCGCACAGATCCCAATTGCAAGGCACGTGACCGTGTCGTAAAAAAGAGTGAAAAAGAAGGCTTCTACACCGCTTTGGATGTTGGCTGTGTGTGGCTTGAGCGTGCACTGAACGCAAAATAATCCGCATAACTCGGGAGGTTCATAATGAAACGTTTTATTTCCGCAACTTTAGTCGTTGTATTGGCACTGTCGCTGATGCTGACCCTGTCGATCGGTATTTCGGCAACAGAGCTGAAAACTGCCATCGGCACCGTTGAAACAAGAAGCGGCTTGCGCCTGCGTGAGAAGGCAAGCATTGTTTCCGACACCATCTGCATTGCACCGTATCAGGATCAGGTCGTCATCATCCGCAAGGTCAACGATTGGTACTTGGTCAACTATAATTTACATATCGGCTATATGCACGCCGATTATCTGAGCATTGACTATCGCACCGACATTGACCTCGGCACCGGCTCTCTCGATCCGTGGCTGACGAATGTCCGTAGCTCCGCTTCTACCGATTCAAAGGTCGTCAAGCAGGTCCACGGCGGCGATAAGGTCGAAATTCTCGGCTTTGACAACGGTTGGTACAAGGTAACAATCGATGACGCTTCCGGCTATATCCGCAGTGACCTCGTCACCTTGCTTGAAAAGCCTGCCAAGAACAAGGGCACGGATGTCAAGCAGAACAGCGACGCTTCCTTCGGCAGCGCACCGAGCATCACTGTCAGCCGTGGTCAGCAGATCGCATCGTTTGCTTTGAATTATGTCGGCTGTCCGTATGTTTACGGTGGTACTTCCCCGTCCGGCTTTGATTGCTCAGGCTTTGTCCAGTACGTTTTTCAGCAGAACGGCATTTCCATCAACCGTACCGCAACTGCACAGCTTTCCAACGGCTACAGCGTTTCCTACAATGACATGAAGCCCGGTGATATCGTTTATTTCGGCTATGGTAGCACTGCTTCCCATGTTGGCATTTACGTTGGAAATGGAAATTTCGTCCATGCGCAAAATTCCTCGACCGGTGTTGTGATCACCAGCCTGTCCGAAAGCTATTACGCAAATCGTTTCCTGTGTGCACACCGCATTGTAGATTAAGTGAAAGATTTTGTCGCTCTCCTTTGGGAGAGCGGCTTTTTTTGCATGTTTTTCTGACTTTTGCACATGCTACTTGCAAAGAAACGGAGGTCTATTTATGGAGACTGTTCATCAGGGAAAACAGAGCATTTTATTTTTTCCGCAGCCTGCGATTATATCCTACGCTTCCGTCGCAGGTAAAAAGGAAGGACAAGGTCCGTTGGCAGCAACCTTCGATGTTACGAGCCAAGACACAAAATTCGGTCAAAAAACTTGGGAAAAAGCGGAAACGCAAATGCAGAAAACCGTCATGCAGCTTGCGCTGCAAAAAGCAGATTTGAAAGAAAGCGACCTTGATGCCGCCTTCGTCGGAGATCTGCTCAACCAATGTGTCGGCTCCAGCTTTTCCATGCGCAACCTTGAGATTCCAACCTTTGGGCTCTACGGCGCTTGCTCGACGATGGCTGAGGGCTTGCTGTTGTCCGGCATGGCGATCAGCGGCGGATTCTGCCGCAAAACGATCAATCTTTCCTCCTCTCATTTTGCCTCCTCCGAACGCCAATATCGCTTCCCTCTTGGCTATGGCGGTCAAAGAACTCCCACTGCCCAGTGGACCGTCACAGGTGCAGGCGCTATCATTTTAGGCACGGAAGGAGATGGTCCGTTTTTGAAATCTGCCACCATCGGAACGATCGTAGACTGCGGCATCAAGGATGCAAATAACATGGGTGCAGCCATGGCACCTGCCGCTTATCAAACGCTTTCCGCACATTTTAATGATCTCGGTTTGACCCCGAATGATTATGATTTGATCGTTACAGGCGATTTGGGTGTTTTGGGTGCGCAGATCGTCCGAGATCTGTTTTTAATGGACGGCATTGATATCGGTGCGCATTATAATGACTGCGGCGTGATGATTTTCGATCCGCAGGGACAGGACGTACACTGTGGTGGCAGCGGTTGTGGTTGCAGTGCAAGCGTTTTGTGCGGTCATCTTTTGGGGCAAATGCGAAGGCATGAACTGAAACGATTGCTTTTCTGCGGAACAGGTGCATTGCTCTCCCCTCTTTCCACGCAGCAGGGAGAATCGATTCCTGCGGTCTGTCACGCCGTTTCCATCTGCACAGAAAGGAGCTGAAGCAATGGATTATATTTGGGCATTCATCATTGGCGGTGCATTTTGTGTCATCGGTCAGCTCTTGATCGATAAAACCAAATTGACACCTGCAAGGATTTTGGTGTGCTATGTTGTCATCGGTGTTTTTCTCGGCGGCATCGGTATTTATCAGCATTTGGTCGATTTTGCAGGCGCAGGCGCAACCGTACCATTGACAGGCTTTGGAAACACACTTGCAAAGGGTGTCAAGGATGCCGTGGATGAAAAAGGCTTTATCGGTATTTTCACAGGCGGTTTGACTGCTGCAGCAGGCGGAATCACCGCAGCCGTGGTTTTCGGCTGGCTTGCAGGCTTACTCTTCAAACCGAAGGATAAATGAACACGCATTGGGCATACTACTGTTGCGGATGACCGCAAATGAAAATTTGGGAGGATATTATGGATAACCGTAATCAGAATCAGCAGAACAAGCAGAACAACCAGAACAATCAAAACCAGCAGCAGAACAATCAAAACCAGCAGAATCAGCAGCAGAACAATCGTAAATAATGTGTACTGAACAACGCGAAAGCCCTTGCAAGCCAAGGCTTTCAGGGCTATTATGCGTTGTTCAAGTGCAAGGATTTTGGCGGTTTTCCCGCAAAAACCTTTCACCTTTCGTTGGCACCAACGAAAAACACATTATTTACATGTCTGAATTGCATAAAAACGGTTAAAAAGAACTGTTTTATGCAATTTTCGGCGATGCCGCACGAATAAGTCGCTATGGCGACTTATTCAGCAGACATTAAATAATGATATGGAGCTGTCTTGCTTTTGTGAGACAGCTCCCCATTTTTTATTGAAAGTGTTTGATATATCTGTTATAATATCTTGGAGGTGAAGTACATGACTTTTCAGGAAATCATAAAAAACGAAACCATCCGAGCTTACATTCAACGTGCAGATGAGTCCTTGGTTGCGCTCGGCTTTACGGAGCACAGCTTTTCTCACGTGACCCACGTGGCGCAAACCGTGAAATATATTTTGCAAACCTTAGGGCATGATGCGCATACGGTTGAAATTGCGCAGATCGCAGGCTACTTACACGACATTGGTAATTTGGTCAACCGTGTCGAGCATTCACAAAGCGGCGCAGTGATGGCATTCCAAATTTTAACCGGCATGGGCTTTCCTGCCGAGGACGTGGCAACCATCGTCACTGCCATCGGCAACCATGACGAGGGTACCGGTGTGCCCGTGAACGCAGTTGCAGCAGCATTGATCTTAGCTGACAAGGCAGACGTACGCAGAAGTCGTGTCCGCAATCAGGATATCAGTAAATTCGACATTCACGACCGAGTCAACTATTCCGTTACGAAATCGCAGCTCAGGATCAATGACGCACATACCGTGGTCGAGCTGACACTCTGCGTTGATACGCATTTCAGCTCCGTGATGGACTATTTTGAGATTTTCATGCAGCGCATGATCCTGTGTCGGAAGGCAGCGGAAAAGCTTGGCTTGCAGTTCAGACTGATCATCAACGACCAACAGGTGATCTGACCCGCTTTCAAATCCCGATTTATCGAACAGAATGTATCAACCACTGTAGTGGAGGGTCATGACCCTCCACTACAATGTAAAACGATAATCTCACCGATAAATCGGAATATAACCAATACTTTTTACAAAAATTCACCATGAAAATATACACCTTGTTGACATTACAACAGGTTTGTGCTACACTTGTTGAAGCTACAACAAGTAGCGCTTTTCAAATTTTTCAAATAACAGGTGAATTATGTTTTTTCTCAAATCAGCATTCTGCCGTGTATTTCAGACATCATTCCGGCTGGCACTTCCCCTCTTGCCTTACCGAGAACCCAAGATCATAAGCTCATGCAGTGCGCTTGGCGATGTATTTCGGAAAGAAAACATCAAATCGCTTCTGATCGTTACCGATCATGGCATTGTCAGCAACAGTCTCATCACGCCGCTTGAAAAGGTATTGAACGATCACGGCGTTGCTTTTGCCGTTTATGACAAAACGCAGCCAAACCCCACCGTGGATAATGTTGAGGAAGCGCTAAAGCTTTACCACAAAAACCACTGCGATGCACTGATTGCCATCGGCGGTGGTTCCTCTATGGATTGTGCAAAAGCCCTCGGCGCAAGAGTGGCATATCCCAAAAAGAAAGTGGGGCAGATGAAAGGAATTTTGCGTGTTCTTCGCAAGCTTCCAACGCTCATTGCCATTCCCACCACTGCCGGCACTGGCAGCGAGGTCACTCTTGCAGCCATTATTACAAACAGCAAACAGCAGCACAAATATGCGCTGATGAGCTTTCCGCTGATCCCGCATTATGCGGTACTGGACGCCACACTTACCTATTCCCTGCCGCCGCATCTCACAGCAACAACAGGTATGGATGCGCTGACGCACGCAGTGGAAGCCTATATCGGACGCTCCACGACCAAGGAGACCCGACGGCTTGCGTTGGAGACGGTAAAGCTTATCTTTGAAAATCTACAAACTGTATATAATGATGGCAAAAACCATAGCGCAAGGGAAAACATGCTGCACGCAGCTTACAAAGCAGGTGTCGCCTTTTCCAAATCCTATGTAGGCTATATCCACGCCGTTGCACATTCCCTGGGCGGTCAGTACGGCACGCCTCATGGACTTGCCAATGCAGTGCTCATGCCATATGTGCTGAACGCCTATGGCAAAAATGCGCACAAAAAGCTGCATCAGCTCGGCATTTCCGCCGGCGTAAGCGCTGAAGCGGATACGCACCAAGACGGCGCCGAAAAATTCATCCATGCGATCAAGGCATTGAACGCAGCCATGGATATTCCCGAGCAGATCACCGGCATACAAAAGAAAGACATTGTCACCATGGCAAAGCATGCAGAAAAGGAAGCAAATCCCCTTTACCCTGTTCCAAAGCTGATGACGCAAGCGGAATTGGAGAATTTTTATTACCAAATTGCAGATTGGAGCGCAGAAGGATGACAAGTACGGAAATTCAAAATCTGCTGACGCGGCAGAAAAAATTTTATAAAAGCGGCGCAACCATTCCCGTTCCCTTCCGCATTGCACAACTGAAAAAGCTGTATGCTGTCGTGAAAAAATATGAAACCGAGATCAACGATGCGCTGAAAGCCGACCTTGGCAAGAGCCACTACGAAGGCTTTATGTGCGAAAGCGGACTTGTTCTGTCCGAAATCTCCTACATGATTCGCCATACAAAGCGTTTTGCGAAGAAAAAGACCGTGTATACGCCACTGGCGCAGTTTGCATCTCACAGCTTCAAGCAGCCTGTCCCCTACGGCAACACGCTCATTATGAGTCCTTGGAATTATCCCTTCCTCTTATCGATTGATCCGCTTGCCGATGCCATCGCCGCAGGCAATACTGCCATCGTCAAGCCCAGCGCATATTCCCCCGCAACAAGTAAAATCATTGAAAAAATCATAAGCGAATGCTTTGCGCCCGAATACGTCGCAGTGGTAACCGGTGGCAGAGCAGAAAATGCAGCGCTGTTGGATCAAAAATTTGATTTTGTTTTCTTCACGGGAAGCCAAGCGGTCGGAAAAGAGGTGCTTCGGCATACAGCCGAGCATTTGACGCCTGCGGTTTTGGAGCTTGGTGGAAAGAGTCCGTGTATCGTTGATGCAAGCGCAAATTTGAAGCTTGCAGCAAAGAGGATCGTCTTTGGCAAATATCTCAACTGCGGTCAGACCTGCGTTGCGCCCGATTATATCCTCTGCGACAGCTCTGTAAAAGACACTCTGATTGCCGAGCTGAAAAGGCAGATCCGGCTGCAATACGGTGAAGAACCGCTGAAAAACAAGGATTACGGCAAGATCATCAACAAAAAGCATTTTCAGCGTCTTTGCGCACTGATCGATCCAAGCAAGGTCGTGATCGGCGGACAATCCGATTCCAAAACCTGCCGAATCGCTCCGACCGTGATGGATCACGTTACCGATCGTGATGCCGTGATGGGCGAGGAAATTTTCGGTCCGATCCTGCCTGTTTTGACTTATGACAGCTTCGGGCAGGCACTCGATGATCTGAAGGACAAAGAGAAGCCCTTGGCTTTGTATTTATTCTCAAGCAACAAGAAGCATATCCGACGAGTTACGACCGAGCTTTCCTACGGCGGCGGCTGTATCAACGATGTTGTGATCCATCTTGCCACGAGCGAAATGGGCTTCGGCGGTGTCGGTGAAAGCGGCATGGGAAGCTATCACGGAAAAGACGGCTTTGACGCATTCTCCCATTACAAATCGATCGTTGATAAAAAAACATGGCTGGATCTTCCCATGCGCTACCAGCCGTACAAAAGCAAGCTTTATGAAAAGCTTCTGCACATATTTTTAAGGTGATCACGGAGGAACACAATGAAACCTTGGAAAAAGCTTCTGCTCGCCATTGCGATCACACCGATTGCCCTCATTCTTCTCCTCAGTGCGCTCGTATATGCCCTTTGGAATGATGAAATCTCCACCATTTCCAGCATCACTCTCGTGCGTGAGAGGGATGATGCACATCATGACGGCGCAGTTTATACCATGTCGGTGAATGGCGATTTTTACCTTGACGATTTCGTGGCACAGGGCGGTGCAAAAAACGACTCCGAACTGATCAGCTTTGTCAGTGAAAAGATCACCAAAGGTCTTATGGAGATTGGGATCAGCAATCCCGAAATCGGTTGCGCCTCCTTCACAGCTACAACGCAAAGCGGCGATGTTCTCTTTGGCAGAAATTATGATTTCTTAAAGACCAACACCTGTATCGTTTTCACCGAGAAAAACGAAGGAAGGCATGCCACGATCTCGACCGTGGATCTTCAATTCCTCGGCATCGACGTTGACAAGAACATTGAAGGCTTTATGGATAAGGTGACCTGCCTTGCTGCCACCTATGCACCTTTGGACGGAATCAACGATGCAGGCGTGAGCTGTGGCATTTACATGACCTATCAAGGTGCAGGAATCACCGTCCCGACCGACCAAAACACCGGCAAGCCCGATTTTACCTCAACAACGCTTTTACGGCTGATCCTTGATTACGCTGACAATGTTGACGAGGCAGTCAGGATCGCATCGTCCTACGATCTGCACGACTCGGCAAACACCTCCTATCATTATATGGTCGCAGATGACAGCGGAAAAAGCGCCATTTTGGAATGGGTCGCAGGCACGGATGCCACCGACAATGACGGCTCAAAGCGTGAATTAAAAGTTACATATAACAATGACGATGCACACATCGGCGAAACGGAAGCCGCATCCGGCTATCAGGTGATCACCAACTTCATCATTCAGCCGGGCTACTACGACAGCCCCATCTCCTATCACAGAAAAGGCTATGATCGATATGATCGAATCTACGAAGAACTGAACAAGACAAACGGTATTGTAAAAAACGAGCGGGCTGCCATGGATATTTTGGCAATCGTCGGAAGAAGATCGTGGGACAACGATGATGCAAACGCCTGCACCGTTCACAGCGTGGTTTACAATCTCACCGACAAAACTCTCCTGTGGGTCTCAAACGAGAATTATGACGATCCGTCCGCTGTTTTTGTCTTCCGCCTTGAGGATTGAGCCTCATAATACTGTTTCTTGATAAAATGATTCTAAATCATTTTATTGCAGGATATTCATCCTGCACCGCTTGTGGCGGCAAGAAAAGTATTGTACAACATTCTTGGCGTCTACGACGCCTCCCGCTCGTAGAGCGGGCAATAAAACGATTCAATCGTTTTATTAAGAATTAGTATAAAAAGCGATTATCGTATCATACTGCTTTCTGATAGAAATGTTTGATTTCTATCAGAAAGAGCAACGCTGACGCGTTGCAATTTTGCAATTTTCGAGGACAGAAAATTGCAAAATCCCGTCTCATACATTCTTGACGCGCCGTCGGCGCTATGAAAATGTTATCAAACATTTTTATCAAGAATTAGTATCAAATAATAAAATGCCATCGATGCAGTCTCCTGCTCCGATGGCATTTCTAATTGCGACCACCATAAAACATGTCGATTTGTCGCTGAATTACAAATTTTGAACTGTAGGGGAGGGTCATGACCCTCCCCTACAGCGTAAAACGATAATCTCACCGGTAAATCGGAATTTGACATAATGGTTCTTGCGTTTTACAGATACTGCTTCATTTGGTCGATATTATTTTGCTCGGTTTGCAAAAGCCGATTGGACAGACACGAAACCTTGGGGTCAAGCACCCCCATGGTGCGAATATTGTGCATGCTTTTGATCATGCCTCGGGTGTTGCCCTGCAGCATCAGCTCGGCAATTTTTGCCGTCGGCTCATTGCTCGCCCTGACCCGCATTTTTGAGGACATCGCAGAGCCGTATCTTGCCAAAAAATTGATATTCTTCGGCTCCGCTCCCCGTTCCTTCAACAATCGATCCGCTTCATTGAAAATTTCCTCGTATTCATTCATTTGCGAACGCAACGCATTGCGGAAGGGTCGATTCAGGGTTTCGTCCATCACGGTCTGAATGCCGTAGCAGCCCATCTGTGTTGTTTTACGAATTTCCTGCAGCATTGGAATGTCATTTTCCACTTCATATCACCTCAAGCTTAGACTACCGCAGGAAAGCAAAAAATATACGATAATCCGATTGACATCTTCGTGGAAAATGATATAATAAAGACAGATCAGTTAAAAGGAGAAGTAATCATGCATCATACTATGACGATTGCAGGCGTAAAACGTGACCTGCCGATTTGTAAGGTGACCGATGATCTGTATATCGGTGCATTTGTGATTTTCGGAGATGTCGAATTGACGGTGGAGACTGCTCGTGCGCTGCTGGAGAAGGCACCGGAATATGACTACATGATCTCTGCGGAAGCTAAGGGCATTCCTCTGATTCACGAGATGGCTCGTCAGAGCGGTCAGAACAAGTATTTCCTGGCTCGCAAGGCGCCGAAGCTGTATATGTCCGGCGTATTTGATGTTGTGGTCAATTCGATCACCACTGCCAAGGAGCAGCATTTGTACTTAGACGTTGCCGATGCCGATTTGATGCGCGGAAAGAGGATTTTGATCGTTGACGATGTGATCTCAACGGGCGAATCGCTGACTGCCATCGAGAAGCTTGTAGAAGCTGCCGGCGGCATCATTTGCGGAAAGATGGCGATCCTTGCCGAAGGCGATGCACAGGATCGTGAGGATATCATCTATTTGGAGAAGCTCCCGCTGTTCAATGCAGATGGAAGCATAAAAGAATAAAAAATTCTCTCAAAAAGCAGGCTGTGCCGTGAGGTACAGCCTGAAAATATTTTATACTTATTTCTAATAAAACGGTCAATCCGTTTTATTATGCCGCTGATCAGCGGCATGGCGGCGAAGCCGCCGAGAAATGCCGTGTAATACTGTTTCTTCCGCCATAGGCGGCGCAGGATACCATTCTGCAATAAAATGGTTTTCAAACCATTTTATCAAGAAACAGTATTATAGCAAAACGCTTGGTTCTATGTCAGAATCAAACATTTTTTGCTTTATGCCGATTTTCAATTAAAGCAAGATAGTGTTGTAATACTATAATCGGATAAGAAGTATTGATCAAATTTCGATTTATCGGTGAGTTTCGTATTTGCGCAGGTCAAAGCCTTCTCCTTGAGGAGAAGGTGCCCCGAAGGGGCGGATGAGGTGGAAAGGTTGCGAATTTGCCGAAAACTATCTTGAAATCGCAACTTTTTTCTGCACACCTCATCAGTCAGCTGCGCTGCCAGCTTCTCCTCAAGGAGAAGCCTTAGCCTGTACGAACTAAAAGATAAATCGGAATTTGAAAATCGCACAGAAGATAAATCTGCTGCAAGGTTGTTTGCCTTGCAGCAGATTTTTTGTTTATGCAATTGCTCTGTAGAGGAAGGTCACGATCTGTCCACGGGTGCAGCTTGCGTTCGGGGCAAACTTGCCGCCGCCCATGCCTTGGGTGACATCATTTTCTACTGCCCACAGGACAGCCTTGAAATAATAGTCACTCGTCTTAACGTCAGAGAAGGGATTGTTCGTGCTTGTGGGAGCAGGCTCGCCCTGGCTTCTCCACAAGAACGTTGCGACCTGACCACGAGTGCAGGTGGCATTTGGTCCGAAGGTCGTTGCGGACAAACCTGTTGTGATGCCGTTTTCCACTGCCCAAAGGACAGCCTTGTAGTAATATTCTCCTGCCTTAACGTCTTTGAAGTTATTCTTCGTAGAGGTCGGCTCGGGAGAACCGCAGGCTCTCCAAAGGAAGGTCACGATCTGACCACGGGTGCAGTTCGCATTCGGCGCAAAGCTTGTTGCGCTCATACCATTGGTGATGTTCTTGCCAACTGCCCATAAAACGGGAGTTGCAAAATAATCACTCGCCTTCACGTCTGTAAACGGATTCTCCGTTGGAATCTCAGGCTCGGAAGGCTCAGACGGATTGGAAGGCTCATCCGGTGCCTCCGTCGGTTCGTCGGGTTCTGCGCTCGGTGTCGTCGGTTGCTCACCGGGTTCAGAGGGCGTTTCACTCGGTGTTGTCGGCTCCTCACCAGGTTCAGAATTGAAATGAATCGTTGCGTTTAATAAATAGCTATTGCCATAGCCAAAACTGATTGCTTTCCATTGCGCCTCTGTGCCACCGAAATAAACATCCGTTAGCTCACCGCAACCTGAGAATGCCCAAGCACCAATGCTCGTAACACTGTCAGGAATCGTCACGCTTGTCAGATTCTTGCAGCCATGGAACGCATCGTCTCCGATGCTCATAACGCTCTCGGGAATCAGCACGCTCGTCAAGCTCTCGCAATTGTCGAACGCTTCATTGCCGATACTTGTAACACTGTTACCAATCGTCACATTTGTCATGCTGTCACAACCAGAGAACGCAAAATTGCCGATAGTTATTACACTGTCGGGAATCGTCACACTCGTCAGGTCGTCACAACCATCAAACGCAGCATCCGCAATTGTTATCGTATTGTTTTTGATTGTAAACTCGCCGGAAACGCTGTCACGCACTTTAATCAAATGTTTATCAATATAGAGGACGTCATTTTCCCAGTTGCTATCGTCATTATAATAAGCGGTATTCCAAAACGCCGACTTACCGATACTTGTAACACTATCAGGAATCGTCACGTTCGTAAGGCTACTGCAGGAATCGAACGCCTCCTCTCCGATACTCGTCACGCCGTTGAGGATCGTCACACTTGTCAAGCTGTCACACATGGAAAACGCATAGTTGCCGATGCTTGTCACGCTGTTAGGGATCGTCACGCTCGTCAAGCCGCATTCCTTAAACGCAGAATCGCCGATGCTTGTCACGCTATTGGGAATCGTCACACTTGTCAAGCTGTCGCAACCGGAAAACACACAAGTACCGATGCTCGTAACGCTATCGGGAATCGTCACACTTGTCAAGCTGTCGCAGCGGGAGAATGCAAAAGTGCCAATGCTCGTAACGGTGTCAGGAATCGTCACGTTCTCTATGGTGCAATCACGGAATGCAGAATCTGCAATCGTCAACGTCCCGTTCTTGATTTCATAATCACCGGTAAAGTACCTCGCTTTAATCAAATACTTACCGATGTAAAGGACATCATTTTCCCAATTGTCATTATTGCCTTGATAAGCAGTACCGTAGAACGCATCCTCGCCAATACTCGTAACGCCATCGCCAATCGTTATGGATGCCAAGCTGTCGCAATAGTAGAACGCCTCACCACCGATGCTTGTTACGCTGTCCGGAATCGTCACACTCCATAGACTGCCGCACCAAGAGAACGCCTCTGAGTCAATGTTTGTCACACTCTTGCCGATTGTCACATTCGCCAAGCTGTCGCAGGAATAGAACGCCTCAAATCCGATGCTCGTTACATTGTCAGGGATCGTTATGCTTGTCAAGCTGTCACATTCAGAAAACGCCTTAATGCCAATGCTTGTCACACTCTTGCCGATTTTTATATCTGTCAAGCTTTTACAGTAAGAGAACGCCTTAATGCCAATGCTTATCACACTGTCGCCAATCGTTACACTCGTCAAATTTTGACAGGAATAGAAAGCACTATCGCCGATACTCTTCACACTATCAGCAATCGTAACGCTTGTCAGGCTGTCAGTGGAAAAGAAAGCCCCCGGTGCAATCGTTAACGTCCCGTTCATGATTGTGTAATCACCGGGAACGGTGCTGTCTGCGGCAATCAAATGCTTGCCATTATAGAGAACACCATTTTCCCAGTTGCTTTTATCTTTATAATAAGATGTGCCGCTGAGCACAGCACCGTCAATGCTTGTCACGCTGTCGGGAATCATCACGTTTTTCAGGCTTCTGCAATTATAGAACGCACCGTAGCCGATGCTCGTCACACCGTCAGGAATCACCAATGTCGTCAAGCTGCTGCATTCCTCGAACGCATACTCGCCAATGCTTGTCACGCTGTCAGGAATCGTCACACTCGTCAGATTGCTGCAATAAGAAAATGCCTTTTCACCAATCGTCGTAACAGCAACGCCGTCGATCTCAGCTGGGATTTCAATGCTTGTTGCAGTTAAATCCCAATCAGTGATGGCACCCAGCTCCTTATCGAAGTAGATGCTGCCACTGTCAACCTGGTAGACCCTCGAATAGGCACTTGCATGCAGCGTACTTGCAGGCAGCAGGGACAGCAGCATTGCCGTGCACAGAAGCAATGCCAAAAACTTCGTCTTGAGTTTCATCTGTTTTTCCTCCAATTCTAAAAATATGCTTCATTTCATGCAATTTTCTATCAAATATAAACTTTCAGCATGATAAAGCATATTAATTATACCGCTATAATCGGTACATGTCAAGTTAAATCGGTAATATTAGAGCGAATATTACCGCTAAGAATAGTATAAACTGTGCAATGAGGTGATAAACATGGACGAAAACTTCATTCGCAATCGAATCACGCAGTTACGTCTGAAAAAACAGGTATCAGAATACAAAATGAGCTTGGATCTTGGTCACAGCAAGAGCTATATTCAGAGCATTTCCAGCGGCAGGTCGCTGCCCTCGATGCCGGAATTTCTATACATTTGTGAGTATTTCCAAATCACACCCGAGGCATTTTTTGAAGAAGATGTCGAATTTCCTGCGCAGCTGCGCGCCCTGCTCAGCACTGCAAAAAAGCTGCCCGAAAAAGATTTACAGCTATTGATCGACATTGCCGCTCGTCTGTCCGTATAAAAACGCCGAAGAACAAAAACGTTCTTCGGCGTAATCTGATGATGCAATTATACTTCGGCGCAAATCTCCGAAACAGACTTCATGCCCTCGGAGGATTCATCGACGATCGAACGAACCTCAGATAACAGGCGTTGGAGCTGTTCATAATCATTTTTGAACGCATCGTAAACCACCTCGATATCCTGCGCACTGGTGATCAATTTTTCCTCCGTCTGAGAAAAAATCGCCTTCATGCGCTCGACAGATGCTGCCGCACGTTCTTTTGCCACGCGTTCAACCTGCTCCGCTCTGCGATAGGCTGCCAGCTCAAGCTCATTATAATCCGGCACCTCTGGTGCTACAGCTTCCGGTTGCGGAACCACGATCGGCGCAACCGGTACCGGAGGGACCACTTCTTCCTCAACAATGGGTGCAAGGAGCTGCGTCGGGGCATCAGGTTCTTCAATCACCGCAAGTCTCGCAGCTTCCAACTCAAGGATCAGGGATTCTTTCTCGGAATTAGCACGTTCCAGCTCAGCACGAGCCTCCGCCAAAGCCTCCTGCAAACGGGTATTCTCATCCTTCAGCGTACGCATCGCCTTATCATGCGTAGCCGTCTGCTGCTGGATGAACTGCACGACATCCGTACGGTTAAAGCCATGTAAAGAAGATCGGAAATTATCAATCGCTGCCATAAAAAAAACCTCACAATCCTTTGAATTGAACATAGTGTTTGCTCTATTATAACACGGAAGTCGTCGAAAAACAATAGATTCCAAATTTTTTTGTGAAAATGTAGAGGAATTTTTCGCAGAATATAGCTTTACTTTCCCGGGAATATCTGCTATAATGCAGATACATGCGCCGGTGGCTCAATGGATAGAGCATCAGATTCCGGTTCTGACGGTTGGGGGTTCGAGTCCCTTCCGGCGTGCCAAAAACGACAATTTCCAAATGGAAATTGTCGTTTTTTTCATAAAGACAGTAACGTGTACTTATTCCAATCTTCGCTTCGCAAACTTTTTCACAATCCTGTTTAAGTTCGTCACAAATACATCGCCGGTAAGGCGAACCTTCGGTTCCGGCATCTGGCGGTTCAACATTTCAATACAACGATATATGTATTCAATATTTTCTTTCCCCTCAGATAGCAGCATGCGAAGCTTTATGCCGGTTTCTTCAAACCCTTGCATTATCATCTTCTCGATTGATTCTTTCCGAAACAATACGGAATCCATCAGCCTGTTTTCCGCCGGAAAGGTAATTTTGACAATGCGTTTATCAAAGATTTGATTTTCAAATGTGTAGCTATAGTTGTCAAAGTAAATGCAAAAGATATAATCCGGTGGTTGGGCGATCAGCGGAGCTACCGGGATATTATCTATCATTGCACCATCAAAAAATGCGTTCTGTCTGATTTGAACAGAATGGTTGTATAACGGCATTGCAACACTTGCTTTCAAATACTTCGGCAATTCCTCTGCAGTCGCTTGTTGCAGATTGAAATATGTAGCCTGTCGTTTTGAAATATCCAACAGCGTTGTATAGCATTTTGTCGGTATGCTGTCATCCTCTTTACAAATTCTCTGAACACCTTGCTGTAAAAAGGCGCTCCGCAAAACCTTACCGATGGATTGCCTTGTTTCACTTTCGCAAAGCTGGCACCACATTTGTTCCGCTTCTGCCAAGCGCTGCATTGCAAACGCATATCCATTTAATGTTCCAACCGATGAACAGCTAATCATTGAGAATTCCTGTGGTATAAAGAACTTGGATATTGCCTTTAGTGCCCCTAATTGGTACGCTCCTTTCGCCATTCCGCCGGAAAGCACCAAACCCACACTTGCCATAGCTATTACGGATATGTTATACGGTATACTGCGACGGTTTGAACAGAAGTACAATAAAATCGATGATTACACCGATCCCAAACAGTCCTGCTGTGAATAGATACAAAATACCCATTCCGGTTTTTTCTTCATAAAATTTATGCGCTCCAAGGAAGCCAAAAAAGAAGCATAACGCCAATGCCGCCCACTTACTTTTCGGCTTTTGAGCAAATCCGGTATTGACAATAACTGTCTGATTATTGTATTGCGGGGGTGCAGAATGCTGTTGGTACGGCTCGCAATATGGTTCTTGTTGGGTATGGTACGGTTGCGGATTTTGATGATCCATAGATACTTCTCCTCTCTATTTATAAGCTTTATCTACCTAAGTTAGTTTATTTTTAACTAACTATCGGTAATTATATAGTATCTTAAACTATTTGTCAAGGCTTTTCAGTTAAATATACTATAATATTTTGAGAGGTGATTACCATGGACTTTGGGAGCAAAATCAGAAATGCACGCGAGGATCAAGACCTGTCTCAACAGCAGGTTGCCCAAATGATCCCTATGAATCAATCAAACTATTCAAAAATTGAACGAAATCTGCAGGAACCCAGCCTGTTTCAACTGAAAAGAATTATCGAAATTTTACACTTAGATGCTTATGACCTGCTTTCGCTGGATCGTCAGGCAGCTGTACGCAATGACAGTCAGCGTTTTTTAGACGGAATCATTCAGCTGTATCATAGTATCTATCCCGATCAAGAATAAGTCTTTTCCAATAACCCCACGGCTATCAACAGATGCATAAATCCTGAACGCTACAATTGGTATTTTTTCTGAAACATTTTATTATAGCTAACCCCTCGCAAATGAAAATCATTTGCGAGGGGTTGTTTTTTATCCGGCTACGTTTTGTATAAATCTCATCAAAATCGCTGCAACTTGAGCTCTGGTTGCATTCCCCTGCGGCATCAGCTTGCCATCGGAGCCGTTGATCAGGCCTTCCGCAACCGCCCAACAGATCGCATCCTTCGCATAAGCGCTGACCTTATTTCCGTCAGGGAAACTATTGAGGCTTACGCTTGCAGACGTGTTAATACCGTTTGCGTTTGCATAGCGATACAAAATTGCCGCCATTTGCTCACGGGTGATATTGCCGTTGGGATTGAACTTGTTGTTGCCTACGCCGGTAACTACACCGTTGTCTGCCGCCCAAACAACCGCATCGGTGTACCATTGACCACTCTTAACATCAGTAAAGCTGTTCGTGCCCTCGTTTGGCTTGTCTGCATATCTCCAAAGCACAGTTACAAGCATCGCTCTCGTCATTGCTGTGTTCGGCGCAAAAGTCGTATCGCTCATACCGCCAAACAAGCCGTGCGATACCGCAAAGTCTACCGATAAATGGAACCAGTCACTCGCCTTGACATCCTTGAACCTCTTGCTCGGACAACTCGCTCCACCATTGCAGGACGCACTCGTGCCGGTTGCCGGAATTGCTTCTGTCTTTGTTTCGCCACACCGAGTGCAGGTGTAGGTCTTTACGCCGGTTTGCGTCGCCGTCGGCGATGTCGTAATCACGCCATCATCCCAATGGTGTCCAAATGCCGCAACATAGTCTTCGGTATAGCTGCCACCACAGGCACAAGTGTTCACCGTATAGCCCTGTTCTGTACATGTCGGCGCAATTACGCTTTCTGTATAGCTATGCGTGTGCCCTATCGCAGGAATATCCTCTGTCTTTGTCTCAGCGCAACGTTCGCAAGTGTATGTTCTGATCCCTGTTTCGGTTTCTGTAGGCTCAGTCGTTACCGTTCCCTCATTCCATGCATGACCCAGTGCTGCAACACGATCAGTGTTGTACTCATCTCCGCAAGCGCAGAAATAAATTGTATATCCTTCTTCTGTACACGTCGGCGCAACAACGCTTGTCTCATAGTTGTGCGTATGTCCCAAAACAGGAATTTCCTCGGTCTTCGTCTCAGCGCAGCGTTCGCAAGTATATGTTCTGATCCCTGTTTCGGTTTCTGTAGGCTCGGTCGTCACCGCTCCCTCATTCCATGCATGACCCAGTGCTGCAACACGATCAGTGTTGTACTCATCTCCGCAAGCGCAGAAATAAATTGTATATCCTTCTTCTGTACACGTCGGCGCAACGACACTTGTCTCATAGTTGTGCGTATGTCCCAAAACAGGAATTTCCTCTGTCTTCGTCTCAGCGCAGCGTTCGCAAGTATATGTTCTGATCCCTGTTTCGGTTTCTGTAGGCTCAGTCGTTACCGTTCCCGCATTCCAATCGTGACCGAGCGCATCGGTGTAAGAATCTGCAAAGCTGTCGCCACAGTTGCCGCAAGTATGGGTTATATAACCTTCATCTGTGCAGGTTGGTGCAATCACAATCTCGGCATAGCTATGACCTGTCGCTGCAACAGTTTCTGTCTTTGTTGCAGAACAGCGATAGCAATTAAATACCTTAATACCAGTTTGTATGCAGGTAGGTGCCTGAGAAATGCTACCCTCATCCCATTCGTGACCAAGTGCATCAATATAAGAATCTACATAGCTGTCATTGCAGTTGCTGCAAATATATGTAATATAGCCACGCTCTGTGCAAGTCGGTACTGTTTCAATCTCTTGATAAATATGCCCAATTGCAGGGATTGATTCTGTCTTCAATGTTGCACCGCAGTTCAAGCATTCTGTATGCTTCGAGCCACTTGCGGTACAAGTAGCATTCCTGTCAACGATCCATTCGCTTTCATTATGACCTGTAGCTGAAATAATACTTGTTTGTATCGTTACGCCACAACGAGTACACTGCGTATGCTTGCTGCCCGAAGCTGTGCAGGTTGCATTGAAATCGACAATCCAATCCGATTCAGCATGACCCAATGCAGCAACATAACCATCAACATAGCTATCACCGCAAACGGAACACTTACATGTGGTGTAACCCTGTTCTGTGCAGGTTGGGGCAGTTACGGTTGCCTTGTAATCATGAGGAATCTTTGCAATCGTCACATCGAAATAGAAGCTGCCATAAGTGGTTGTCTTCCAGGTGTAACGACCAGTTCCGGTTGCGGTACATGTTGCAGTATTCACTACACTGTAGCTGTAATCAGTAGTGTTCAGCTTCGGAAGCGTAACCGTAGTCGTACCGCTGCAACGGCTGCAAGTGCCCGTCAGTGTGCCGGTTGCAGAGGTCGTCGGATTCTTCGTTGCCTTGTAAGTGTAGCTATGACCGCTTGCGTTGGTGTAGCTGTCCTTGTAACTGTCGGAACATCTCGAGCAAGTGTATGTCGTATAGCCCTGTGCGTCACAAGTCGGTGCCGTTACGGTTGCCTTGTAATCGTGGGGAATTTTTGCAATCGTCACATCGAAATAGAAGCTGCCATAAGTGGTTGTCTTCCAGGTGTAACGACCTGTCCCCGTTGCTGTGCAGGTTGCCTCCTTGGTGACTTTGTAGGTGTAGTCGGTCGTGTTCAACTTCGGAAGCGTAACCGTAGTCGTACCGCTACAACGGCTGCAAGTGCCCGTCAACTTGCCGATTGCCGCAGTTGTCGGCGTAGTCGTAACTTTATAGCTGTAGTTGTGGCCCAAAGCTGCGGTGTAGGTGTCCTCATAGCTGTCGCCACAGACAGAACACTTGTGCGTTGTGTAGCCCTGCGCCGTACAGGTCGGAGCTGTTACAGTTACCTTATAATCATGAGAGTACTTTGCAATCGTCACATCAAAATAGAAGCTGCCGTATGTAGTTGTTTTCCATGTGTAACGTCCAGTGCCGGTTGCTGTGCAGGTTGCCTCCTTGGTGACTTTGTAGGTGTAGTCTGTCGTATTCAACTTCGGAAGTGTAACCGTTGTCGTGTCACTACAGCGGCTACAAGTGCCCGTCAACTTGCCGATTGCCGCAGTTGTCGGCGTAGTCGTAACTTTATAGCTGTAGTTGTGGCCCAAAGCTGCGGTGTAGGTGTCCTCATAGCTGTCGCCACAGACAGAACACTTGTGCGTTGTGTAGCCCTGCGCCGTACAGGTCGGAGCTGTTACAGTTACCTTATAATCATGAGAGTACTTTGCAATCGTCACATCAAAATAGAAGCTGCCGTATGTAGTTGTTTTCCATGTGTAACGTCCAGTGCCGGTTGCTGTGCAGGTTGCCTCCTTGGTGACTTTGTAGGTGTAGTCTGTCGTGTTCAACGTCGGAAGGGTAACCGTAGTTGTGCCACTGCAACGAGAACAAGTACCAGTCAGCTTGCCGCCTGCGGAGGTTGTCGGTTTCGTCGTTACTTTGTAATTGTAGTTGTGTCCGAGTGCATCAGTGTAGCTATCTTTATAGCTATCCTGACACTTGGTGCAAGTATGAGTTGTATAACCCTGCGCCTCACATGTAGGATTGGTGACAACAGCTTTGTAATCATGTGGATTCTTTGCTATCGTTACATCGAAATAGAAGCTGCCGTAAGCTGTCGTATTCCAAGTGTAACGTCCAGTTCCAGTCGCGGTACAAGTCGCTGCCTTCGTGACCTTGTAGGTGTAGTCTGTCGTATTCAGCTTCGGGAGCGCGACCGTAGTTGTGCTACTGCAACGGCTGCAAGTGCCC
The DNA here is from genome assembly GCA_015068235.1 of Oscillospiraceae bacterium. Classification (GTDB taxonomy): domain Bacteria; phylum Bacillota; class Clostridia; order Oscillospirales; family Oscillospiraceae; genus JAZOXB01. The sequence goes on from SVKY01000005.1 coordinate 25,304, forward strand.
GTCAGCTTACCTGTTGCCGAGGTTGTCGGTGTGGTCGTGACCTTATAACTGTAGTTATGCCCCAATGCTGCCGTGTAGGTATCTTTGTAGCTGTCACCACAGACAGTACAGGTGTGGGTAGTGTAACCCTGTGCCGTACAGGTCGGAGCAGTTACAGTTGCCTTATAATCATGAGGGTTCTTTGCAATCGTCACATCAAAATAGAAGTTGCCGTAGGTTGTAGTCTTCCATGTGTAACGTCCCGTACCCGTTGCGGTACAAGTTGCTGCCTTCGTGATCTTGTAAGTGTAATCTGTCGCATTCAGCTTCGGAAGTGTTACCGTTGTCGTTCCGGTGCACTTGGAGCATGTGCCCGTCAGCGTACCCGTTGCAGATGTTGTCGGATTCTTCGTTGCTTTGTAAGTATAATTGTGAACTGTCGGGTTTGTGTAATTATCTTTGTAGCTGTTTGAACATCTCGAACAGGTGTAAGTCGTGTAGCCCTGAGCGGTACAGGTAGGCGGAGTTACCTTGCTTACATAATCGTGGCCCAGCGCTGCCACTGTGGTCTGCGCCTTGATAACCGCATCACATACCGAGCAGTGTTTGCCTTCCGTCAAGCCTGTTGCCGTACACGTCGGTGCAACAGCCTTGTCAATGACCTCGGTATGTCCCTTTGCGGGGGTCGTAACATTGAAGCTGAATGTGCCGTAGGTCGTAGTTTTCCATGTGTACTTGTCTGTGCCTGTTTCTTCACAAGTCGCAGCTTTGGTCGTTGTCTTAGTGTAGTCTGTAGTGTTCAACTTAGGCAAAGTCACCGTTGTCGTTCCCGAACACTTAGAGCAGGTGCCTGTCAGCGTGCCCGTTGCAGATACTGTCGGATTCTTTGTTGCTTTGTAGGTATAAGAATGTCCGTTTGCGCAAACATGCAACCAATGCGCATACAGTGTTGTGTTTGCACTGATTACGCTTGTGGAAGTCACCTTGCTACCACCACTGGCAGCGGTGTACCAACCGTCAAAATTATAATTTGCCCTGGTTGCTGTAGCTAAAGTACCTGCTTTTGCGGAATTCCACTGCGCATAAAGATGAGTTGCCCCACGGACAGTATATTTAGCACCAGAAGCGTATGCCGTTCCCGAGCCATCGCTGTTTGTATTCCAATTCTTAAAGCTTTGAGATACGGTTTTCGTTGTTGCCGAGGATGAGCCACCGCTAGCGTCATATGTTATTGTGAAGCTTTTCCCTGTGGGTATGCTCGAACTCAAATTTACGGAAGACATATATTGAGCAGAATGTGCCTTCGGGACATTTGTACCGCCATTTCCATAATAATTGATTGCGAATTCGGGATCTGACCAAATTGAAAACAGTTGTGCCCCAGTTTTATTGTATTCCCAAATTTGCATATTTGCGCCCTCGGCCGTGCTGTTGTCGGCAACATCTAGGACACGAGTAGAGCATTTGGGTTCTAATGTGATTTCACCGCCCCATCTGCCACAGAGCATCCAAAGCTCGTTACCGCCTCCGTTCCAAGTCCATGTTTTTACATTTGTTCCATTTGCATCGACCGCTCCTTGTACTTCAAGAACCCATCCGGTTTCACAACTGGTAATTTTGTAGTATCCATCGCCTTGGTATTCAAATTTCCAAATTTGCCGTTCGGTCTCTTCGCATTTTCTTAGAGTAACATTGCTGTTATCACCGATTATTTCATTCGTCACATGTCGCCATTGTTCCGAGTTGATGATGTAAGCATAAAAATCCGATCCAACATTTAATCCGTCGATCGCGGAGCCGTTATGCTTGATCCACATAAGGTAGTGCCCTTCGCCTTCGATCCAATATATAATTTGAGTATATCCATCCGGTCCGGTCTTGCCAACTCGCAAGAACCACTTGCTATTGTTCGGTTTGTCACACCATTTATAGGTTTGGGACATATCGCTACGTCTATAACCCTGAGCGCTTTCGAGAAGATATTGGTCATTCGGCACATAACTCGTATCGTAGAGGAATACAGATGTCTCGCAATAGCGGTAGCCATCTATTCCCGGTACCGTTATTTTGCACCAACCATTTGTATATATCTCATGGATCGTGCATTCATCATCATTGTTATTGTACCCATTGTAGATGTAATCTTTTGCAGTTGTACCTCCTACGCTGGTATATACCGGTGTCTTGCCATTGCTGGTATTCCACAACTGCAATGTGAACGCCTTAAAAGGTGTCGGATAGCGAGAATCAATTTCATATGAAGGTGATGGACTTGAAGATGTTAAGTAAATACATCCTTGATATGATCCACTCAAGCGACTTCGTAGTCCTGAAATTGTGGATTTTGTCAAAACGCCATCGTCTGAACTAACTACATTATCAGCTGTTTTGTTTGCTTCAGTATAATAGACAGTGTCTCCATCAACCCATTCTACAAAAATCACATGTCCATAAGTACCGCCGTTAAAACACGCAATTGAATTGCTGCGTACTTCGTAACCTGTGCTTAGGCCGGCCTTAATAGCATTATTGTACCAAGCATTACCGTTACCATTCAAGCCTGTATTTACGCCCAATTTTTCATATGCGCGCCCTCGGACGTACCATACACATTGCCCCTTACTACTTGTGTTATAGGAAGAAGAATAACCATAATTGTTAAAATCTGCAAGCCGTTGCCCAACCCTACTGCTGTACCATGCTGTATTATCTGAAGCGAAAACAGTTGTGTCAAAACAAGCTAAAATACAGCATAAAGCAAGCACGGTTGCCAAAAGTCTTTTTAGTTTTTTCATAATTGTCCCTCCATAATGAAAAATATTGTCTAAGTGTTCAAAAAATATGTACATAATACTGCATTTTGGCAATTATGCATTCAAAGCAAATCATTGCCGTGCATTTCACTGAATATGAACCCAGTTGCCTGCATAGTCCACAAAATCATCGCCCCAGTTTCGATATGCGCCGCTGCTGTCCTTATAGGTTTCACCCCAGCGGATATAGTTTCCGTCTGCATCACAGAAAGTATCGCCCCATTGGCACCACTTTCCGCTGTAGTCCACAAACGAATCGCCCCATTGTCTGTAGCGACCTGAGCAGTCCACGAACATGATTTTTTCATTTTCCTTCGCCATCGCAGCAGCTATCTCGCCTATGAGATCGGCTTCGTCTTCGTCGTCTGAGCTACGGTAACTGCCACCACCACCGCCACCGGAATAACTGCCACTGCTACTATCGGGTCCTTCGATGCACGCAAAAAATATAAGCACCGGAACCAATGCTGAGCAAATCACCCATACTGCAGTCTGGTGATGGAGCATCCAATCCATAACGCTCCCCGATACACCGAACAAATCCAACACAAAGCATACAAAATTCACACCAAATCTTACAAAATAACCACCGATGGCGCAAACAAAGATTCCGGCGATGATTCCGACAATCCAAGCAATGACCGTGAATATTTTTTTAATTACTTCCCACATGATCGATCTCCTCCTTGTAAATAAACACGCCTGTTTTGAACCAATTATTTAGCCCCCTCTCCAGCTTGCAGTGTAACATAATTATAACGCACAAAACAAAGTTTGTCAATAAAACTATACATATGTTGATAATTTATTATCACGCAATGCAGGGTATAATACAAGCAGGAGGTGCTGTTATGCTCTGCGAACGAATCAAGGAATTACGGGAAAAAGCCGGATACTCTCAGGCGCAGCTTGCCAAAAGATTAGACGTCACCAGAAGCTCCGTCAATGCGTGGGAGATGGGTCTGTCTGCACCAACTACGCAATACATCATTGCGCTGACAAAATTATTTCATGTTTCTGCCGACTACATTCTTGGCACACAAGCCGACGTACAGCTATCCCTGAAGGGTTACACAGACGAAGAAATATCATTGCTGTATAACTTGCTGAAATATTTTGACTCAAAGCATCAGTAATACCCTTAAACGATCGGGGAATCTTGCGATTCTTCGGTTGTTTTTTACACCCTTACACCGAAATAAACATCCGTGTTAAACAAAATTCCGATTTATCGGAAGTTGCAATTTTTCATCGGGAAGTGATATCGCATGTTCAAAAGGTCGTCAGCCGCAGGAAACTGAGGTAGCGTTCAATTGTTAACATAATTTTATAATTATTTCATGGTTTTTTATGAAATTGGGCTTGTAATTATTGTAATTTTTTGTTACTATATTGTCGAGAAAGAAGGAGTGTAACAAATGCGATTTATTTCTTGGAACGTCAACGGCATCCGAGCTTGCCTGGACAAGGGTTTTATGGATGTTTTTCATACATTAAAAGCCGATTTTTTCTGTCTACAAGAGACCAAGGCGCAGCCTGAGCAGGTCAGCTTAGACTTAGAGGGCTACGAGCAATTTTGGTACTCTGCTGAAAAAAAAGGCTATTCCGGCACTGCGATCTTTGCAAAACACAAGCCGATTTCCGTATCCTACGGTGTCGGCGTGGAAGAATTGGATCACGAGGGTCGTTTGATCACATTGGAATACCCGAGTTTTTATCTTCTCACCTGCTATACACCAAATGCGCAGGACGGCTTAAAACGCATTGCGCATCGAATGGCTTGGGAGGATGCGTTCAGAGCCTATCTATCCAAGCTTGATAAAACAAAGCCCGTGATCGTCTGCGGCGATTTGAACGTTGCGCACAATGAGATTGATCTGAAAAATCCAAAGTCCAACCGTGGAAACGCCGGATTTTCGGACGAGGAACGCGGAAAATTCAACGAGCTTCTTCAAGCCGGCTTTACCGACACCTTCCGTTACCGCAATCCCGAGCTTGCAAACGCATACTCCTGGTGGAGCTACCGCTTTAATGCCCGCGCAAACAACGCAGGATGGCGCATTGACTATTTCCTCGTTTCCGATCGTCTGCGTGAGAAGATCGAAGCAACACCGATCTATAACGAAATTTTCGGTTCCGACCACTGCCCTGTCGGTTTGGAGCTTTCTTTGGAGGTTTGACCTATGAAAAAGAGAATTTTGAGCTTTGTGTTATGCGTCTGCATTCTTTTGTCCGTAGTCCCGAGTGTCTCGGCTTATTCCAATCTTTCCTCCTGGGCGAAGGAATCGGTCCAAGCAATGGAAAGTTTGGGCTTTCTGCCGGAAGCGCTTGCCGATGCCGATATGACCCGCAACATTACCCGTGGCGAGATGTGCAAAATGGCGGTTTTGGTCTTTGAGCATCTAATGGGCGGTTACGCTTATCCTGCTTCTACCGATTATTTTAAGGATACAACCGACCCCGATATTTGCTATGCTTACGAGCAGGGCATTATTTCCGGCTATGATGACGGCACCTTCCGTGCAAATCAGCAGTTGACTCGTCAGGAGTTTTTTAAGATCACCTATAATCTGATGGGTTCTGCCTACTGCGATGTGAACACCATCACACCTGCCTCTCTCGATAGCTTTAGCGATACCGATAAGCTTTATGACTACGCAGTCAAGCCCACACAGATCATGGTTGCCATCGGTGTTGTCAAGGGCGACGGCGGCAAGCTCAATCCTCGTGATTATACTTCCTGTCAGGAAGCAATTTTGATGTTCTTCCGTTCTTATCAGTACATGTGTGATTGGTTCAACGCACAGTCTGAGGAAGATAAGATCATCCAAAGCTATGCGCAGGGCTATTCCGGCATCAGCGATTGGGCGATCCGTGAGGTTATGGAGATGGACGACAACGGCATGATCCCCTCCTGCCTTGACAATAGCAACATGTCTCTGCCCATTACCCGTGCCCAAATGTGCTCCATCGCAGTTTTGGCTTACAAAAAGGCGACCGGTGAGGATCCCCAGCCGAGCGGCTCGAATCATTTTACCGATTCGTCCGATCCGGATGTAAATTTAGCATACGAGCTTGGCATTGTCGGCGGCTTTGAGGATGGCTCCTTTGCACCGAACAGCAGCCTGACCCGTGAGCAGTTCTTCAAAATCATGGCAAACTTTATGGCAGTTTTGAACTATCCCAGAACTGACAGCAATGCCATCTCCCTCGGAACCTACAACGATGGCTCCAAGGTTGGAGATTGGGCAAAGGCTCCGACGCGCTTGATGATCTATATCGGCGCTGTCCGTGGCGATGGCAAAAAGCTGAACCCCAAATCTGAAACCTCGATTCAGGAAGCAGTTGCGATCTTCCTGCGCTGCTATAACTTCACGACCAACTGGATCGCAGAGCATCCGGACGGAGAAGAAATTGTCGAATCGACCATGATGGAAGACCTTGTGGCTTTCGCAAAGAGCTTTGTCGGTTATCCTTATGTTTACGGCGGCAACGGTCCGAGCTGCTTCGACTGCTCCGGCTTCGTGCTGTATGTTTACAAGCATTTTGGTTATTCCTTCTCCCGTGGTGCGCAGGAGCAGTACCGTGACGGCGTACATATCGACAAGGCAGATCTTATGCCCGGCGATTTGGTATTCTTCAGCGGCAACGGCTACGCCATCACGCACGTTGGACTTTACCTCGGCGAAGGTAACTTTATCCATGCCTCAAACCCGACCCGTGGCGTCGTGATCGATACGCTTTGGAGCGGCTACTACAGCAGCCACTATTGGAGCGCATGCCGAATCGTGACAGATTAAAGAGCTAAAACAGCCGCCTTCACGGTGGCTGTTTTCTTATTTTTGAAAAAAATGCAAAAAAAGCTTGACAAACGGTGATTTATCGAGTATGATATTAAAGCTGATTTTGAGCAGCGAATTGGAGAGGTGGCTGAGCTGGCCGAAGGCGCACGACTGGAAATCGTGTAGGCGTTAAAAGCGTCTCGCGGGTTCGAATCCCGCCCTCTCCGCCAATAGTAAACCCCCTGAAATCACAACGATTTCAGGGGGTTTCTTTTTTCTTGAATTGCAATACCATAATCAGATAATACTAAGTTTCACGGCGTACAGTTTTGTCATTGCGAGGAGCGCAGCGACGTGGCGATCTCGTGACTTTCGAACTGCATTTGGTATCGTTGCTTTGAAATTGCCACGACCGCAAGCGAAAATCGGTACAGCTTTTTGGATAAAAAATTTGATTTCTTCGTGACAAAATCATGCAGCCAGAGGGGTGCGGTCGCTGAGAGGGCTGCGGAAAAGCTGCATAGCATAAGCCGACAAACAGTTTTTCCTGTTTGTCGGCTTATTTTTTACATGATGCAACGAATATCTGTGATCAAAAATGTGCAAACGCCCATCGTGATACGGTCACCGATCTGTAAGCATTCTGGCACCTTGATCTGAACATCATTGCGTATTGTTCGGTTGATCGTTGCCAAATTTTCGATCATCAATCTGCCGTTATAGGTAAACAGCCAGCATTGCTCTCGCGCAATCGTCTCATCGGGCGCAAGACCTACCGTCTGCCCGTAGGTCTCGCCGGGCAGCCCCCTTCCCAACACGACCTGCTCGCCAAAGGTAATCATAAATTTTGTTCCGTAAGCAACATTCCAAAATTCGACATACCATTGGCAACAATCCATTTCATCATCGTATTCTTCCGCTTCCTGGCGTTTGCGCAGATTGCTCAAAATGGCAATTGCAGCCAAAGAGCCAAACAATCCGATCAACAGAATTCCGATAATTACGATATACTCCATCATCGTATCAGCCGCCGGTGTTCACAATCTGAATCGAGCCATGGTCGATCCTGCAAACATTCCATTCATTCACGGCTTCCGCAGGTACGGTTATGGTCTGCACCAAGCTGCCGCCGCTGTAAATCTTTACCTCTGCGCCGGAGGATGCCATCGTTCCAGTGCGACCGTAATCCTTGACCTTGAAGTCATACACACCATTGATATCAAATATTGTCGTAGTCTCAGGTCCATAAGCGGACATATCGTCAACGTCCAAATTTGCAACTTCATCGCCATTGCTGTTTCTCTCAACCTTATCGCCAAAATAGCACCAAATGGAAGTTCCGTCCGAAGCGGTACCGGTCAGGTGGCTGTCCAAATCTGACGGCGAAGCGCCCCATGTCAGGACAATGCGGATCTCACCGGTTTGCATCTCGGGCGAAATCGTCAAATGCTGTTCCGCCAACGTTTGGTCTTCGCCAATGGAAATCTCAAAGCTTTCGCTGATATATCCGGATTTGTAAGCATCGATGATGTAGGTAGCGCCTGCATCGACAACGACGCTATAGCTGCCGTCTGAGTTCGTTGTAATATACTGCTTATCAAAGCTGCTGCTACTGGGATATATCGTCAGTTCAACACCCGAAACGCCACTTCCGGTTGTTGCATCCACAACGGTACCTATGATCTCACAGGAAACAGGCGCTGTTGTCTCAGGCTCAGTCGTTTCAGGCTCCTGTGTTGTTGCCTCTGTGGGGGGCTCGGTCGGCGCTGCCGTAGTCGGCTCAACATACACCTTAAGCGTAAAATTCTTGGTGGACTGCGGTGTATCTTCAGAAATATTCACGGTCACAGTCTCGCTGATATAGCCTTCCTTGCTCAATTCGATAACATAATCACCGCTTGATTGCAGCATAAACCAATATGCACCGTTAAATGCAGTGGTTGCTGCCGATCTGTTGGACGTGTCGTTTGCCGGATATGCGATCATAGACACACCTTCCAAAGCAGCGCCGCTATCCGCATCAAGAACCTGACCGGAAAGCTCGTAGGTTACGACCTCCGATGAAGATGTTCCGGTCGGGACGATGGTATTGGCTGCACCGGAAGTGAATGTACCGTTGCTGTCGCACTCGATCGTCAGATCACATCCGCAGGCGTGGAAGGTCACCTTGCTGCTCGTCTTGTTCAGGGAGCCGATCGCACCGATCTGGCGCAGATCGTTATAGGTCACCTCGCTGACACCGCCAAACAAGGACATAATATCTCCAAGCTCGATCTCATTTGGAAGCATTCCCTCGTAGGGTCTGTCCTTGGAGCGGTCGATCACACGAGTGGAATCGGTATCATAGAATCTCAAGGTCGCATCGATCGACTTAACGGTCACAATGCAAGTGTCCCCTGACATATTCGCCTGCATAGGACCATACTTTACATCGTAATTTGCATAGTCTGCGGAAGCAAAGTAATAAAGCATCGCTTCGTTAAGAACGACCACATCGCCATGCACGTCGTTCTCCTCACCGCTGTGATCAGACTGCGGTGTTGTTTCCGATGAATTGGGGCTATCCTCCAGCTTTTCACGAATTTCATCACTGTTTGTATATTCATAGCCCTGCTGCAAAATCTGATTTGCCAAATTTGTACGTCCCGATCGGATATAAGCTCGGTACAGCCCCAAATAGCCATCTTCGTTGTCTCTATCCATCGAGATGGCAGCCTTATAGGCGATAATTGCCTTATCATAGTCGCCGCTTCTCATGTACTTTTCAGCCTCGCTGATCTTCATTTCATAATCGCTTTCAGGCGATTCCTGCAAAACGGCGATCATAGCAATTGCGGCAATTATGATGATCGCAATCACACCAACACAAAGTGCGATCATTGTTTTCTTTTTCATAGTGCCCTCCTTTTTATTTTATAATCAGCACGATCAGCAGCAAAAGCTGCAACGCTAAGATTCCACCACACAGGATCATCGTCATCGTCTGCTTCAACTCAAAATCATTGAAACGCTTCTCCAAGCGACGTGCCGTAATGTTGGTCTGGCTCTGAACATCCTGCTGCATCACCGTTCTGTTGGGTCGGGGCGTTGCGACGGTTGAGTTCGGATAATCATAATAGGTTCTGCTGCGGGTGATCACAACACCGCAGTATGGACATGATGCCTGCGCGCCGATCTCACTTTTACAATTCGGACATCTCATATGGATTCACCTCCGTAATAGTCTGTGTTTTGATTTCTTAAAATACGTTTTTTCCAAGCCTTGAGCAAAAAATGTGTGCCGATGAAGCATACGACTCCGCAAACGATCAGCACGATCCCAAGCGTTTGCAATTCAGAACCGTTCATTCTATGCCTCCTATTCCAAGCTGCTGTGCCAAGGAGTTCAAATTTTGAATATTCTCGGAATCCAAGCTCTCTCGTTCGGGCGAGCGATCCAACTTCCACGCTTCGATCGCATCACGGCAATAATTCGCTGCCGCCAAGTTATCCCCCTTCTGATTCGATGCGAAAGCGAGCTGCATCAAAATGCTGTAATCGTTTGGATAGATCGCCAGCTGCCTCTCCAAGGCGACCACAGCGTCATCGCATCTGTCAAGCATCATCAAAACAATGCTATAGTTGATCCAATCCGTCTTGGTTGGATAAGCATCGCTCGTCAGCTGAACATAATAATCATACGCTTGAAGCAAGGCTTCGTGCGTGATCGAATCGGACCGATTCTCCTGCGCAAGCTGGACATTTGCCACCGCCAGCGCGCGAAGCACGGTTTTATTGCTTCGATACTGCTGCGCTTTTCTCAGCCACATCAGCTCCGTATCGGGATCGGAAGCGACCGAAGCGGCAGCCAATGCCGCTCTTGCGCACAGCTGCGCATCCGTGGTCTGATCCAAAACCTGCTGCGCATAAGAAGCGCATTCATTCTCCTGCCCTTTCTGCGATGCGAGGACAGCTTGGATCAAAAGCATGTCCACATTCTCCAAGTCTCTCGTCTTAGCATTCTCGATCAACGATTCAGCCTTCGAAAGATCACCACTTTCGGCATAGGCAACGATCGCATCTCTCAAATACTTACTTCGAAACTCTCTGTCATTTTTAGGCAGCGCATTTAGCGCTCTTTCGTAATAATCTGCCGCAGCCGAATACTGCTGATTCTGATATTCCGCTTCACCGATCGAATGCAAAAGCTGCGCCCGTTCCTGCGGATTCTTTTTCAGAAAATCCTTATATTCACTTCCGTTCAGGATCTCAAAGCATTGCTCCTCCGCTTTTTCGGTATCACCTTTGGAGAGCGCCGAAAATGCAGATGACAACTTTTCGACATAAGCCTCTTGCTTTTTCTGCGTATTGCCGGTCAGGAAACAGTAAATTCCCGAACCGATCAAAGCGGCACTGAGCAAAATGCTTGCACATCTTGTTGCGAACATCAGCCTGTATCGGCGGTTGCCCGACTTGCTTCGTTCGATTGCTCCGAGCAGCTTGAACGCACTGGAATAGCGTTCCTCTCGATCATACGCCATGGCACGGTCCACGATCTCACAAAAGCGCTCACTATAGGCAAGCACCTGCTCTTTTAGCGGCGGCATGACATAGTTCGGCATCGGGCGTACACCCGTCATTGCGTGATAGAACGTAGCTCCCAAGCTGTAAATATCCGACCGTTCATCGATGATCTCGTCTGAATAGCCAAAAGAAGACATTTCCTGCGCAATTTTCAGCTGCTCCGGCGAGGCATAAGGCGGACTCACGCCTAACAGCGCCGCATATTGCACATTGAGCGAAACATTGAAATCAATCAGCACCGCATTGCCCTCGGGTGTGATCATAATGTTTTCGGGCTTAATATCGCAATGATAGATCGGCGTGCTTTGGCAGTGGAGATAATCCAACACCTGCGCAATTTGATAGAACCATAACAGAAGCTGCTGCTCCGTAAATTCGCTGCCCTCTCGGATATAAGTCGCAAGATCCGTTCCCTCGACATAGTCTATAACGGTATAAACCCCACTCGGTGCCTCGACAAAGTCATAAACCTGCGGCAAATTCGGATGATGCAGATTTTTCAGAATATCTACTTCTTTTCGTGTCGGAAGCGCAGCCGGAACATCATCCTTGATCCTCTTGATCACCACATACTTCAAAAGTCGAACGTGATAAGCAAGGTAAACAACTCCTGCGCCGCCGACACCAAGCTCCTTGAGAACCTGATATGTATTGTCAATTAATTCATTATTTCTAAACATAGCTTATAAATTGCGCCCCGGCAGTTTTCTGCCGAGGCGCTTTGTCATAATTTGGGCAAGGCAGTTATGCCCCTATTGCATTAGGAAACCTTTGCCTTTTTTGCGTTCTTCATTTTCTTGATCAGCAGTACGATCAAACCGATCAGAATGACGCCGCCACCAATGGATCCGAAGAACAACGGCTTGTTGTGGTAGAAGCGGAGGAACCAATTGCTGTTGATGAAGAAGTGGAGCGTATCGGTCGTGTACTCGTTGCCCGCAACATCAACTGCATGGACATTGATCTCACGTTCGTCAACCATTTCGGGGATCGTCAGTACATACTCGCCGTTTGCACTTGCCAGTTCTTCACCCTCAAGCGTCTTGTAGAGTTCGCCATCCAGCCAGATCTCAACCTTTTTCAACGCATAGCCATCAGAGAAGCGGATCGTTACATCGTAGCTCTCGTACTCGATGGTCTGATCGTCTTCGAGATTTACGATCTCGACCACAGGTGCTGTGTTATCCAGCGTAAAGGAGAGCTCGCAAGTATTCGCTTCCAAATCGACATTCGTCTCATTCGAGTTCTTATTGCCAGCGGTATCCTCGCTGTAGAAGCTCATCTCATACTTACCCTGCTTGAGCGCATCGCCATCCATAAACGCATCAGCGGAGATGGTATAAGTGTATCTCTTCCAAGATTCCTCGGAACCGGACTTAGCAATCGTCAGCGTTTCGCCCTCAATGTAATCCTCGAAGCCACTGCCACTGTTGATGATCGCAGAAACAGCCTGATTTTCCACTTCGTTCGGGTTGATCTCGATCACTTCGATCGCAATTGCTTCCTTGCTGTAGCCATCCTTGATTGCCTTGGTTGCCGGATCTTCGATGATGTAGGTAGAGCCAAAGCGGTTGACGCTGAACATTTTGCTGTCAGTATCGGTGTTGCCTGCCAAGTCAGTAACCGTTGCAGTCATAACATAGACACCATCGTAGCTCTTTTCGCTCGGGATGTCATTGTAAAGATGCTTCACAAGCTTGTAGTTGTTTCCCTCATCAGGAACCATAGAGAGGTTGACTTCCATGGTGGTTTCCATGCTTGCCTGCGTGACGACCGTATTGTAGCCGTTGGGATCAAGGTTGATATCAGCAAAGCTAACAGTAGGAGCTACCGTACCCTTGTTTGCAGAATGATCCTCGATGTTCGAGATTTCTGCTTCAGGCGCCGTCTTATCAATGGTGAATTCAGGCTCAACATGGGTCTGTGCAGGGTTGCCCGCAAGGTCCGTGTAGGCAATGGAAATGTTATAATCACCGTCGGTCTCAAACAGAACTGTGGAAACATGATCCGTTGCGCCGCTCCAAACATCAAAGGTTGCATGGTTAAAGGCTGCTCCGTCAAGATCTGCCGTAACAGTTGCTTCGACTTCGGAAGCATTGAAGTTCACTTCACGGATTGTGGCAGTTGCCAAACGATCTGCGTTGTAATACTTGTCATTCTTGACCGCATTGTTGTCGAAAGAGAGGCTGATCACAGGTGCTGTCAGGTCGATCACGAAATCGTTGTAAGCAACGCAATCGCTGTAGTCCAGGAAGCCTTCGACATTGTTCTGACCGCCTGTGATGTTGCCTGCCAGATCAACGACTTTCGTTACGATCAGCGAATATTCGCCATCGTCTACATAATTATAGGTGTAAACGCCACGTTCGGTATCGATGTTCTTTGTTCCCTCGATCTGTGTATCGATCGCAACCATGTCCGGGTTAAAGTTCAGATCCTCAACCGTAACAGTGATCAAGCGAGTTGCCATGAAATACTTTCCGTTAAGTGCGGAATTGTTGTTTGCTTTAACGGTAACTCTCGGTGCCTTGTTATCCACTGCAAAATCATAGTCGCAGGTAATGATATTGCCAACATTGTCCTCCGCAATGATCGTAAGCTTTGCAGTATTTGTCTCATTCTTCTTACCATTCAGCTCAACCTTTGCAGTGAAGCTGTCTTTTGTAATTGTTGTTGCTTCTTGAGTATAATCCTTATCAAACTCTGCAAAGAAGAATGTTTTATTCAAGCCATCATCGATCGACCACTGCACACTCTTGAGACCGGAGTTTGGATCAATTACTGTAAAGTCGATATTAAAATCACCATTAAACAGAGGCACTTCATTTTCAAGTTCATACACAGGAGTAGGCATTGAAATAGCGATTTTGGGAGCTACGCTTTCGTCCTCAATGGAGGTCGGCTGGCGACGATCGATATGGATCGTTTCATTGGTCTTGCCATCCTCATCATACTCCACTGTGTATTTTGTTCCGAATTCCTTTTCGATCTCAGAATCCTCAGGGATATTGCCTGCCAAGTCAATAATTCTAAGCATCATCGGGATCTCAACGACCTCGTTTGCAGCAACCTGAACCGTTCCGACATAGATGACCTTGTCATCTGCGCTGTTGAGTTCGCAGCTCACGCTCTTCGTCCAAACTGCACCGGGTACAAGGTTCTCCAAATAATACTTGTTCTCAGCTTCCGTGATGTTATCATCGGTGATCTCAACAGTCACTGTTACCTGCTCAGTAACCTCGTTGCCACGATTGACCGTTTCATCGAGCATAAGGTAAACCGTGCTTGCATCTGCCTCAGTGTCATTGAGCTTCTTGTTATAGAAGGCAATGACATTGTTGCTGAAGGTAATATTCACTTCAGGCTTCACAGTGTCAATGACAAACGGATCTGCATCGGTAAGGCCGTCAATACCCTCAGCGAGCGTATTGAGCGCCATATCTTCCGTTACGACCGTTACACTGTCAATGCTCAAGCCCTCAGTGTCCTCAAGCAAGAATCTTGCCTTGTAGACGTTGCTGCCTTCCGCTGCTGTCCATACAACCTCAGGATATACCTCGTCACCGTTCTTCATGTAGGATACGGTTGTATAGTCCGCAAAGAAGTTATCGTCCGTGATTTGGAGATAAACCGTCTGATTTGCATCATAATAATCCATCGGATCAAAGGTGTTGACAGGTGCATTGTCCGCACGCTCCTGCGGCAGAGTGATCACTGCCACCGGCAAGGTTGTATCGACAACAAGCGCGCGCTCGTCCTTCGCTTCGCTGCTCCAACCGGACTTATCCGTTGTCTCAAGAAGCACATTTTCAATCGTGCAACCTGCAGTGTCGGAAACCATAAAGGAAGCCGTATAGATGCCGGAAGCAGCATCTTCCGTGGTCCATGTCTCAACCCACTTTGCAGTTGCGCCTTCTTCAGCGGAGATAACGGTCTTTACACCATCGATCAAAACACTTACGACCGTGTTATTCGGTTCAAAGTTGATATCATTGACCGTAAGGTTGATCGTCTGATTTGCATTGTAGTAGTCTACATCTTCGATCGTGTTGTAATTGGTATCATGATCCTGCGGCATATCGATGGCAATCTCGGTTGCCTTGGTGTCTACCGCAAATTCATAAGTATAGGTAATGCTGTTGCCGACATTGTCCGTTGCTATGATGGTCAAAATTGCATCGTTCGTAGCGTTCTGACGGTCTCCGAGTTCTACTTTTGCGGTGTAGTTATCTTCTCTGACAGTCGTGTCATAAATAACTTCTCCTGCATCGGTAAAGTAGTTCCCATTCAAGCCGTCATCGATCGACCATTCAACCTTATGCAGACCGGAATCGTTGTCAGTTACAGTAAATCCAATTTCAAAGCTGCCATTATAGAGCGGCTTTTCATTTGTCGAAGTACCGACAGTATCAGGAAGTGTCAGCTGAATTTCGGGAAGAACATTTTCATCATTCAAGGATGAAGGCTGACGATGATCGACATAAATCGTTTCGTTGGTCTTGCCTTTATCATCAAATTCAACATCATAGAAGGAAACCTTGTCGATTTCATTGCCATTTTCGTCAGTGATCGTGTACTGAGCCTGTACCTGTTCGTCTTCAGGCTTCCAACCTGCTAAATCCTGTACCTGGAGCATCAAGGGGATTTCCTTAACCTCATTGCCCAGCACACTGAGTTCAATCTTGTAAACGATCTTGTCTTTTTGATTCGCAACGCAGCTCGAACTGACAAGCTTCCAAGCCTCAACATCCTCACGGACAAATACGTTGGAAACAACAAACTTACTCTTTTGCTCACCGATATTTGCATTCTTCTCAAGGAGATTGTCATCCGTGATCGTAACTATCACAGTGACAGGCTGTGTCCATGCAGTCGCAGCTTCATCGTCTTCAATTCTGCTGCCAATGACGGGCTCCTTCAACATCAGATAGATCTTGTTCGGATTCTCTACGCCGTTCTCGTCCTTCTCAGTATAGAAGCCGATCACATTGTTGCTGAACTCAATGTCTACCTCGGGTCTTGCGGTGTCAACCACGAAATAATCTGTCGTTTCGATTTCGCTTACCTCAGTATTGGGAGCTCTGAGCGTCTTATCCTTGATATCGACGGAAACTGTTTCATATGTTCCGCCATTGTCATTTACAGGAATTGTTAACGTATGAACATTATCAACGCTCTGCCACTGTCCGTCAAATGTAACCTCTTTGCTCTCTGTTTCATCTCTTGCGGTTCTCCAATACTTCACCGTGATATAGGAGGCATCGAAGTTGTCTTCTGTGACCTTAATTACAATATTCTCGTCTCCAGTAGCATAATAGTCAATTCCGTCAAATGTGTTAACGGGGCTATTATTTACCTGATCCTGCGGCATATCGATCACAACAACAGGATCTTTTTCGTCAACGATAAACTTATCACTCTCCGTAACAACATCCACTTCTGCGCCATCTTCGTCAACAGGACGTCTCATTGCTTTATCCTGAATCTCAACCGAAACACTTTCGATTACAAGGCCCCGTGTATCGGGAATGCGGAAGGAGGTCGTGTTTACATTGCCTTCACTTGTCCATTTCACATTAGGCTTAATGATTTCACCATTCTTTTCGTAGGAAATGGTTACAGCTGCTTCGTCGAAGTTGTCTTCCTCGACCGTAATTACAACATCCTGTTTTGCAGCATAATAGTCAATTACGTCAAATGTATTAACGGGGGCATTGAGGACCATAGCGCCGGTTTCTGCATCTTCGATCATCTGCTCCTGCGGCAGGTCGATCGTAACAACGGGAGCTGTCAGGTCAACAACGAACGGTTCATTCCTTGCTTCAGAATATTCATTATCCGCATAATCTACTGCATTGATCACTTTAACTTCATTTACAACAACGCCTGCAGTATCACGAACAATGATGATCGCTTCGTAGGTATCCGTATTTTCAATACGTGTCCACCGTTTTTCCCAACCAACAACTGCATCTGCACTATCGCTCGGAAGCAGTGCGCCTTTATTAAGCTCTACAGAAGCCGTCTTAAAGTTGATATCTGTGACTTGGAGCGTGACAAGCTGCTCTTTGCTATAGTAATCCGTACCATTTTCGCTCGGATCATTGTTTTCCAGATCCTGCGGCATGGTAATATCAATGCGGGGGTTCATCGTATCAACCGCAAAGAGATAAGTCTTTGTAATAACGTTACCGACATTATCGGTGACCTTAATCACAAGCTTTGCATTATTGGTCTCATTTTCCTGACCCTCAAGATCCACGACCGCAGTTACCGCAGCAAATTTCATCGTGGAGCTATACGTTGTAGAATTCCAGCTTGCATCGAAGAAGTCCTCTTCCAAACCGTCATCGATCATCCATTCAATGCTCTGAATACCGGAATCATAGTCATAAACGGTAAAGGTTGCCTTGAAACCCTTATTGTACAGCGGCATGCCGTTGGCTGCCTTCATAGAGGTCTCAGGGATCGATGCGTCAATTACAGGAGGCTCAGACTCAGTGCCGGTCGTTGCCTGTGTACGGTCAACAACGATGGTATTATTCGTCTCGCCTTCATCATTGAAAGCAACGTCGAAGGAGGTATATGCCTCTTCCTCGGAATCCTTCACTTCAAAATTGAGGGGTTTTCTGCCTGCAAGGTCTCTCACTCTGAAGAGCAACGGAATCTCTGCCGTCTCGTTTGCGTTAACCTCGATCTCGTAAACATAAACGATCGTATCTTCTGCCGCATTGATCGCGCAAGCGCTCTCGTTCATCTTCCACAGCGATTCTTCACCGGCAAGATTTACAACAAAATAGTTATTCTCAAGGTCAGTAATATTATCGTCCTTGATCGTCACGGTCACTGTGACCTTCTGCTTCAAGCCGACGATATTACTTGCATTCATTGCCGCCGTGGTGACCGGCTTATTCAGAATCAGGTAAACCTTCTGTGCATCCGTTTCGGAGTCAGACAGGTAGAAGCCAACAACATTTTCGCTGAATGCAATATCCATTGTCGGATCATTGCTGTCAACAACAAACTTCTTGTCTTCGATCGTTTCCTCTACGGAAGTCGCTGCCTTGTCCTCAAAGCTGACCTTAATGCTTTCCACGGTAAGGCCCTTGGTATCGGCAACTTCGATCGTTGCAGTGTGAATACCATTATCAGAAGTCCAATCCGACAAGGTGATACACTCGACATCGGCAAGATTATCTTCTGTATAGGTTGTTTCGCCAAGCGACAACTCAATCTTTACCGAATCAGCATCGAAGTTGGTTTCTTCAATCTTTAATGTGATCGTCTGAGCACACGGATAGTAAGAAATATTTTCAAACACATTCTTCGGTGTGTTCGGTGTAACCTCAGAGGTTTCGGGATCTGTCACAGTTGCATCCTGCGGCATCGTGATGGAAAGAAGGGGAACGACAGTATCGACGACGAACTTGTCGCTGCTATCGGTTACCGTCTGATTATCCTCTGCCATGAGCGCAGCCTCAACGGTTACGCTCTCAACGATACGACCATTGGTATCGATGATCTCGAATTCGGCCATGTAATAGTTGCCATTTTCATCGCTCACCGGAACCCAAGTTGCAGAAAGATCGGTGTCTTCCCCGATGGTCTCGTTCTTTACATTCAGCTCGGTTCCATCTGAGAGAGTATACTTGACAGTTGTGTTCTTATCGTCAAAGTTATCTTCATATACCTTGATGATAATCTTCTGTTTCTCGCTGTAATATTCGACATCGTCCTGTGTGACTTCCTTTTCGCCCGGGATCTCCTTAACAGCTTCAGGTACATCTTCTACAGGTTCATTCGGCATAATGATGTCGATCACAGCAGGATTTGTATCGATGACAAAGGATGCTGCTTCTGCATGCTGCTCAGCCTTGTTGCCGATCGAATCTTCCATATCAACAAGAATCGCCTCGATCACACGACCGGTGGTATCATTGACAGTAAAGGAGGCTTCATACACATTGTCCTTAGTCTTTGTCCAAATACTCTTGCCTACACGATTCCATTTAGCAAATTCAGCCTCGTCAATAGTGATGGCATTTTCTTCACCCTTGAAGCGAATACTGACAGAAGCCTTCTGCGAATCGAAATTGATTTCATCGATTCTTACGATAACAATTTGCTCAGTTGCAAAATACTGAACTCCATCAACTTCCTTGAACGGATTCTGCGGAAGGATGACAGTCGCTTCGGGCGCTCTGCGGTCGGCGCAGATCTTCTGGTCGTAGGTCATGGTTCTGCTGTTGCCGACATTGTCCGTCGCGGTAATGGACAGCTCACCTAAATTGGTTTCCTTGCCTTCATTGACGAGAATCTCTACTGAGTAGTTGCCCTCACCAACAGCATCGGTCAACGGACCGCTTTGCTCTGCCAAAGCGCACATAGGATCCTTTACTTGATAGGTAACGCTATAAAGACCAGAGCCGTTCTCGCCTTCATTGATCGTTGCCTTAAAAACAATCTTCTCAGCGGACAAATCCTCCGCACCGACACGTTCAATACATGCCTCCGGGAATTCTACGCTCGGGCTCTCACGGTCAACATAGAAGCATTCACTCGGAGCCAATGACACATAGACAGTTACATTAGAATCGGCAATGGGAGCTTCTTTAATGATGATCTTCTGCGCTGCATTGCCTGCATCATCGACAATATTGCCTATGAGCTCATCAAGCACAATCTCAGTAACCATGCCAATGTCGCAAGGAACGGACTTAGAGAAGCTCTTTTCGCCACTATAATTTGCGTCATCGATGCTGACCTTAATTCCCAAAGCAGCTTCCAAAGCATTTTCGCCGTCGTTCTTTACCTCAGCACCCTTAGGCATAACGAAATACTTTCCATCATTCTGGTAGATTTTTCCATCCACAATCAACTCAACGACCGGAGCCGTGGTATCGATCGTTACGCTCGCCTTTTGCTCTGCAAAGGCAATCGTATAATTGCCATCTTTGATCTCCTCGGAAGCAGCAATGCTCCAAGTTGCAATTTGAGCTTCTTTATCACCATGCTGACCGGCTGCGAAGGTCAAGTCAGAAATTGTCTTAACCGTCTCGTTTGTTTCAGCATTGATCAGCTGTACAGAATAAAGCTTTGCATTAAAGCCGGCAAGATGTCCTTCCGTTTTCTCAGTTACAATAAACTTGATCGTAGAAGCTGCATCGACACCGATAAGCTTATCGCTTGCTTCAACAGCAAATTCCAAATCAGGCTTGACCAGTGCTACTTCAACAGTGGACTGTGCATAGACCGTCTTATCTTTACCGATTGCAGAAACAGTTACGTTTTGAGTATTCTTGGTTGCAGCCGTCTCAAGCGTAAGTGTATTGTTCTCAAGCTTGAGTTCATCTGCATCAACGCTCCAAGCGATGCCTTCCGCAAACGAACAGCCTTCACTCAAAGTCGGCATCGTTAACGTTGCAGAACCCTTCATCGAGGTGAAGATCGTACCGGTGACAGAAGCATCTGTTGCAATGCCCCAAGTGAGCTTCTTTGCCTCAGCGTCTTCTGCAGAATCGGTCTGAGCGACCAAATTCTTCTCAGAGCTCAGCGCAAGGACCAATCCATCATAAACGATAGTTGCTTCAACCGCTGCATCCGTCTCAATTGCATATGTATTGGAAATGGTATCATCCGCAAGAGCCTCTTGCGCACCTGCCATCTTCCATGTGACAGACTGAAGCTTCGTATCCGTGCCGTCAAACGGAATTTCATTGTTGCCAAGCATAACGTGCAACGTATAGGTGTAAATGATTTTTGCCGGAGCCTGTGTAGTTGCTTCGGTCACCTCTGTCGTAGTCTCCTCGGTTGCCTCCGTGGTAGTCGCCTCGGCCGGCTCCGTCGTAGTCTCCTCGGTTGCCTCCGTCGTGGTCTCCTCAGTCGGCTCCGTCGTAGTCTCCTCGGTTGCCTCCGTCGTGGTCTCCTCAGTCGGCTCCGTCGTAGTCTCCTCAGTTGCCTCCGTCGTGGTCTCCTCAGTCGGCTCCGTCGTAGTCTCCTCAGTTGCCTCCGTTGTAGTCGCCTCGGTCGTCTCCTCGGTTTTTACTGTACGCTGTGCCGGTGTCTCTTCGGAACTCTCCGTCGGCTCTTCTTCTGCAGCCGTTGTGGTGGGTTCTTCGGAACTCTCCGTCGGCTCTTCTTCTGCTACCGTTGTGGTGGGTTCTTCGGAACTCTCCGTCGGCTCTTCTTCTGCGGCGGTCGTTGTAGGCTCTGTGGGTTCCTCAGAAGGTGTCGTCTCTGTGGTCTCCTCGACCTCTTCAAGCGTCAGCCATGCCTTTAGCGCCGTCGTACCTGTGGTACTGCCCTGCTCCGGTTCATCGGTGGGCTGCGTCGGTACTTCGCTCTCGGAGCCACTTGCCGGAGGAGTAGGCTCCTCGGTAGCAACAATGGTTCCCGCAAACATATTCACGAGCATTGCGATCGTGAGTATGAGAGCGAAAATTCTGTAAAGCTTGTTACTCTTCATGTTCTTCACCTCAAATTAATAATCGTTGGTTAAATAAGCTCTTTGGTATGGATCATCATGATTTCTTCGATCAGCTCAAAATGCCAATTCGGATTTTTCGCCGGCTTCGCACCTGCTAAGTATGCCGAATCTCCGCTTAAGAGGCATGTCTCATCGTTCTTCCCCGAAAGCAACGATGTTTCTGCATCATTGCTTAACAAAGCGGTCTCCGCTTCATTCTTTAGCAAGGATGTGTCAGCCACATCGGTCAAAGCTGCCGTATCGGTATCTCGCTTGCTTGATGTATCGGGAGGAGTGATGATCACATTTTGAGAAGGCTGCTGCGCCTGTACCGGAGCAGTTTCCGTATCTCTTCTGATCTTATCCGTGTAAGAGTTCTGTTTTTGAATTCGGTCAAGCGTTTTCTTCTTCGCTCTACCGGTCTTTAATGCAAAGACCGTCGGGATATTGAAATAGAAGAAGAAAAATATTGCCAATAAAAACGCAAGAATCGCAATAACCAAACAGATTGTATTTAATGTATCATAGAGCTGAATGCTGGATTCTGCTTGTGACATTTACTTTCCCCCCTCCTTGTCCAACGCCGTATCGATCTGGCGAATCGCATTGTCGATCGCCGCCATAGCATTTGACTTTGACTTATCCAAAGATTCATCATCGTCACTGTCGATTTTTTCAATTTGAGTTTTGATCTTTTCAATCTCGATCTTGATATCCGACAGTGTCAGTTCATGACCATCTTCCAATTTAATCTTTGCTTTCACAAAGCCTTCGCGATTGTCCTTCATCGCCAACTGCAATGCAACCTGCTTGCAAAGCACAACCGCATATCGAGGCTTCTCGACCTTTTCAACAACATCTCCGCTAATGATGCTCATGTAATCTTGCCAAAGCATAGCATAGTCATAATCGATTTCCTCTCGCTTAAAGCTGTTGTCCTGCGCAGCCAGCTTTGCGGTGTAGGTGCCGATCTTTGAAATGCTGTTTGCAAGCTGAAGTTCGCTTTCTTTCAAGTATTTACTCTCTGTAACTCTGCCGAAATATTTCGCAGCTTTTTCAATATTGTCATAGGATGCATTGTCTTCATCTGACATAAAGTAATATAAAAGTCCGAGATCGTAGCAGAGATAATCGTATGATTCCTGATCCGACTCCTGCAAATAGCTCAAAAGCTCCGTTCCGCTATCGTCCTTCGCTGCAAGGCAATGCTCGATCGCGCGCTTTTCCTCTCCCGTAATCTCTGAATCCTTACCGATTCGCTCGACAAGTTCTTCATATGCCTCAGGTCGATCCGGGGCGATATCGATTGCTTTCTGGCAATAATCCTCGATATCGTCAAAATCATTGTCTGCGCTGTCTTTCATCTCTGCAACGTAATAATCGTAAGTCTCCTCCTCCGCGCCGGATTTCAGTGCATTTGTGATAAACATGCCGATGATTGCAACGATGCAGACAATAATAGAGGACAAGAATGCCCACCATTTTCTGTTTCTGCTCTTCTTCGCAATGTCATCCTCAAGGTGCACATTTTCAAGTGCATACATAAGTTCACCACACGACTGATATCTCTGGTCGGGATCCTGCTGGCAGCATTTGATGATGATCTTCTCCAAGCCTGTGCCTGCGTAAGCAGGGTCCCAATAGCTCAGAGGCTTAATCTCATAAGGAGGCTCAGCGGGACTGTGACCTGTCAGAAGATGGTACAATGTAGCGCCCGTACAATAAATATCCGTACGTGGTGTCGTCTCACCCATACCGCCGAACTGCTCCGGTGCAGCATAGCCGCGCGTGCCCAAGCAGGTAGTGTCTTCGACCATGGCTCGGTTCTTAAACTCACGAGCTGTACCAAAGTCGATCAGCATCACATTGCCATCAGGCTTGAGCATCAAGTTCGCCGGCTTCATATCACGGTAGATGATCGAAGGAGTTCTGCTGTGCAGATAGCCTAAAACATCGCAGATCTGCTTGCCCCATTCGATGACCTGATCCGGATCCTGCGCACCGCCGTTATCCAAAACACTCTTCAAGCTTCGACCTTCGATGTAGTCCATGACGATCAGGAAGCTGTCTGCCGTATCAATAACGTCAATGATGCTGGGCAGGTGCGGATGATTGAATTTCTTGAGCATGTCCGTCTCAACGACAAGCCCCTGTTTAACAGCTTCAAAATCGAAGGTGCCATCCTTACGAACTTCTTTGACAGCCCACGTTTTGTTAGCACGCTCATTGATCGCAAGATAAACCGTGCTCATGCCGCCATGTCCGACTTCACTCAGAATTTTATACTTGTTATCAATTACACTTCCGATTTTTAACATACCTGTGCATCCCTTCTCTCTTATAATGGATGTATGTATTTATCCTTGAAAGTACTCCTCTTCATACGCCGCAGCGTTATTGCGATGTTTCACGAAAAGGATCGTACTGATAATTGCCAAAACAAAGGAGGCGATCGCAAACACGAACAGCACGATAGAAATCGCACTAAGTTCCATGAGCATGCAGATCGTTCCGCCAAGTAAAAATAGGATCGCAACCAATGCTGAGATCAGCGTCAGTTTCTTCCAAATTGCCGCCGAAGCCTCTGACTGTTCCGCAGATGGAGCGCCTGCATGGGCTTGCTGCAAATAAGCCGACTGCCTTGCAGGATAGGGATTCATCTGTTGCGGCATCTGCTGTGGTGGCTGCTGCCATTGCTGTGCATTGTGTTGCACAGGCGCTTGATTTGCATAAACAGGCGGCGTTTGCGGATTGGGCCAAGCAGGCTCCTCCACAGGCTGATTCTTTTTTCCGCCAAAGGACAGCAGCCCTGACAGACCACCGGACTTATTGCCATTGGTCTTAAACTTCTGCGCCTGCCAAGCATTAGGGTTCCCTTGCGCAAGCTTTTCGGATCTGCCCCTGCCCTGCTTTGCGCCAAAAGCGCCGACACTGGCAAGATAAAGATCGTTACGCAGCTCTAAAGCCGTCTGATATCTCTCATTCGGGTCATTGCGGGTGCACTTGGCAATGATATAGCTCAAGGGCGATCCTGCAAGCTGCGGATTCCATCTTTCTAACGGCAAAATGCCCTTGGGGTTATCACAAGGGCTGTGGCCGGTAATTAAATTATAGATCGTTGCACCCAAGCAAAAAATGTCGGTACGTGCTGTGGATTCGCCCAAGCCGCCGAACTGCTCCGGTGCGGCAAAGCCTGCTGTGCCGATGCAGATCGTATCGGACTGCATGGCGTTGGATTTCTGCGTTCTTGCAGTGCCGAAGTCGATCATCATAATATTTCCGTTCGGCTGCAGAATGACATTGGCAGGCTTCATGTCACGGTATACGATCGGAGGAGTTTGGCTGTGAAGATAGGAAAAAACCTCACAGATCTGCATGCTCCAATTGTATACTCTATCGATCGATTGTGCGCCCTCTCTGGCGATCACTTTATCAAGGCTTTCGCCTTCAATGAAATCCATAACCAGCATAAAACTGTTAGGATTCTCAATAATATCATAAATCTTAGGCAGATGAGGATTGTCCAACTGTTTGAGCATTCTGCCTTCGGCAGTGAGGCTCTGCAGGACTACATTGTTGTTTGCCTTACCATTTCGTTCGACATCCTTGATCGCATACAGCTTACCGGACGACAAGTCTCTCGCCTGATAAACCGCACTCATTCCGCCACGCCCAATCAGCCTTGTTATCTGATATCTTGCGCATATGAGCGTTCCCGGTTGAAGCATATGATACCTCCGTAGTCGTATTATTGGGTGCGAACCAAAATGGCGGAAATATTATCCGTTTCAAGCCGCTTCTTGTTCAGCTCCGTCAAATACACCAAATTCTCTTTCATTTTATCCGCACTGTCAACGCTCTTCGGTCCCAAATAAGCATAAAACTCTTCAGGTCCGATCACATGACGGAAGCCATCGCAGCAGAGCAGATAGCACTGATCCGGTGCCAAGGTCCCCATAAAGAAATCGGGTACGACCGGCATGCCGGCGCCGATGCACTGCAAAAGAACGCTTCTCTGCGGATGCACCAAGGATTCCTCATATGTCATACGGTTCAAGTCGATCTCACGCTGGACAAAGGTCTGATCCTTCGTCAGTTGGAACACATTGTCAGAAATCAGGTACGCACGACTGTCGCCGATATTCATAATATAATATGTATCACCGACAACCAAAAGAGCCACACAGGTCGTGCCCATGGTGACATGGATCCCCTCTGCATAACGGGAGATCATATGATTCACATCTCCGACGAGCTCTTCCCAGCTCTCTCTGAGAGCTTCGGGTGTAAAGTTATTGTACAGCAACTGCGGGAAGGTGTCCTTGAACCACTGCGAAAATGCTCGAATCATGCAAGCACTCGCAACCTCACCCTTCGCAAGACCGCCCATGCCATCGCACATGACCGCCAGCAGAACCTTGCCGAAATCGGTCTTTGCCTGATGGACCAGCAGCGAGTCTTGGTTTGTCTTCTTCTTAATGCCCACATCTGTGTGCGCAGCAGTAATAAAATTCATATTATCTTCCTCTCAATTGATCGAAGATCCTTCGTTTGACTTTCCATGTTATAAAAAAAGTCTGGGCAACGTCGTATCAATGCTGCATAGGCAGTCAGAAATACGGCGCTGCCCAGACTCTCTTATTAAGTACGATAGGCAAATTCCTCATTTGCCAAAGTAATCACATCGCCATCATGGAGCAAATACTCCTGCATCGGTGTTACTCTCTTGCGGTTAAGGGAGGTTCCGTTCGCTGCGTTCATATCGACAAGATATGCCAAGCCGTCACGCAGAATGATCTTTGCATGGACACGGCTGATGGAATTATTATCGGTGATACGATAATGGACGCCGTTAGCAGAACGACCGATCAAAAACTCACCGGTATTGACCTCGATCTCCTCGCCCGTACGAGTGCGGATCAGCGTAACCTTCTCTACAATCGCAGAGAGGAGCTCGGTTGCATCATCAGGAGGCATCAAAACGGTAGTATCATCAAACTTGGGAACCGGAGTAACGGGAACAGCTCTGGCTTCTTCCATCGCAACGGACGAAAATCCACCAACACCTGCAACCGGAGCCTGAGGCTCAGCAGAGAAATTAACTCTTGCACCAAAGGGCTTTTCTTCCTTCACAGGCTCGATCACCGGTGCGGAGAACTGCTCGAAGTGCGGCGGCTGCTGTGGTGGGATCCCAACCTGGACCGCATTCGGTCCAGGTTGGAAAGCCATATTTCTGTTCTGCGATGCATTGTGACCCTTCTTGCTGGAAGAAGTGCACAGCATGATCGTAGCTACGATCGCCATGATCACCGCTGCGGCTGCGACCACAATTAAAATGATAGAGATGGCATCAAATTGAATAGACCCCATTGTATCACCCTCGCATTAAATAGTAATTTCGGAATTAAGCCTTGAAGAGGAAGCTCTCGTCGGCGAGCATGATCTTGTCGCCGTCCTTCAGAGCCATTTCCTGATGAGCACTTGCCTTAGAGCCGTTCAGGAAGGTGCCGTTTGCAGCGTTGAGGTCGACCAGGTAGGTAACACCGTTACGAACGACGAACTTTGCATGGACACGGCTGATGGAGGTGTTGTCGCTGACGCAGTAGTTGACGCGCTTGCGCTCTCTACCGATGACGAACTCTTCAGCATTGATTGCGATCTTCTCGCTGGAGCGGACACGCATCAAGCTGCCGCCGTTGACGTTCTTGGAAAGCAGGGTGGTCTCGCCAGCGCTCTGCGTGAGCAGAGAGGTCTCGCCTGCATCGGGGTTGACCGGCATGGTAGCCGGACGGCTCTGCGGTACAGTCTCCATTCTGCCGGGTGCGAAGCCGGTGTTCGGAGCGCCAACCGGGCGCTGAGCCTGGTTCATGGGAGCACGGGGAGCCTGTGCGGGCTTAGCGTTCTTCTTCTTGCCGGAGGAAACAACGATCACAACGATAATGATGATGATCAGGATCGCTGCGCCTGCTGCGATAGCAATGATGAGGACAGTGTTGGAGCCCTCAGCCTCTTCCAATGCGTCCATTGCATCTTCCAGATCTGCAAGAGCTGCATCGATCTTGCCCTGGTCATTGCTGTTCTTTGCCTCATATGCTGCGTCCAAAGCGTCGGACAGTGCAGCATAGGATTCCTCGGTGTAGCTGTCAGCGGAGACTTCCTCTGCATCCTCGATCGCTGCGATCAGAGCAGAAGCATCAGCCTCTACTGCGGGCTCAGTCGGCTCAGTGGTATCGTCACCAGTCGGGGTAGTAGTCTCAGGCACGGGATCGATATCGGGGTTGTAGACGATGCCCAGTGCATCACAGATCTCGAGGACCTGATCGACGGTAATTGCATAGAAATAGTCATCAGCAATGATCTCGCCGGTAGCGCCCTGGCAGATGCCGATAACAGCGCCGTTCTTGTCAACGAGGGGACCGCCGGAGTTGCCGCCGGTGATCTTTGCACTGGTCTGAACATAGTCAGTGCTCTCGCCGGAGTAGAGGTTCTCGCCGGTCATCAGCTTGTTGACCTGACCGGTGGTGATGGTAACGTCAGCGGAGGTGTAAGTATTGAGGACCTGCGTATCAGCAGCCTGTGCGGGGAAGCCGATTGCAAAAACGGTCTCGGTCTGCTCAACGCTGCCTTCGCAACGACGAACCTGCAGTGCCTCACGATCCTTCAGATCGCTCTGGAGTCTGAGGATCGCAAAATCCATCTCGGTACTCTTCTTGATGATCTCTGCATCAAGCATAACGTCACGGGTGATGGTAACGGTGTAGGAAATGCGGTCAAGGGCACGCTCGGGGGTTACGCCCAATTCCTCAGCGACCGCCAAAAGGGTGTCCTGCGGCACCTCTACGCAATGTGCGCAGGTGACGATGGTGTTGCTGTTGATGAGGAAGCAGGAGCCGATCATAATACGGTGCTGCTGATTACCGTCATCAGTGTAAACGACGTTGAACTGCAGAACGCCCTTGGAAGCATCCTTGACAGCCTGGTTTTCGCCCTCGGCAAATGCCATCGTTGCCATCATGCCAAGAAGCATAATGATCACGAGCAGGCAGCTCAAAGAACGAAACATTTTGTTTGTCTTCTTCATTTTTGTTTCTCCTCTTAATAAATTTTTGAAGGATCATTCTGTGCAATTGCATAGAATTGCACATCATAACCTATTCTAATAGATTTTAACATATTCTTCACAAATAGTCAATAGTCACCACGGACAAATGTCCTTATTTTTCGCTCTTATTTTCCTTGTTAACATAAAATGTCTCTAATTTGTCAATAAACGTCTTTCTCTCCTCATCCTCATAGCCACGGAAGAAGACGTCCTTAATATCTTCATGGTTAAACATCACATAGCTCTTGCCGCCCAAATTCCCTTCAGGATACAAAACGCCGATGTAATCATATTCTTTTTTATTTTCCTTATTTGTCTGACGGATGCCGTAGATCATCAATCTTTTCTTCGCTTCACGAAGAATCACCACCGAACCGATCGGCAAAAGCTCCTTAAAATTTGTCATATTCTAAAACCTCATTATATTATATAATACTCGATTACCAAAGACTGAAGCCGTGACCGCCGCCACCGCCTCTGGCGCGATCTCTTCCGAAGCCGTTAAACATATCTCCGAAAAAATCTCCCGCATCGTCGAGTCTGTCTCCTAACCATTCGGCACCGTCGCTGATGCCTTCGGAAATCGTTGCACCGATGCTTGCGGCTTGATCTCCGATCCATTCCACGCCGTTCATAACACCGTCGGCAATGGCTTCCGTTGCGCTCACGCCGAAGATCTGTTCAGATACCCAATCCAGTCCCCATGTGACCGCAACCGTTCCGGCACCGACCAGGATCGCCGGTGCACTTCCGCAGGCTGCAACCAGGGTAGCCGTTACAAGCATTCCCGCACCTGCATCGATGACGATATCCGCACCTGTTTCGATGATGAATTCACCAACTGCACGTCCCAGATCGATCTCACCGGACCGCAACTCCTGCCAATTGTCATATGCTGCGCCAATGCCGGCGGTAATCACGCCTGCCCACTGTGCAGCGACACCCAAATTCGATGCAAGACCATCGCTGCCATCGAAAATATAGCCATCGATCTCGCTGCCCAAAAGCTGTGAGAACAGATTGCCGTTAGGATCAAAATTATCCGGCAGCGAATTGGCAAAGCCGAACAGCTCATCGAACCAGTTTGCTCCGCCGTTTTCCACGATGGTCGCAATCCCTTCACCGATCCCCAGTGCGCTTTCGATCATGGACGGGACGCTCACCCACAAAGGATCATTTGAATTGAAGAAATCGGCAATACCTGTCATGGCTTCTCCAAAAATACCGGCACCGCCCAAGAAATCCCACCAATTGTGCTCCGAGCTTTCCCCGCTCACTTCTGACGGAATCTCCTCGCCTCGGATGCGAAGCTCAGTATCCCGGTACATTCTTGCCACATTGACTGCCGTATCCTTCAGCAGGGTCATGCGCTGCTGCAGAGCTGTCATGCGGGTGCACAGGGCTTCCAGCTGGTCATCATAATTGGTCTGCAGCTTAATTTGCAATGACAGACTGCGCTTCGCACTTCTGACCGTGCGGTTGCTTTGCTCCAGGAGATTGCCACATCGCCCAAACTCATTGCCGCAGTTTTCAATTTCCTGCCAAGTCGCTTTAATATATGTCATGTAGTGATCTCCCTTTCCGAAGATTCAGGTAGAGGCAAGCCCCTACCTGAATCATTCGATATGCCGTTCTGAATTATACGATAACGTCAGACGAGAGGGTAGAAATCAGATCGCTGACGGAGGTGTTTGCGTCGATGTAACGCCGTGCCATCTCGTTGAGGTCGTTGACATGCTCCTGGATCATTGCGTTGAGCTTTTCGATGTCGTCCTCAAGGCCTCTTGCCTTGGCGATGTATGCGGTTGCTTCTTCACTCTCATAAATGCCGGAGAGGTTGGTCATCTTCTGCAGGTTCTCAGCTGTAATGCTTCTGACCTGGTTGCCGATTGTGCTGAATTCGTCTGCGGTGGTCATCAGCTGTTCCGGTGCTACTTTCAGTGTTAATTCCATGATTATATCTCCTTACAATTAAATTATTCAGAATGTGGATATGTTCTCTAAAACGTCCGCTGCAACGATCAGACCGTTGTGGAAGCGGTGCTCTGGTTCTGCTGCTCAGCCAGCTCGATACGGCTTGCGATCTCCGTCATAACGAATGCGTATCTTGCGATGCAGTTGAAGAAGTTGTCCATCTGGATCTTGTTTCTCTGGAATGCAGCGTGGAATGCGTTGGCTGCATCACCTTCGTACATTGCTCTCAGTGCAAGCTCCTTGTCCTCCAGGGCTGCCACCTGAGTTTTGAACTGCTCATTCAGATTTGCGATTTCCTCTGCTCTGGCGCGCAGTTGTGCGCTCGATACCATCATAGTTGCCATGTTATTTCCTCCAAAAATTAATATTTTTTATTGTTTCACAAATCAATGATCTGTGTTTTGCGCAATTTGTTGTGCCATCAGCTCGGCTTCACGCATTCTCGCGCTGCGTGCTCTGATATTTCCTGCCACGGTGTCTAAGTCTCTCGAGGTATTTCTCAGTGCGCTCTGTAATTCTCTGCACTTGCTGAAATAAAGATCCGCACTTGCTCCCTGCCAGTAAACTGACAGCTCCTCGATGATCATCTCGATCTGACTGTCCGCCAGCCGAAGGATGTCTTCCGCGGCTTCTTCCACACGGCCTGCCTGCCGCATGGCGCCGTAGTAATCAAACTGTATCAGCATGTTTCATGCCTCCTTATACGATCACATCGCTGGAAAGACCCTGCACGTCGCCGCTGATCTGACCTGCCGTAGTGATATACTTCTGAGCGATCTGTTGCAGATTTTCCGCATGCTTGCGGAACTTAAGAAGCATCTGTTCCAACGCCTCGATCTTCTCACGCAGCCGCCGAACCGTCTGCTCACAGGCTTCGCTGTCCCACAAGTCGGGGAAGCGGTTATTGTAATCACGAAGCTCCTCACATCTGCCCTGCATAACGCCGATGCGCTCAAGTGCATCCCCAGCAGCCTCCTCAAGTGCCTCGTATGTGACCGTCACCTCAACGGCACCGCCGCCGAAGATCGATGTAATTGAATTAAAAATGTCAGCCGGAAAGAAATCAGGTAAATTCATCTTAACCTCCGATCCGGATCGCCTGGATCACATCGTAAACTTCTCTTTCGCAGCTCGAATAGTCCGAGCAAGCATCCCGAATTTCTTCGGTGATCTCCATCATATCCTCCCAAATGTCCAGCGCCGTTTCAAAGTCTCTTGAAAATGCTGCAGTGAACGTGTCATGAGAAGGACCGGTCCAACGTGCGTTCAGCGCTTCCATGCTGGATCTCATCCGTATCATATCCTGCTGCATATTCGAAAGCACGCTTTCTATGGAGACGGCATTGGTTTGCGTTGGTTCAATGTGTACTTCAAATCCGTTTTGTATTGCCATTTTTATTCACCTCTCAGATCAACTGTATCCCCTGAAACACCTCTGGCTGTAAAACGGAAAACCATGCAAGCCTCGGTGAAAATCGGGGACGTGGCTGCGACCTTGTCGTGTTCCTCTCTTCGCATCGGGAATAGGTCTCAGCGCAATGCTGCAATGCCTGTCTCAGCGCCGTAATCAGCTCCTGCGTCGTCTGCAAACGCCGCTTAAGCGCTCTGAGCTGCTGTCTCATCGGATCGAGCGGATTCATCTCTTCCAAAGCAACGATCGCCATCTGAAGCTCGTCTTGCGTGTGGCGCAGGCGGTGGAGTACCATGTGCATTTGATCAGACTTTTCAAGCATCGCTCTCGGGATCGCCTTGATCATTTGTTTATCACTCCCTTGTCTGTAACTGCATTATATCATATCTTTCAGCGCTGTGTTAAAAAACCGACGAACGGCATCTTTTTCATGACGAACGACATTTTTTTGCGTATTTGGGCGCTTGACACAGCGTTTTTGCTACCGTCAGACCATGATCAAACGGCTGCCGCTGGCAGTTCCTGTGCCGGAAAGCGTACTGTCGGGCGGATAGATCTGTCTCGTATCCCGATTGCACAAAAGCAGCTTGTTGGCGCTTTCCAATCTCGGCCAGCGTTCTTTTTGACAGATAATCTCTGCGATCTCCTCCAAAAGCATTCTGACCTCTACCGTTTCGTCCAAGCTGAAGTCATAAGTCTTTTGCAGCAGCGGAACGTAAATCTCAACCATAATCATAATTCTTTTCCCCCTATTTGCCCAACGATCCAGCGGTAAAATTCCTGCACACGGTAGGCATTAACGGACATTTCGCCGTCGGCGTGAAACGCCTGTACCTTTCCCAACTGCGTTTGTACGATCAAAGCTCGGGCAATTTGGCATTGTTCTGTGATGGAATAAATATCTGCCTGCAAGCGCAGATTCGTTTCCTCGGGTATGACATCAAAATGAAGCTGTGAAAAATCAAACTCATATTCCTGCATTGCCTGCAAATCCTCCATAGGACAAAGCTGCAAGCAAAGCTCGCTCAAAGGCTGCGAATACAGCTTATACTCCATCGGTCGTTCGGCAATCATCTCAACTACAGTGCATTCGTCCCCTGCAAGATAGCAGCACAGGTAAGCCTCCTCGGGCGAGCGCAGAACGATCGCTCGGTCGGCATCCACAATCACCTGAATCAGGCGTTTGATCTCCGGCTCACAACAAAAGCCGTTGTCAGTCTGTGTTAAAAAGCCTCTTTGATGCAGCCGAAACACATTTTGAATCACATCTTCTCTTTGCAGCGTCGTCTCCTGCTCCTCAAGCGAGAAAAAATGCTGCGCGCCAAGCAAGCCTGCAAGCGTTTTCAGCTCGCCCATCGTTAAGATATAGTTCACTTGAGCGCCTCCTTTACATTGGCTTTCCAGCTTCTTGAGATCGGGATTTGAACTCTCTCGCCGTCTAAATAGATCAAATTCTGCGCCATAGAGACCTGCTCCACGGCATGTCGGTTGATCACAAAGCTCTTATGACAGCGGATAAAATCCGGTGGAAGCTGTTCCATCAAATGCTCCAGGGTGTCATAAAAATCGATCTCGACATTTTTCGTGCACAAAAACAGTTTTTTATTTCTCGACTCAAAATACAGAATATCCTTCAGCAAAATGCGGTGCGACGTGCCATGGGAATTGACAGAAAACGAAGCACCTGCCAGCGCACTTTCGCTCTGGCTGCTTTGCACCATGCGGATGAGCTCGGAGAACAAGGGCTGCGCCTGCTCCAAGGTCACAGGTCTGACGAGCACGCCCGATGGCATGATCGTCGGACGGATATACATCATCGGTGACATGCTCGCACTGACCAGCAGAAGCAGCTGCGTATCTTTCAAAAATGCACGCAGCTCCTCTGCAGCAGAAATGCTTTTTGTCGTTTCGATATCCACACAGCAGATCAAGGGCTGCAAGCCTTCTTGCATCGCCTGTCGGACATCTGCCATACTTTTCACCTGGCGAATGTCCCACTCCTCGGCGCACGTTCTCATTGCCGTCTGATGGAAGGATTGCCTCAGAAGTCTCTCATCTTGTCGATTGTAGGTATAAACCACAAAGGCATTCAACTTCTGTCACCTCCGCAGCTTCGGGATGACGACCTTGCGGACATTGGAATGCTCGATATCCTGCGGCAGCAAACCCAAGCCGGGCTTCGTCTGTTTTGTTTGCTCAGAGAACGGCATCGAAGCGAAATTCAGGACCTTCTGTCCTGCTACGTTACCGCCCAAATGAATGCCCGTCTTGTAGGCAGCCATTTTTTCATAAACCTTCTTGCCCAAAAGCGGCGTGGTGTTTTCCGTGTCCACGCAGGCAATCACATATATATTATGTAGGGCGCCCTTTTCGATCGCATTTTCGTAGAAGCCCCGCATCGAACCCTGCACACCGCCTGCCTGATAGACCGTCTGCACAAAACCGGCAAGATCGTCGATCAAAAGGATGATCGGTTGTTCCTTCTGCATCTGTGCAAAGACCTCGTCCTCCTCGGCACCTGCAAGCAGCATTTCACGCTTCTTTGCATTGCGCTGCAGGAAGCTCTGCTGGAAGGCACGGGTGAACTCAAACAGCTCCTCGGCATTCGTCACATAGGTTGCTTCTGCCTCCTGCGCACTCTTGCGCAATCTTCCTGCGCCAAAGTCCGTAACACAGATCTGCGCCTTCTTCTGCTTCGCAGCAGCCAACAGCAGCTGCAAAAGCGTAGACTTGCCACTTCTGGGCTTACCGGTGATCAGCCAGCAGAAGGTCTCGGCAAAGTCGATGCTGCTGATCGAAGCATCCTCAAGCATATAGCCATAAGGCAGATATCTCGGATCGGCGATCGCAAGCTGATATTCCTCGCTCTTGCCCAGACCCTCCAATGTCGGATTTTCAGGAATTTCGGGGATGCGGCGAGGCAGTTTTCCGCTCCACGCCTTGTTCATCTTCTCAAAATACGCCTGCATCTTCTCGGCGCGCTCATAGTCATCCTTCGCCTCAAGCGGCAGCGCCGTCTGATATTCCAAAATGCCGCCGTTCATCGGTGCAATACCTCTGCCTGTCACACCTGCCTCGGGCAGAACGTCAAAATGCATCGTGTGCAAAACATCGCCATACTTATACTTGTCGCCAAGCTCCAAGCAAACGACATTGCGGAGATTCTCGGCAACACGGTTGGTGATTTCAGTTCCACCGAAGCCGCCTGCGCTGATGACGAGATAAATGCCGTAATTCGCACCCTCACGGGAGATCGAAGCCAGCTTGCTTTCATAGATGCCGTCTGTCTTTTCCTTGAAGCTTGCATAGTTGTCGATCACAATCAAAACTGCGGGAATTTTAGGTCCGTTCAGCTTGACATATTGGCTGTAGGTGCCGCCTCTGAGAATTTCCTTTCTCTTTCGGATCAGATCGGTCAGCATATTGAAGAAGCGTGCCAGCTTTTCAGGGTCATCCTCAAAAACCACGCCGCCGCAATGTGCCAAATTATCGAACACTGCCAAGGAGCGGTTACTGAAATCCAAAATATAGAAATTCAAACTCGCAGGTGAATAATGATCCACCAAGGAGAACAGCAGTGTTTGCAGGAAGGTCGTCTTGCCGCTTCCCGAAGAACCGCAGACCGCAAGACTGCCGTTTTCAGACAGGCTGACGGAGAAGGGCAGCTGCACCTGGTTTGCAGGATTGTCGCTCAAGCCGATGATCGCATCCAAATGATAGCTGCGGCTCTCGCTGCGCCAAGTCTTTCCGTCGAAGCAGCCGTCTTTATAGCCTGCAAGATTCTGCAGATGCAACTGTTCGGGCAGAACAGGCAGCCAAAGACGGAACGCATTGGTATAGCCGTTGTCCTTTGCAATTTTGCCAAGATGATCGACAACAGCGGAAAGCTGCGTTTTACTCTTGATCTCAGGCAGCTTCACATTCTCTTTCTGCATTGAGAGGATCAGCTGACGCATCTGCTTTTCCGTCTGCAATTCCTCCTCGGAGTGCTTCGAGAGCACAAGTGCGTATTCCTGCAGGCGCTCGGTGTTTGCCTTATTCATGGCATAATCGATCTCCGCCTTGTCGATTTTTGCGTAAACTCGCTCGATCAGCGAGCGCATCTGCTCACGGTCGGAAACGATCTGAGAAAGTGAAGCATTCTGTTCTCGTGCGCCTTG
Organism: Oscillospiraceae bacterium; assembly: GCA_015068235.1. Classification (GTDB taxonomy): domain Bacteria; phylum Bacillota; class Clostridia; order Oscillospirales; family Oscillospiraceae; genus JAZOXB01. Next base: position 61,553 of record SVKY01000005.1, read on the forward strand.
GAAGAAGAAGCCTGATAGCTGTTGCAGCCACAAAATTCTCTGCTTATCCTTGCGCAGCTTCTTCGTATGATTGCCGATGATGGCGGACTTGCCGGTGTTGGTACGCATGCTTGCCACATTCGCCTTGATATCGACCAATGCTTCATCATAATCCGCACCGCTCCAGCCGGATTGGAATTCTTCAAAGATCTCGTCATTGCCGACCTGCATAAAGCCTCTGCCTGCCTGCGTAATATAGGCAGCATCCGGCTTGTGCAGCATTTCGTTGGAGTCCTTGCGATCCTGCACACGCAGGCACAGACGGAACTTCGCATTACTCCAAATATTATCATCGACCGTGCCACTGGGCTTCTGCGTGGCAAGGATCAAATGCACGCCAAGGCTTCTGCCCACCTGTGCAACGCTGATCAGCTCACGCATGAAGGAGGATTCCTCCTTCTTCAGCTCAGCAAATTCGTCAATGATGATCAGCAGATGAGGCAGCGGCACAGGCGCCTCACCATTTTTGTAAAGTCTGGTATAGTTATCGATATGGTTGACACCGCACTCATTGAAAAGGCGCTGTCTTCTGCGGTTTTCACTGATGATCGAGACCATGGCTCGATTGACCTGGTTGCCCGACAGGTTCGATATCTGACCTGCCATATGCGGCAGATTGCTGAACAGATTCGCCATACCGCCGCCCTTATAGTCGATGACGAAGAATACCACGTCATCGGGGCTGTAGTTGACCGCCAAGGACAGCATATAAGTCTGCAGCGTCTCACTTTTACCCGAACCGGTCGTGCCTGCGATCAGACCGTGCGGTCCATGGTGCTTTTCATGGATATCCAAATGCCAATCCTGACCGCCTGCCTTCTGACCGATCAGCGCTCGCATAGAGTCATAGGTACGGTTCTTTCTCCAACGGTCGGTAACATTTAATTCCTCAAGTGTCTTTACGCCCCACATATCCAAGAACGTAATTGCCTCGGGAATTGCGCCGCTGCTCTCGATCTCGGAAACCTCAATGCCGGACACAGTTCTCGCAAAGCGCTCTGCACGGCGAGCAGAGAGCACATCCAAAGTCATCTCCGTACGTCCCGAAACACCGACTGCCAAATTATAGATACTGCCATGGCTGCCGTTGCACTCGATAATGTTCTCGCACTCGTTTGGCAGCAGTTCACGCCTTGCCGCCATGATCACGGTCGTAATACCGTACTCCTCCTTCGGAGACAGCAGGTATTTGACAAGGCCCTCATTGCCCAAAAGCTCTAAGTCTTCAATAAATATGATATAATGCGGACGGATCAGCTCTTCGTCAGATTCAGCCTCCAGCCTCTCAACACGGGCACGAATGATCTCCGAAAGATTGAAGCAGACCTCGTTGATCTCCGTCTGCGTTTGCGCGCAATAACGGCTGCTCTTGCTCTCAGACCAAACATGCGGCAACCATTTTGCAAAGCGCCATGCGCCTTGATCGAGCATCCCCTCTTCACACAAGAACGCCATTTTCACGTCCGTGTAGCAGCAGTTTGCTGCAATCTGAATCGCCATCGTTCTTGCAATGGCAGCGGCAGATTCGATGCCGCCGTTTCCCGCAATACCGACCAGTCGATGCTTTCTCAGATCGATGCCGACAGGCACATCGGGAAGCACCTGATATTTATCACGGATCATTGCCGGCTGCTCGGAAAGCTCATCGTCATGAAGCGTAAACTTTTTCTTCGGAATCACGATCGGACACTGGAACGGAATGCTGCCCTTGCCCAAGCGCACAAAGAGCATATCCGAATGGGAAAGATTGCGGTTCCACAGCATCGGGCAGTAAGCATCATACTGCGCACAATCCGCTGCGGACGGATAAGCGTTGTCCAAAACACGCTTATTCTCCGCATACTTTGCATAAATCTCCTCTTCAATGCCCATCAGATAGTTCTGATAGCGATTGATGCGGTTCTCCTCTGCCTCAAGCTCCGCTCTCTTGGAATACTTGAGATTCAGCAGCGCCCACATCACACCGATGCCGGCAGAGGCAGCTGCGATCACAATGCCTGTATACATGTATGGACTCATCCCTTGATCATTGGACGACGCTACGATCAATGTCAAAAGTGTGCCGAGCAGCATCGGAATGACCATCGTAAAGGACGGACCTATGGTCAAAATCAGCGGTCTCTTCGTCGTACGGTTCGGCTGCGGAACCGCCTCGATCTCGATCGGATCGGTATTGAGCTTCGGCAGCAATCTCGGGCTTCGATGGAACAATCTCTTTCCAACAGATTTGATGTTCCGCACACCGCTCGGAAACAGCTGCTTGCTCTCCGTCAGCTCCTGAAGCTCAGGCGCCCAAACCTTCATCGGCAAGCCGTTATTGGAGATCGCCAAAACATTGCCCAGCCATATGATCTGCAAACCAAAAATATTCACCTTATCGCCAAACGCCAGATCTTGTTCAGCATTGATACGCTTACCGTCCATGTAAATACCGTTTCGGCTGTTGTCGATGATGCGGCATTTGCTCGTGGACAAATCCAGCACTGCATGCGTTCTGGAAATCAGCTTTTCAAAATCATAAACGATATGGTTTCCCTCAGCCGAGCCGATCTGTAATTTGCAGGGCTTGCTGATGATATATTTCTTAAAACGGTCGAGCTTCTGCTCCACCTGCATGACAACTGCACCAACCGTTGCCTCATCCTGCCTGACATGGATCAAGCTGCCTCGTGTCAGCTCTGCCCCAATGCGCAAGCCTGTGCTTCGAAGCGTCGCATTCGCACTCAAGGACTTAAAGATCCAAACTCCGTCAATGTTCGCAAAGCCGAGAACAACATCCTCCTGCAAGCCGTAGGTCGCCGCAGTTAATGTAATGCTGTGGTCCTGGTCATTGACCTGCGGAAGCAAAAACTCTTCAAAAGCATTGTTTCCGTATACAGCAAGTGCATAGCCCATATGCTTTTCCTCTCTTTTCTGTCGATTCTTGTTATATTTTGCCTATTAAAACATATTATACATAATTATCCGCAATGTGTCAATTAAAAAATAGTTACCTTTTCCATATTTACGACTTGCGAACAAAAAACGTTTGTGATAAGATACTATAACAAATTAATAAAGGAATGATATGTATGTGGTTCTTCATCATAGGCTTTATGATCTTGTCATGCGCTGTTGGATTATTCTATTTGATCACACGATTTCGGCGGTTTTATATGATCAAGGCGCTTACAGGCAAGCGCTCTTGGTTGTTCGCCGCACTTCCTGTTGTTTTTCTGATCGGTGTGGCGATTTTCGCACCGATCGCCATGGTGGTCGTGATCCTGCATTTGATACTCGTTTGGGCACTCTGTGACCTTGTCGGCTATGTGGTGCAAAAGCTCAGAAAACAAAGCTTTAAGCGCTATTATCAAGGTGCCTTTGCCATTTTGCTGACGGCGGTCTATCTTGCCATGGGCTGGTACAATGCGCATCATATCGTACAGACAAACTACACGTTTCAAACCGAAAAGCTGCTTGGCAGAGATTCCTTGCGCATCGTTTTGATTGCAGATTCGCATCTCGGTGAGGTTTTAACATCAGAAAAATTTGTTGAGGAGCTGAAAAACATTCAAGCAGCGCAGCCGGATCTGGTCGTGATCTGCGGAGATTATGTCGATGACGATACCACCAAAGCCGATATACTTCTTGCCACCAAAGCACTCGGAGAATTGGAAAGCACCTACGGCACCTATTATGTTTTCGGCAATCATGACAAGGGCTATATGCGCTCACGGGATTTTACCGCAGACGAACTTCGAAGCACGCTGACAGAAAACGGCATCACCATTTTGCAAGACGATGCACTCTTGATCGATGACAGCTTCTATCTGATCGGTCGTCAGGATCGATCGGAGCATTCGAGAGCTTCCATAGCTGAGCTGACAGCCGATTTAGATCCTTCAAAATATACCGTGGTTCTCAATCACCAGCCGAACGACTATGATAACGAAGCTGCCTCAGGCGTCGATTTGGTACTTTCGGGGCACACGCACGGCGGTCATATTTTCCCTGTCGGCGAGATCGGGCTGCTCATTGGCGCAAATGACAAGATCTACGGTGCCGAACAGCGTGAAAAAACGAATTTTGTCGTCACCTCCGGCATCTCCGGATGGGGCGTTCCCTTCAAGACCTTCGCAATTTCGGAATATGTCGTGATCGACATCGTGCAAGAATAAAAAATTGGAGCTGTCTCACAAAAAATGAGACAGCTCCATCATTTTAATTGGTGATTGGTATAAAACCTGTCAATGATCCAGTCCAATATTCTCCCGAACCTTTTCTATATCCGAAAGCATTTCTTCGTACACGGCTTGGCTGACACGGTCATAATAATTCCCCTCATAAAGCTCAATTTCCGCCTCGGTCAGCATCACGCTGTAACGGTCGGCACAGCTGATGCCACGATCCACCGCACTGACGGGCATATAAGAAATGTCGGAGATTCTCGTTATATTTCCATTGCGTTCAAACGCCAAATTCAAAATCACGCCGGTGTTGCATTCACCGACCGATGCTGCACAAAAATCGCCAAGGCTGTAAGCGATCACGCATTCCTTTTGTCTGCCATCTTCCAACGTAATGGTTCTGCGCTCCACTTTACCGACAAGGTGAGGATGCGAACCCAAAATGACATCTACACCATTTTGCAAAAGAAGATTCGCAATTTCCTCTTGCGTTTCGCTGATCTGATCATTATTCTCGCTGCCCCAATGCAGCCCAGCAACGATCACATCCGGCTCCGCTTCCCTCGCCTTCTCAAGCACTGCGGTGATATAGCTCGTGTTTATCTCGGAATAATCAGAGGTATAATCCTTGTACAAAAGATCCACCGAGCATTTGGAATTTTCGGGAATCGTCAGATTCCCAACGCCCTTGGTAAATGCCACAAACGCAAAACGGATGCCGCCTGCATCTCGAATCACAACTTGGTTCTGCGCTTGATCCGCAGGCTCTAAATAGGTTCCGAGTGCTCGCATGCCATTGTTTTCGATCGTTAACTTCGTGTGCTCCAAACCGGAAACACCGTTAAAAATACTGTAAGAATTTGCCGTCTGTAAAAAGTCGAATCCGATCCGGCTAAGTTCCGCCGCCAGTTCCTCCGGGTAACTCGCCTGCTGAGCTCCGAAATCGCTGCCGATAAAATTGCCCTCGAAATTTCCAAACGCAATATCCGCCTTCGAGATCGGGACGATCACATCCTCAAACTGCGTAGAAAAACGGTAGCTGCCATCCGGCTGCTGTGCATCTTTGATCATCGCATCGGTCAAAAAGATATCTCCAACAGCGCTCAGCGTAGCCGTTGCATGCTCCTTGCGCACGGCTTCCTCAGCCGCATCATCAGCGCAGGCGCACAAAAGCAGCACCGATGCCAAGAGTATCATTGAGATCAAACGTTTCAAAATCAACGCCCTCCAAAAAGTTCGTGCATATATATTACACCAAAATGTGCTTTCATACAAGCACTATTTTCATTTTTTCGACGCCTATTGACTTGCGTGGTATAATAATTCTGAAAGGCGGTGTCCTATGGCTAAGAAAAAGAAACGTCCGTTTCCGCTTTGGTGGCTTATCGTTGCAGGAATTTCTGCACTGATCATAATTCTTCTGATCCTTCTGCTTCCCGGCTCGTCAAATTCGATCGAGGAAACTGAACCAACCACCGAACCCATTTCACGAAATGAATATGAACCCGAAAATTTCTATCGGGAAGACGGTTTTTTGCGCTATCGAGACGGTGAACACCTGCTCGGCATCGATGTTTCGGCACACCAGGGTGTGATCGATTGGGAAAAGGTTTGCACCGCCGAGATCGATTTTGCGATCATTCGAATTGGCTATCGAGGCTCGACCGTTGGCGATCTGTACGAGGACGAGCAGTTCCGCTATAACCTTGCACAAGCCGCCAAACACGGGCTCAAGGTCGGCGTTTATTTCTTTTCACAGGCATTAACGCCGGAGGAAGCCGTAGAGGAAGCAAGATTTGTCTGTGGGCTTTTGGAGGAAGAATCGCTGGAGCTTCCGATTTATTTTGATTGGGAGTATATCGGTGGAAGAGTTGAAAGCTTGGATTCTGTCCCCTTGACGGAATGCGCCGTGGCTTTCTGCGAGGAGGTCAAAGCGCAAGGCTATCAGCCGGGTGTCTATTTCAACCAAGAATTCGGATATTATTATCTTGATATGAAGCAATTGCAGGATTATCACCTGTGGCTGGCAGAATATAACGAGACCCCGACCTTCCTGTATCACTTCGACTGCCTGCAATTCACGGACGAAGGCACTTTAGACGGCATCGAAACCACCGTTGATCTAAATGTCCTCTTCCTTCCAAGCTCCGAGGAAGGATAATTGAAATAATCAATAACTTCCGATTTATCTTTCAGTTCGCACAGGCTAAGGCTTCTCCTTGAGGAGAAGCTGTCAGCGAAGCTGACTGATGAGGTGTGCAGAAAAAAGTTTCGTTTTTGCGATAGTTTTCAGTAAATTCGCAACCTTTCCACCTCATCCGCCCCTTCGGGGCACCTTCTCCTCAAGGAGAAGGCTTTGACCTGCGCAAATACGAAACTCACCGATAAATCGGAATTTGGTAAACGTAGCATAATAAAGAGCTGCTGCAAGGGTTCAAGCTTGCAGCAGCCGTTGTTTTTATGCAATTGCTCTGTAGAGGAAGGTCACGATCTGACCACGGGTGCAGCTTGCATTCGGCGCAAACTTGCCACCGCCCATGCCCTGTGTGACATCATTTTCGACCGCCCAAAGGACAGCGTTGAAATAATAGTCGTTCGTCTTAACGTCAGAGAACGGATTGTTCATACTCTCGGGTGCAGGCTCACCCTGGCTTCTCCACAGGAAGGTTGCAACCTGACCACGGGTGCATGTTGCATTCGGTCCAAAGCTCGTTGCGGACAAACCTGTTGTGATGCCGTTTTCCACTGCCCAAAGAACTGCCTTGTAGTAGTATTCTCCTGCCTTAACGTCCTTGAAGTTATTC
>SVKY01000059.1 GCA_015068235.1 Oscillospiraceae bacterium
GTGGGAGCAACCGCTTTGTCGATCACTTCAACATGTCCATTTGCTGCAACTTCATTTCCACGGTAACTATCAGAACAAACCGAGCAAGTAAAGATCGTATAGCCACCCGTTGTGCAAGTCGGATCGGTGACAACAGCTTTATAGCTGTGTCCCAATGCCGCAACCACATTTTGTTTTACGATGATCGTATCACAGACAGAGCAATGCTTACCCTCGGTCAAGCCTGTTTCAGTACAAGTGGGAGCAACCGCCTTGTCGATGACTTCGGTATGCCCGGTTGCGGAGACGGTTTCGGTCTTTGTTCCCTTACATACAGAACAGGTAAAAGTCTTGACGCCGGTTGCGGTGCAGGTCGGCTGCGTGGTAACGCTTCCGCTGTTCCAGCTGTGGGAAAGCGTTTTGCTGTAGCCACAGGAGCAGGTTGCGTTATGATTTGAATCGTCTGCTTTGCTGTAGGTATAGCTGTGCGCCGTGGCAGTATAGGTTGCAGTAATGGTGGTATCGGCGGTAATGTTGGTCAGCGCCGTATCCCAGCCACGGAAGGCATAATGGTTCGCGGTATCATAGGTTTTGGCAGGAGCTTCGCCGGTATAGACTGCAGTTTCTCCTTTGTAGACCAAGCCGGTTTGCAACACAGTGCCGTCCGCATTTTGGAAAGTAACCGTATAACGCGGTGTGGGAAGTTTTTCCTCAGAGCCAACATAGATATACTCAATCATCGCCCTGGAGGAGGTGCTAAAGCTCATTGCGCCCAAATACAGACGGATATTTGTAATGATGCCTTTGGTTCGATTCTCGGCAGAAATGGGGATCGTAACGATAAATTCCTCACCTAAAACCTGATTTTGGCTCAGAGTCTGATCCGGGAGGTCGATCTTGGTACTTCCCACATAGGGATCCAGCGAAACAAAAGCGGTCTTTCCCTCAAGGCAGCTAACGCCCTCAAATTTCATTTTCAGCTGAATGAACTCGGCTTTTGCAGGATCAAAATAGAGAGGTTTTCCCTGCGTGATATCATCCTCCGAAGCTCTGACTTTCAGTGTGGTTGCTGCGGTTTTCGGTTGGAGGATCAAGGTGCCGTCCTCGATCGTGTCATAGGCGCCGTCCTCCGCGACCCAATGCCCGAATGTATCAAAGTTCCGGAAGCCATAGGCGTAGTTGTTATAGCGTTCCTGATCGGCAGCAGTATTTTCAAAGCCCATGTAGAGGCTCTGGGATAGTTTCTCTACCGTCTCGGTCTTCGTTCCATTGCACACGGAGCAGGTAATTGTCTTGCTGCCCGCTGCCTCAAGCGTGGGCTTAGGGTCGATCACTCCGCTGTCCCAGCTGTGGGAAATCGTTTTGCTGTAGCCGCAGGCGCAACTTGCATTATGAACGGCTTCATCTGCCATGCGATAGGTATAGCTGTGTGCAGTTGCAGTATAGGTTGCGGTAATGATGGTATCGGCAGTAATGTTGGTCAGCGCCGTATCCCAGGCACGGAAGGTATAGTGATTTGTGCCATCATAGATTTTGGTGGGAGCTTCGCCGGTATAGATCGCATCCTCGCCCTTGTTGACCAAGCCTGTTTGCAGAACGGTTCCATCCTCATCTTTGAATGTGACCGTATATTGCATGGAGGGAAGATTTTCCCCGGAGCCAACGTAGACATAGTCTATGATCGCCTTGGAAGATGTGCTAAAGCTCATTCCGCCCAAATACAGACGGATATTTGTAATGATGCCTTTGGCTTGGTTTTCGGCAGAAATGGGGATCGTAACGAGGAAATATTCGCCGCCGACGACCTCATCTTGGGTAAGAATCTGATCCGGAAGGTCCACCTTGGTGCTTCCCGCATAGGTGTCAACAGAAACGATCGGGGTCTTGCCTTCGATGTAGCCGACAGCCTCGAATTTCATTTTCAGCTGAATGGTATCGGCTTTCGCAGGATCAAAATAGAGCGGTTTTCCCTGCGTGATATTATCTTCCGAAGCTCTGATCTTCAGGGTGGTTCCTGCCGTTGCCGGCTGAAGGATCAGCGTTCCGTTTTCGATCGTGTCATAGGCGCCATCCTCTGCGACCCAATGCTCGAATGTATCAAAGTTCCGGAAGCCGTAGGCGTAGTTGTTGTACCTCTCCTGATCGGCAGCAGTATTTTCAAAATCCATATAGAGGCTTTCCCGAAGCGGTTCCGCTGCTGCCTCATAGGTATGACTTGGATCTCTTTGACAGGTATAGAGGATCACGCCTTCTTCCGTGAGGGTCGGAATGGTTGTGACCACGCCGTCATCATAGCTGTGCCCCAAAGCCTCCGCCGTGACGGTGAAGGAGTAGGAGCCATAGGTGGTGGTATTCCACTTGTAAGTATCGATGCCTGCCTCGGTGCAGGTGACGGTTTTACTCGTAGACTTGGTATAATCCGTAGCATTCAGCTTGGGCAGGGTCACCGTTGTTGTTGTCGAACAGTGGGAACATGTGCCTGTCAGCGTACCTGTTGCTGCGAGAGTGGGACTTGCCGTGAGCTTGTAGCTATAGCTGTGCGCCTCGGTCTTGCTGTAACCGCAGGAACAGCTTGCCTTATGATTGGTGGTATCTGCGTTTGTATAGCTATAGCTGTGCGCCGTTGCGGTATAGGTCGCAGTGATGGTGGTGTCGGCAGAAATGTTGCTCAGCGCCTTGTCCCAGCCCTTGAAGCTATAATGGTTCGTAGCATCTGCTGCCTTGGCGGGCGTTTTTCCGTTGTACACTGCGTTGCTGCCCTTGTAAACCGATCCGCTCTGCAAAACGGTTCCATCCTCATCCTTGAATGTGACCGTATACCAATCCTTGGGCAGCTCTCCTTCGGCGCCAATGTAGATATAGTCAAGCACTACCTTCGACGAGGGAGTAAAGCTCATATTGGTAAAATACAGGCGGAATTTTGTAAAGGTTCCTTTGGCTCGATGGGCATCGGTAAGCCCGACCGTAACGGTGAAATATTCTCCGCCCTCAACCTGTTCCTGCGTGAAAATATAGTCCTCCGTGTCAAGCTTGGAGCTTCCGGCATAAGGGTCGGCTGCAACAAGAGGATTCTTGCCGTCAACGCAGGTGACATTTTCAAACTTCATTCGGAATTGAATGACCTCGGCATTGGCAGGATCAAGGTAGAGGGGGCTCACCGGTGTTGCCGTACTGCTTTCCGAGGGCTGTATGACGAGTGTGCTTCCGGTAATTCCCGGACGAACGGTCAATTTCCCGTTATCATGATCCACGGTAACAGAGCCAAGGGAGGTGCCGTTGTTATTTGCGCTCCAATAGCCCGGCAGGTCAAAGTTTCTGAATCCGTAGACGGTATTATTGTAGCGCGCCTGATCGACGGTAGTATTTTCAAAGCCCACATAGAAGCTTTCATGGAGCTTTTGCGCCGTTTCCGTATAGGTATGGGTCGAATCCGCATGGCAGGTGTAGGTGATCACGCCGGTTGCAGATAAGGTGGGATATTTTGTGACCACGCCGCTGTCATAGCTGTGTCCCAAGGGTTCGGAAGCAGCTGTAAAGGAGAATTCTCCATAGTCGGTTGTATTCCACAGATAGCTGTCAGAGCCTGCCTGCGTACAGGTTGCTGCGGTAATCACTCTCCCGGTATAATCCGAAGCATTCAGCTTCGGCAGGCTTCTCGTGGCGGTGGCGCCGCAAGCACCGCAGGTCAATTTCAAAGTACCTGTCGCATAGAGCGTCGGACTTTTGCTCACCTTGCCTGCATAGGTGTGATTGGAAGAATCCTTGTCGGTATCGGTGTCTATATAGCTCTCGCCGCAGAATTTGCACAAATGCGTGGTGTAGCCCCTGGTGGAGCAAGTCGGCAGGGTCACAATGGATTCATAGCTATGCCTTGCAGCTATCCCATCTTCCGGTCCTATGTAGATATAGTCAACGGTCACAGTGCCTTCCTTTGCGGAGTCTGCCAATGTGAAATCATGGAATCCCATGCCGATTCCCGTAACCTTGGTCAAAGTGTTCATTGTGCTCAGCTTCACACAGAGGATCATGTATTCCCCGTCAGAGGTGTAATTCGTTCCAAAGGAATACGCCGCATCATAGGCACGGGATCCATCCGCAGCGTAATACCACAGGCGGAAAGAGGGATTCAGGCTTCCCGCTGCCTTGAGGTTGTCCAGCTTCAGGCGAAGCTGCACGACCTCGGCGTATTGCGGATCAAAGCTCAGCGGTGTGCTGCCCTTTGCATAGGCATCGACAAAAATCGTATTCGATTGATTTGTTGCCGTGGCTTTTTTGACGGACAGTGTGCCGTCTTCGGTATTTACCTCTCCGAAAATTTCCGTGGTTGTGTTGGCAGAAGCGATCTGCTCGCTGTAGACCCAACGGGAAGTTCCGTCAAAGTTGATCTCTTTGTACTGATCTTCGGTTTTGTATTTATAACGATCCTCAGTGGTGTTGCCGAAGTCGAAGAACAGCTCCTTATGTCCAAGTTCTTCGGAACTACGGTTTTTTACATGCAGGGTGAAGGTACCGATATCCATGATCGTGCCGTTTGCCGTCTTATACTTGATGGTCACTGTGTAATCTTTTGCCACAGAAGAATTATAGGCAGAAGAAAATTCAAACCAATATTCCCCCGGATTCTTTCTTCCAAGCGAGGTATGGTAGGCTTCCCCCGAACCATCGAAGCCGTCAAATGCCCACTTGACCCGAATATCCGCAGACAGAAGAGAGATTATGTTGTTCTCAGGGATTCCGGTATAGCAGGTATAGTTTTTATGTCCCGTCCATGTGACATACATTTTGGAAGCTGTTTCCTCGTAGAGGTACAGCTCGGTTTTCAGATAGTTGATATTTTTGCTGACATCGCTCTTGGAGGTCATTTTCGTGACGCCCCAGCCGCCGTTGTCTGCAACATTGCCTTCACGGTAGAGGGAATAGTAGGTTCCACCCGTATGGCGATAGATCAGGAAGCTGTCATCCGGCAAAGCATCGATCCAGGTCCACTTGGACGCAGTCTCCAGCTCCTCGGTAACGGAACACCAGCTGTTATACATGCCCGTAGAGGTGAAGGTATCTCCGTTACCTAAAACCATACCCGTGGGGTTGGTTCCGTCGGACCAATAGTCCCCCGTTCCCTTGGTGATGGTAAGGTCGTTGTAATATGTAATTTCCGCATCGCTCACAGGAGAATTTGCATGCGGCTGAGCCGTTTTTGTGCCATAGATCAGCCAGTTGACGGCGTGGCGATCTTGGTCCGCAATGTACCAATGCGTGCCATCAAAAAGTCCTGACAATGCACTGTCTGCAGTGCCGTCGGTGGCATCATAAGAGAGGATTCTGTTAAGCTTTTTATCTGCGATAAGATATGCCTTTTCGGTATCGGCAAGTCGGTTGATCTTGCTGTAGCGGTAGTATGTTTCGGGCGCATAGACCTTGCTTCCTCCTGCATAAGGGTCAGCTTCCGAAAGTTCATAGCTCTTGGCATCCCATTGCAAAAAGTCCACGTCATCGACGCTTTCTTGCAGGAATATACCTGTCTCTGCGGCATAGCCGATGGTATGCGAGCCACCGTAATAGATCGTTCCTGCAAAGGGTGCCCATGCGGCATCAAAGTTATGAATATTCTTCTTGTTCGAAATCGCTTCTCCTGACTGATTCAGAATGGAGATCGTGGGTGCAACCGTGATTGCCAAGTTTGTGTGATTGTCATAGCCATGGTGCGGAAGCTGCAAAATATCACCCTTCAGGGCGCTTGACGGATACATCTTCATGAGAATCGTATCTGCATTGCCGATATCACCCGTCAAGATCAGCTTCTTATCGCCCATGGTTACACGCAGAACGGTAGAAATATTATTTTCGTTGGTGTTGTCCATGCAGGTGGAATCGCCCTTGATCAGCTCGTTATTCGTGTTGGGAAAATAGCGGTCCTCCACGGTATAGAGCACATCAAACTTCACATCACAGACCGTAAAGCTCTCGCCGGTATGCTGCTTATAATACTTCGCATCGGGATAGAGGCGTGCAACACGCTGGATATGGCTCGCAGAGGCGCTCAGCACATCGAAGTTATACATAATATTCAGCATATCAAAATGCTCGCTGTATTTGTGAAGGAAGCGTGCCAGACCTGCACAGTGATCCACATGAGGATGGGTGATAAACCATGTGTTGATCAGCATCTTTTGATTCTCGTCCGTTCCCGTAATGCGGCGCAGAAAGGCATAGAGATTTTCGGCACTCCGATCACTCATTTGATCATATCCGCCGCCGTCGATGATGAACAGGCTGTTGTCCGCCATTCTCATGATCAGCAAAGCACCGCCGGTGCTGCGGTTCTGCCAGCTAATTGCGCCGTCCGAGGGAGAAAAGCCATCTTCGGAATTGGACAGACCGTACATATAAAATTCTGTCCGGTAATCGCCTGTTGCGTCATAGGAATAAGTGCGGAAGCTCTCTCTTTGCGTATCGACAATGATCCGGGTCTGGTTGTAGGCAGCCGTAAAATAGGTATACAAAGAGTGGGTGCCATCATTGGCAAGATACTTGGCATAGAAATTGTTGCCAATTTGTGCCTCGACGGTGTTGGAATAGATTTTGGTATAGTCGCTGTTGCTGTCAAGCTCTGCGCAATATGCCTTGAATTGTGCTGCGGTGGTACCGGTAACGATCTGCATGCGGGATTCCGAGCCTGTGCTTCCATAGGTCGCACTGACGCCACAGTCGTAGGTCATCCAACCCGATGCCGTGCCGCCGGAATAGGCAGGAACGGAAATGCTCGCACCCGAAACGACCGCCCGTGTGGAAGCTGTCGCCGTTACTTGCAACAGCGGCGAAACAGGCAGCATGGACAGGATCAAAATGAATGCAAGAAAACGATATTGCCATTTCATGTTAATATTCATAGAATTGCCCTCCTTGAATCACGGCTCACTTCTTTGTCATGATATACTAATTATACAATTTGCGCTTGAAATCCAAAATTACATCGCCGTTCTCCGAAATCGACATTTGCAGTGTTCGGATATATCGATGGAAAAATTGATTCTTTTCCGAATCCGACATATCGATTCGGGTCGCCCTAAGTGCATCATCAAACATTTTATTGACGTTCAGATTCACGGTATTATCTATGTAACGGTACATCTCTCTAAACAGGGCGCTGTGCTTAATCTCCTCGGCATTGCCCGAGAAGAAATCATCGATATAGCAGAAGAAAATGCCTGCGCTGACAAGTGCCGCCTTCATATCGGGACCGCATTTTTCTCGTTCGATCATGACAAGGAATCTTGCCTGCGGAAGCGAACGGATCAGGCCCCAATAATCCGAATCGCTCGAAACAATGATGAACGAATCAACATTGTTGGTATAATGCTCCTGACAGGCTCTTGCGGTGAGCATGATATCCACCAAAGACTTGCTCTGCTTGACGCGCTCGATCATGATATGCTCGACGGGAATTTGCGTAAACTGCTCCAAAATCCGCCAAGCCGATGCCGTATGCTCATCGTCAAAGAGAATGATGGAAGCGATCTTCTGTGTATATTCCTCGTTCAGATTTTTCAGCGTAGCGACCAGCTTGTACGGATCGGAATTTTCACAATCGACCACGACAACAGCCTTGTCGCTCTCGTCGATATAGTCATAGATATTGCTCTTGACATAGGTTCCGGCATCAGAGACCTTGCTCATCTCGCAAAAATAATCATCATGCCAGCGATAAAGCAGAGTGACGAATTTCTTGTCGTTATATAGAATGTTGCCCTCATCCTGCGGATTCCAATTGATATAAACCTGATACGGATAGCGTGAAAGATTGCTGTAATAAAGCTCAGCTGCATCCTTGGTGCCCTGCTCCGACAGCCCGTTTGGCATGATGAAAAGATCCTTGATGTATTGCCAATTGATCCATAGCGGAAATAGACTTTTACAATTATTGATGCGATCTGAAAGCAGACGATTGATCTCAACGATATGCTGTGCCAGCTTTGTGCTGGATTTCTTAATAAAACTCACGCCGTCGAGGGAAAGCTGATTGATGCTTTCGGCAGGAACGTACTCCGGCAAAGAGAGAATGGATTTATATTCCGTCCGCATCGCATCGTTGATATATTTGAAATTTCGCTCGATCGAGGTTCTGATAAGACAAAGATTTCTGACGATCCTAGCGGTTTTGTCCTTTTCGAGCTTTTCGTATATTTCAAGCCGCGGCGCTTCATGCTCATTTTCAAAAATACGCTTCGGCACGCCGATCAAATATGCCACCTTGGAGACAAGCTCGTAGGTACTGTCCTTATAGGCGATGATCTCATTGTCTACCGTTTGCGGCAAAAGAGAAGAAAGATCCATTTTTTAAGTCTCCTTTCGTTGTGTTTTCAATGATTTGATACTAATCGCCGATTAAAACACTCATTTTAATTGGTGATTGGTATGAATGCCAAAACAGCTTTGCAACGATTATACCACAACAGCGAGAAAATGTCCACACATTCGGTGGCGAAGGATTCAAAATCAAATTTCCGCCGGATTTTGCTGAAAAAGCTTGCAAGCCGTTGCTTCGTCTGCTATAATATTTGTTCGCAACTATAAAGATTTTGAGGTTTCTTGGCTATGCAAGCTTTCAGAAAAAAATATATCGGAGATCGAGCGTTTTACCGCATGGCACTGCTCGTCGCCCTGCCGATCATGGTTCAAAACGGCATCACGCAATTCGTTGCCCTGCTCGACAACATCATGCTCGGTTCGGTCGGTGAGACCCAAATGGGCGGTGTCGGCGTTGCAAATCAGCTCATTTTTGTGTTCAATCTTGCAATTTTCGGTGCCGTTTCGGGTGCAGGCATTTTCAGTGCGCAATTTTTCGGCAAGGGCGACAATCACGGCGTTCAAAACGCTTTCCGTTTCAAGCTGATGATCTGCGCAGCGTTGACGGTTTTGGGCATTGTGATTTTTCTAACTCTTGATGATACACTGATCCGTGCGTATCTTCAGGGCGAGGGAACCGCCGAGGAGCGAACCAAAACGCTCTATTACGCAAAAGAATACCTGCACATCATGCTCGTCGGACTTGTGCCGTTCGTGATCGCACAGTGCTACTCCGGCACGCTTCGAGAATGCGGTCAAACCATCGTGCCGATGGTGGCAGGCATCGTTTCGGTGGTCATCAATCTGATTTTTAATACGATTTTGATCTTCGGCTATCTCGGTGCCCCCAAGCTTGGTTCTGCGGGTGCTGCCATTGCCACGGTGATCGCACGCTTTGCCGAGGCTGCCGTTGTTGTCATTTGGGCGCATAAAAATCCAAAGAAATGCCCCTATGTGGTTGGGCTGTATCGCACAATGCGCATGGAAAAGCGCCTTGCCATGCAGATCGGCATCAAAACCCTGCCCTTACTGCTCAACGAGACCCTTTGGGCAGGCGGTATGGCACTTTTGAGCATGGCGTACTCCCTGTGCGGATTGATCGTTGTGCCTGCAAATACCATCGCTTCCACGGTTTCCAACGTTTTTAACGTCGCATTTTTGGCAATGGGAAGCGCCGTCGGAATTATTGTCGGTCAGCTCTTGGGCGCTGACAAATTGGAAGAGGCGGTGGATACCGATCGCAAGCTGATCGTTTTTTCGGTTACGATCTGTTTTGCCATCGGTGGCGTGATGGCGCTGCTTTCGCCGTATATTCCGAACATTTATACGGCGCAGCCTGCCGATGTTCGTGCGCTGGCATCTGATTTTATTATGATCATCGGACTCGTTATGCCGATCAATTCGCTGGCAAATGCCTGCTACTTCACCATGCGCTCCGGCGGCAAAACGCTCGTCACGTTCCTCTTTGACAGCGTTTATATTTGCTGCTTCACCGTGCCGCTTGCCTTTTTCCTGCACAGCGTGGTCGGTCTTTCCATCCTGCCGCTGTTTTTGGTCTGTCAGCTCACCGACTTGGGCAAAGGCATTGTCGGATTGATTTTGATCAAAAAAGGTGTTTGGATTCAAAACATCGTCAAGGAGGATCAGGCATGAATCCGGAATATTTCAAAAAACACAGCTTGCTTCGCATCTTTCTCAGCTATTTTAAGCCGCACAAGAAGCTTTTTGCCGTGGATATGAGCTGCGCCCTGATTGTGGCGCTGGTCGATTTGGCGTTTCCGCTCGTTTCAAGAAATGCGATGAATGAGCTCTTGCCGAAAAATGCGTATACGACATTTTTTGTCATCATGGCAATCATGGCATTTGCCTATCTCATTCGCGCCATTTTGCAGTACGTCATCTGCTATTGGGGTCACACCTTCGGAATTCGTGTTGAGGCGGATATCCGTCGGGATCTGTTCCGACATATGCAGTCGCTCGGCTACGAATTTTACGACCGCAACCGCACAGGTCAGCTCATGAGCCGTTTGACGAGCGACCTGTTCGAGATCACAGAGCTTGCCCATCATGGACCCGAGGATCTGATCATCTCACTTTTGACGATCGTCGGCGCTTTGGTGATCATGTTCTCGATTGAATGGCGGCTTGCGCTAACGGTCAGCGTGATTTTGCCGATCTTATTGATCGTTGTCATCGTGCGCAGGCGCAAAATGAGTGCCGCATCGAAGAATGTCAAGGCTCGCATCGCCGTGATCAACTCGCAGATTGAGTCCTCTCTTTCGGGCATTCGCACGGCAAAGGCTTTTGCGAATGAAGAGGTGGAATTCCACCGTTTTGCCGACGCAAACGAGCGTTTTAAGACCTCAAAACGGGAATTTCACAAGGAAATGGGCATTTTTTCCGGCTCACTGGAATTTTGCATCTCACTTCTGAGCGTTGCCGTCATCGCTGTCGGCGGTGCATTAATTATGCGCGAGCAGATCGAGATCGTCGATCTTCTGACTTTTAGCTTATACATTGCGACCTTTACAAATCCCGTGAGAAAGCTCGTCAGCTTCTCGGAGATGTTCGCAAACGGCTTTGCCGGCTTAGGCCGATTTGCAGAGCTGATGCGCACGGAGCCGAAGCTGCAAGATGCCCCGAATGCCGCTGAACTGAAAAATGTCCGTGGCGAGATCAAGGTTCAAAATGTCTCCTTCTCCTATGACGAAGAAAAAGAGGTTTTGGAAAATCTCAGCGTGAACATTCAGCCCGGCGAGACCATCGCCATTGTCGGACCCTCCGGCGGCGGAAAAAGTACGCTTTGCCGCTTGATCCCACGCTTTTATGACGTGGAGGAGGGCGCAATCTGCATCGACGGAAAGGATATTCGTTCCGTTACTCAGGATTCTTTGCACCATGCCATCGGCGTGGTACAGCAGGAGGTTTTCCTCTTTGCCGACACCATCGGCAACAATATCCGCTATGGAAAGCCCGATGCAAGCATGGACGAGATCATCGAGGCTGCCAAGCGTGCAGAAATTTATGACGACATCATGGCAATGCCTGACGGCTTCGACACCTATGTCGGTGAGCGTGGAACGCTCCTCTCGGGCGGTCAGAAGCAGAGAGTGTCGATCGCAAGAATCTTCTTGAAAAATCCGCCGATTCTGATCTTGGACGAGGCGACCAGCGCCTTGGACAGCGTGACCGAGGAGAAAATTCAGGGCGCATTGGATGCTTTGGCAGTGGGTAGAACCACTTTGATCATTGCACACCGCCTTTCGACCATCAAAAATGCCACTCGCATCATCGCAATTGCAGACGGCAAAATCCAAGAGGAGGGCACACACGAGCAGCTCCTGCGTCAAAACGGCTTGTATGCGACCCTCAGAAGAACGCAGAATTTGGATGACAAATAATAAAAATCCCGGATCAAGCGCCATTGATCCGGGATTTTATTAAGAATTAGTATTAGATATCCCTTCTGAAATCTCAGAATCAGCAATCTTCCTTACTTGTCAAATCATATAGTCTGACAGGTCATCTGTTCTCCCTGCAACTCCATTTACATCGGTGTCAGCTGCATCATACTGCGCTTTTATTCGTTCATTAATTCGGGGATCCATTTTAGAGACAACTTTCAAATCTGCCTCAAGAATATATAGATCTGCGATGTCCTCCTTTTCTCCGCACTGCGGAATGAGAACCACCCATTCACCATTTTTACTATCAGGTTCCCAAATGACTCCCTGCATTCCTTTGTGTACGCCTTCTTTGGCATATTTATTCTTTTCCACAATCACTTCAACGCAATCCATCATTTTCATGTTATTTACCTCCATATGGTGTATTAAGCTTCAACTCTCCGTTGGGCAATACCATCCACCCCGTAATGAATGACACGTCACCCGATCCATATTTTCGTGGTATAATAATTCGAATACTGAGCCGTTGTCCGCGACTATCTAATTTGCCCAAAGTATACTCGCCAGAAGCATATTTCTGTGCAGCCTGTCTTTCTATTTCACCTTTCAGCCACGGTACATCATGGATCGTATATCCCCAACTTTGAAATATCTAGTCCTTTCCATGCTTATAAAAATTTTCCGGATCAAATAAATATGGGTCAAATTTGCTGTAATCGCTATGTGCAGTTACGCCTGCAAGGACAACGGAATAATCCATTGGCTCTAACCAGCAATGACAGTTGATGTGATGCGGGCAGGGTGGTGCATTGTACTGGGAGAACCAGCAGTCATTCAACTGTAAACATGCTGAACAGTGAACAAGACCGGTAGCACCATGCCTCCATTTCACCCAGTTTGATTCGTTCGCCGTCTTTCTCAAGAGTACGAATCCCATACATCGTTTATTGTACATCTAAATATTCCCCTTTTCAAGCACTAAGAACAATATGTCCTTCTATAAGTAGCGAGAATTTTAAGAAAATTGCACAAAAATAGGCAACGAACCATAAAAACCATCAAAAATATTTATGAAATACAAAAACGACAGAATATGCGTTCACAAAATACAACCCCACTATATCAAATCATTTCCGTCGAAGTGCTTTGAGGTATAAAGATTAGCACAACAAAATTTAATGCTAAGCAGTAGTTCATAAAACCACCTGCCACAGGTCAACTGCAGAATCAAGACTTGCATATATATCATTATAGAAATTTTGAAAGAACGAGGAACACGACACCAAAGATAAACTCCATCGACTTGCCAAAGCAAGCGATGGCCTTCGGGCATACTTACTGAAAATCAGTAAGGGGGAATTTTTGCCATACTAAGAACTCACCAAAATTTGCGGGTATTCGGGTATTTTTGCGTAATAGACCCCAATCGCCGAACCTTGGCTTATGATCTTAGCAAAAAGAAATTCCCCAAACCCTGATTTCTCACCGGGAATAGACCCGTAGGTTCGGGGAATTTCTGTATTTATCTGTCATCGTTGCAGACCTCACGCCTCCATTCGCCGTCCTGCCGACGGCTTACCGACGAGTTTTGGGAGCAAAAATAGCAAATGCCGCCCAAATGTCGCCCAAACAAATCGCACTAAAACCGATTCGAAACGACTGTTTCCGATTAGATGCGAAGCCTGATTTTGCAAGAAAAAGCCTCACTATCTATGGGATAGCGAGGCTTGACTTATGGTTGCGGAGGAGGGACTTGAACCCCCGACCTCCGGGTTATGAGTACCTCGGAAACGAACGGAAATGCCCTTGTATCGCAAGGACTTTCCGGTTTTTTAGTACTATTTTGCCGACAATTTGCCGACAAAGTTCAAAAAACGCATCAAATCTCAGCCCAACGCTGCCGCCCAAAATTCGATCAAGTAGTCCATAATCCCCTGTGCAGCGTAGACGGTCGCCATCATCAATGCGTCCTTATCGCATTCCGAAAAATCGATCTGATAACCAGCCCTTCGCAACAAGAGAGTGAAAAACAATCGTTGCGTTCTTCCGTTCCCTTCTCTGAATGGG
>SVKY01000060.1 GCA_015068235.1 Oscillospiraceae bacterium
AATCTGTTCTTCTTCACTCAATCGAATCTCTTTGTTCATATGGTTGCACATCCTTTATTAAAGTGGATGTGCCGATTATACCATATTGTTTAGAGAAAGTAAAGTTTTAGTATTAACGAGATACTACAATGGAAAACGATAATCTCACCGATAAATCGAAATTTGGTATTCTCTTTTCATAAAGCCAAAGGGATGAAGTCATCGACTTCATCCGTTTAACGATTTTAATTTGAAAAATATCGATTTTATCGCATGATTACACACTGCGGCAAAATTCATGCACCGGAAGCCATGCAAGGAGCGCTTTTTTCACCTCTTGCGCAAGCGCCGGTGAGAACAACAGATCGTCTGCCGGACAGTCCTTGATCGCAATGAGATTTTTCATCGCATAAAATTCTGCAACCTTCTCGTTTTTGCAGGGCTTCGGACGCTTATAACGATCGGAATTGAGCATAATGCCGCTTTCTTTTTCCGCTTTTTTGATCATCTTCAAAAAATCATCGGCATGGTCGCTGATCTTCGTGCGCAGAGCCTCCATATCCGCACTGCTCGGAACGGCATACAAAAAACCGTAGCGGTATCCCTCGGGACGCACCTCGAAGCACAGGCACGGATGCGACAGCCATGTGCCGCCATCTCTGCGCAGGCAAAACCAAAGGCTGTCCTTATAAAATGTGGACGGATGCATTCGCATATCCCGATAGATCCTTGAAACATGCAGCTTCAACCCCTCGGTTTGCTCAAACGCGGATACGACCTCGTTTGCCAAAGCCTTCATTGGTTCGTAAAGCGTTTTTTGGTACTGTTCCTTATGTTCTGTGAACCATTCACGGTTGTTGTTGAAACGAATCCCCCACAAAAAGTCGATCGTTTCGGGTGAAAAACCTTCGAATTTCATACTGATTCTCTCTTTCTCAAGCTTATAAATTCCGATTTATCGCTGAATTTCAAATTTTGAACTGTAGGGGAGGGTCATGGTCTCGCTGCGGCTCGGTCAGGTCGCGGCTCTGACAGCCCACCGGGCTGTCATTCACTACCGCTCCCTCCGCTTCGCTACCCTCCCGCACAGAAAACGGTAGAATTTCGCAGCAAACCAATGTGAAAACGTAATATTTTACGATAGTCAAAAACAATCATGGTAGTTCCTGCACACGGGAGAGTCATAACCCTCCCCTACAGCGTGAAACGATAATCTCACCGATAAATCGGAATTTGCGATTATTTTTATGCTGATTGATCGAACTGGCTGTTATAAAGCTCCGCATAGAAGCCGTCCTTGTGCAAAAGCTCCTCATGCGTGCCGCTTTCGACCACATCTCCGTCACGCAGCACCAAAATCAAATCTGCATCCTTGATCGTCGATAGGCGGTGCGCGATAACAAAGCTGGTGCGATTTTCCATCAGCTGATCCATGGCTTTTTGGATCTTCAGCTCGGTTCGGGTATCCACGGAGCTGGTCGCCTCGTCCAGGATCAGCATCGGCTTGTCGGCAATCATCGCACGGGCGATGGTAAGCTGCTGCTTCTCCCCCTGCGAAAGACTGACATTTTCGTTCAAGACTGTATCATAGCCGTTGGGCAGTGTTCTGACGAAGTGATCCAACCCAACCGCCTTGCATGCAGCTTTTATTTTTTCCTCCGTGGCATTTTCTGAGCAATAGATCAAATTTTCACGCAGCGTACCCTCGAAAAGCCACGTATCCTGCAAGACCATGCAGAATTGCTCGTGCACTTCTTCCCGGCGCATCATGCTGATCGGCACGCCGTCAATGCGGATCTCACCGCCGTTAAGCTCATGAAAACGCATCAGCAGGTTGACAAGGGTCGTTTTGCCGGCACCTGTTGGTCCGACAATGGCAATTTTTTGACCCGGTTTGGCAACAGCAGAAAAATCATGAATGATAATACGGTCGCTGTCTTCATAGCCAAAGCGAACATGCTCGAACTCAACCAAACCCTTGACGGTTGTCAGCTTGTCGGTTTTTTCGCTCTCGTCCGGCATTTCCTCCGCATCCAGGAAGCTGAAAACCCGTTCACCGGCAGCGCCTGCCGACTGCATGGACTGCATCGCCTGCGCAATTTGGGAAAGCGGCTGTGTGAAAAAGCGGACATACATGATGAAGGCAACAATACTACCAATGCCGATGGCACCGTCCATAACCAAAAGACCGCCGACGACACACACCGCAACATAGCCCAAATTCCCGACAAACCCCATCAGCGGCTGCATCAGACTTGACAGACACATCGCCCGAAAGCCGCTTTTTCGCAGCGTTTCATTGAGATAAATGAAGTGTTCTCGGGCAGCTTTTTCGCCGTTATACGCCTTAACGACATTGTGACCTGCATAAATTTCCTCAATATGACCGTTGACCCTGCCTAAATTTTCCTGCTGTCGCATGAAATATTTTTGGCTGCGCCCCATAATCACGAACATTACCACAAACCCCAAAAGACTTGCTGCGATTGCGGTCAGCGTCATCCAAATGTTGTGCGCAAACATCAAAACCAAAGCACCGAGAAGCTGTGTCATACTTGTCACGAGCGTTGAAATACTCTGATTAAGTGATTGTCCGATGGTATCAACATCGTTGGTCACTCGTGAGAGGATGTCGCCTGTGGTGGTACGATTGTAAAACGACATGGGCAGACGGTTGATCTTCGTGCTGATATCCCCTCTGAGCTGTTGCGAAATGCGCTGTGTCACGGTTGCCATTACACGCCCCTGCATCATCGAAAGCAGGGTGCTTGTTAAATAAAACACGACCAACGTCACACCGATGGCAAAAACGCCGTCCATATCGATACGCAGGCGAACAGACGAGAGGTCACCTCCCTGTTCCAACGCTGCCTTCAGCGACATCATGGGCGCAGAAATGAGGTCGGTCATTTCCGAGAGCTTATCCGGTCCCAGGAGTGTCAAAACGGTGCCGCCAATTGCACAAATGAGTGCAAAGATGAGGTGTTTTTTATACTGCCTGCTATAGGAAAAAAGACGTTTCCAGGAGCCAGCCAGATCCTTCGGTCGTTCCATTTTACGAGGGGGAGTCATTGCAATTCCTCCTTTGAAAGCTGAGAGTAAGCGATTTGACGATAAGCTTCGCAGGTTTTCATCAGCATTTCGTGTGTGCCGCTACCTGCGATCTCGCCTTCCTCCAGAACCACAATGCTGTCAGCATCCCGAATGGTCCCGATGCGTTGGGCAACGATGATCTTAGTCGAATCCTTGCAGCTTGTTTTTAGCGCTTCCCGCAAAATCCGGTCGGTTTTGTAGTCAAGTGCTGAAAAAGAGTCGTCAAAAATCAGAATTTCCGGCTTTCTTGCAATCGCTCGTGCGATCGAAATGCGCTGCTTCTGACCGCCCGAAAGATTCGTGCCGCCCTGTGCAATATAGCTGTCCTTGCCGTCAGGCATCTTTTCAACAAACTCTGCCGCTTGCGCTGTTTGCAGAGCAGGCAGAACATTTTCACACTTGTTGTCCCCAAAATCAACATTGCTCTCGACCGTGCCGGAAAACAGCACCGCTTTTTGCGAAATATAGCCGAGCTTGCGCCGCAAAGCCTCCTGCGTATACTCCCTGACATTGCGTCCATCGACCAAAACCTCTCCGGAGGTCGCATCGTAAAAACGCGGAATCAAATTGATTACCGTGGATTTGCCACTGCCGGTTGCGCCGATGAATGCCAGTGTCTGACCACGCCGCACCTTGAAGCTGATCTTGCTGATCGCAGGCTCCTGCGCATCAGGATAGGAAAACGTTACATTGCGGAACTCCACTTCCCCAATGCAGGTACCTTCGTTGTGTGTCCCGTCTAAAATTTTCGGTTCAGTGTCCAAAACCTCACGGATTCGTCTTGCAGAAACGCTCGCTCTGGGCAAAATAATGAACACAACCACCAGTAGCATGAACGAAATGACCACCTGCATTGCATAGGACAAAAATGTGACCATGTTTGAAAACAGCTCCATCTTTGCCTCCAGCGGCGCTTTTTGCACCAAATATGCCCCGATCCAGTTGATCGCCAGCGACAAGCCGTTCATCACAAGTGCGATCGTCGGCATCATCGTCGCCATAATGCGCTGCGTGTAAAGATGCGTATGTGTAAGATTGTCATTCGCCTCGGTAAATTTGCTTTCCTGATAGGCTTCAGCGTTATAAGCACGCACCACACGAATGCCCGTCAAATTCTCTCTTGTTACACGGTTGAGTTCATCCGTCATTTTTTGCAGCTTTTTGAATTTCGGCATGACCGTAACCATGACGATCAATACCATCACAAGCAGAATGAAGATCGCCACTCCTGTGGAAAAGGTCCATTGCCAGCTTTTGTTCCAAATCTTGGCAATCGCCCAAGCGGCAGTGATCGGTGCCTTCACAATGACCTGCAAGCCCATGACCAGCACCATCTGCACCTGCGTGATATCGTTGGTCGAACGTGTGATCAAAGACGCTGTGGAAAAACCGCCGATCTCTTGCATGGAAAACGCCTGCACTCGGTCGAACATACGAAGCCGCAGATAGGCACCAAAATTTGTGGCGATATGTGCCACGCAAAGCGCCACGAGCACCGAAGAAAGCAAGCTTCCCACTGCACAAAGCAGCATGTTTCCTCCTGCAAGCAGGACATCGTTCATATTTACATGTGGCATTTGTAAAAACAGTGTGATTTCCTGCGTATAATCAGGCAGCTTCAAATCCAGCCACACCTGCGCAACGATCAGTGCCACGCTGAATGCAGCAAGAAGCCAATCACGCCGTTTCAAAATGCGAAAAAGTTTCAGCATAGCTTCTCCTTCCGAAATTGGGTTTGATAGTATTATACCCCGAGAATATGAATAATGTGTTTCCGAAACGGTAAAATTTTCCGTGACCTTCCAACGCAAAAGAAATTGCTTTATAAAAACTATAACTTCCGATTGATCGCTGAATTACAAATTTTGAACTGTAGGGGAGGGTCATGGTCTCGCTGCGGCTCGGTCAGGTCGCGGCTCTGACAGCCCACCGGGCTGTCATTCACTACCGCTCCCTCCGCTTCGCTACCCTCCCGCACAGAAAATGGCGAATTTCGCAGCAAGCCAATGTGAAAACGCAATATTTCACGATAATTAAAAACAATTATGGTGATTCCTGCACACGGGAGGCTCATGCCCCTCCCCTACAGTGGTTGATACGTTCTGTTCGGCAAATCGGAATTGGTTCATTATTTTTCAAATTGCAAAAAACCAAAAGCCCACGCTTTTTCGGCGTGGGCTTTTGGCTTATATGGGAGCGGCATCCATATCGGTGCGCAGGTTGGAATCAGAGATCAAATGTCTCGGACAGACCGCTGCGCAGCGACCGCAGGAGACACACTTGGTATAATCGATGGTTGCCAAATTTCTGATGACATGGATGGCATCCTGCTCGCACTGTCTTTCGCACAGATGGCAGCCGACGCAGCCGACATTGCAATACAGGCGAGTATATGCACCACGCTCCTGATTGGAGCAGGCGATGATGATATCGGCATCGTAGGTAACGGGAACGATGACCTTGCGGGGGCAGACATCCACACACTGCATACAACCGGTGCATTTATCCGGATCGACACGGGCAACGCCGTTTTCCAGATGGATCGCTTCGAATTTACACACACTTACGCAGGTGCCGAAGCCCAGACAGCCGGTCGGACAGGCAGACGGACCGTTGGCGGTAATCAGCATTGCGCTGCGGCAATCCTGAATCCCCTTGTAAATGCCCTTGCTGCTGTGGTGCTGACCACGGCATTTGACCATGGCGACCTTGCGTTCGAACTCGGCTGCTTCCACGCCCATGATCCCGGACATCTTCTTTGCAGCCTCAGTGCCGCCGGCAGCGCAGGCACCGATGGCTGCCTTGCCGTCCAAAACAGCCTGTGCATAGGCTTGACAGCCGGCAAAGCCGCAGCCGCCACAGTTTGCGCCGGGCAGAGCGTCCTTGAGAAGCGGCAAGCGCTCATCCACCTCGACTGCAAAAATTTTGGAGGCAACTGCCAAAATTGCGCCGAATGCTGCACCCAAAATGCCGAGCACGGCAATCGCATATAGAATTTTTTCCATAACGCTACCTCCTTAGACGACCTTGAAGCCTGAGAAGCCCATGAATGCCAATGCCAGCAGACCGGCAGCCAGCAGGGCAATCGGGAAGCCCCGAAATGCCTTGGGACAATCGCAATCCTCCAAACGTTCACGCACAGAGGAGAACAGCAGGATCGCAACGGTGAAGCCAATGCCGCCGGTAAAACCGTAAACAACGGATTCGATGAAGGAATAGTTGTTCTGAATGTTCAAAAGCGCAACGCCCAAAACAGCGCAGTTGGTGGTGATTAGGGGCAAATAGATGCCCAGAGATTGGTACAGCGCAGGCATAGCCTTTTGCAGGAACATCTCAACGAACTGCACGAGCGCCGCAATGACGAGGATAAAAACAACGGTCTGCATATATTCCAGCGCATACGGGAGCAGCAAAAACTCATTGACCGCCCAAGTCGCAGCCGAAGCGATCGCCATAACGAAGGTAACGGCGATGCCCATGCCAAGTGCGGTGTCCGTTTTCTTGGAGACGCCCATAAAAGGACAGATGCCCAAAAATTTGACAAGAATAAAGTTTTCGGCTAAGATCGCACTCAAGGAGATGGAAAATAAAGACAGGAAAATGTTCATTTTTTCTCCTCCTTTTCAGCCAATTTGCGGTTCAGCCACTGGGAAAATGCGATCAGGCAAGCCAATGTCAAGAAGCCGCCGACCGGCAGGATGATCAAAAGTGCAGGATACTGCGCATCGATGATTCGAATGCCATCGGCACCCAAAACGCCTGCACCGAAGGTACCGCTGCCCAAAAGCTCACGGATGATGCACATAACAACGAGCGCTACGGTGTAGCCGATGCCCTGTGTCAGACCATCTGCGGCTGAGGCAAGAACGCCGTTTTTGGAAGCGTATGCCTCGGCACGTCCCAAAATGATACAGTTGACAACGATCAGAGGGATAAATACGCCCAGGCTCTCGGACAGCGCCGGAAGATAAGCCTTCAAAATCAAATCGACCATGGTAACAAAACCGGCGATGACAACAATGTAAGCTGCGATGCGGATCTTGTCGGGAATGATCTTGCGAAGCAGAGAGATTACAACATTCGAGCAGATGAGGATCAACGTGACAGACACACCCATACCCAAGCCGTTAAAGAGCGTGGTGGTGATCGCCATTGTCGAGCACATGCCCAAAAGCTGCGCAAGGACGGGATTGTTGGTCAGAAGCCCTTCACGAAACTGTTTCTTAAAATTCATCCCTGCACCTCCTTCACAAATGTCAGTGCAGCATTTACACCAGCGATTACGGCACGGCTGGTGACGGTCGCACCGGTCAGGGAATCGATGCTGCCGCCGTCTTTATCAACGGACAGCTCGCCATCTGCGCCGATGAACTGCGCCTGCCAATCCGCACGGGTGCAGTTTGCGCCCAAAGATGCGGTCTCGGTGTGGGAAACAACGGAAATTCCAGTCACGGCGCAAGCTTGATCAATGCCGACCATCATGTCAACGGCGCCGCCAAATCCGTTTACGCTCACACGCACAACATAACCGCTTTCACAGCGGAAGGCTTCAGAAATGCCGCTGTCTGTATGCTCCTTGGTCAGGGAGATTTCTTCATAATTCTCAGCAGGAAGCACGCTCTGCATGGCTTCTTGCGCTTTTTTTGCGGTATTTTCCGCAATTTTATCCTCGGTCAGGTAGTTGACAAAGCCCAAAAGACCTGCGACGACGACCGTAATGACAAGCAAGACAAATGTCAGACGGAAAATATAACCGAAGCTTTTCACTTTGCCTCACCGCCCTTCTTTAGACCAAAGCGCTTGGGAATGCCGATCTTGTCAAAGAAGCCGACACAGCAGTTCATGATCAAAATAGCATAGCTCACACCCTCCACATAGGAGCCGAAGTAGCGCAGAGCGATCGTCAAAACACCGCAGCCGATGCCGAACACGATCTGACCGCCGTGAGTCACGGGAGAGGTGGTATAGTCGGTTGCCATGAAGATGGCACCGAGCATCAAGCCACCGGAGAGCAGCTGATAGAGCATCCAATCCAAACGGGCATTCCCGCCGACGGGGAAACAGAACGCCAAAACGGCAACGGTCAATAAATAAGCCAGCGGAATGCGTGCGGAAATGACCTTGCGAACGAGCAGATACGCACCGCCGAGGATCAGCGCCAATGCGCTGACCTCGCCGAACGAGCCGCCGACCTTACCCAGGAAAAGATCCAGCAGGGATTCGGCTGGAAGCGTACCCTCAGACAGCGCAGCCATAGGTGTTGCACAGGTCGTACCATCAAGGGGCGAGATCCAATTGCCGGACATCAGAGAGGGCCAGCTGAACATGAACGCTCTTGCGGCAAGCGCAGGATTGACGATGTTCATACCGATGCCGCCAAAAAGCTGTTTGACAACGACAATGGCGAAAAAGTCGCCCAAAACCAATGTCCACATCGGAAGATTTACAGGACAGACGAAGGCAACGAGCATGCCTGTGACGACAGCCGACCAGTCAGAAACGGTCTGATCCTTCTTCATCAGGTTGCGGTATGCCCACTCGAAGACCACGCAGGAAGCAGAGGAAACGACCGTCATGGTCAATGCGCGTGGACCGAAAAGCCAAATCGCAGCAATCAGCGCAGGAATCAGCGCAATGCAGACATCACGCATGATGACAGCGGTGGAATTTTTGCTGTGCGAATGCGGGGAGGATGAAAGCGTCAGATTCAAATTCGGATATTTCATTTCTTCGCCTCCTTTGCCTGTGCATCACGCAGCAGCTTCTTGCCTGTGCGGAAGCTGTGAACCAGTTCAATGCCCGCAGGACAGGTGTAAGCGCAGGAACCGCACTCGATGCAATCGAGCAGATTCCCCTTTTCCAATTGCTCCAGATCGCCCTTCGTCTGTGCTTTGTAGAGCATGGTCGGCATCAAACGCATCGGGCAGACATCCACGCATTTTCCGCAGCGGATGCAGTGCGGATTGTCCACCTCATGCTTATCCGCCACAGACAGGCAGGTCAGGGCGTTGTTGCCCTTGATGGTTGATGTCTCCAAGGTGTGCTGCGCAATGCCCATCATGGGACCGCCGACAAAAATTTTATACGGATCGGAGACAAAACCACCTGCTGCTTCCACCAAATCTTCAAACAACGTGCCGATCGGGGCAGAAAAATTCGACGGATTTTTGATCGCCTTACCCGTCACGGTGACGGCTCTGCGCACCAAAGGCATGCCATCGAACACCGCATCGTAGATCGCAGCGCAGGTCGCTACGTTAAATACAGCGCAGCCGACTGCCGCCGGAAGTCCTCCGGGTGGCACACGGCGCTTGGTCACAGCCTGAATGAGCTGCTTCTCGGCGCCCTGCGGATAGCGCACCTTGAGCGGTAAAAGCTCCGCTTCCTTCTTCAAAGCCTTGCGCATAGATTCGATCGCTTCAGGCTTATTCTTCTCCACACCGATGACAGTGCGCTTGGGCTTTAAGATCTGCTGCACAACACGAATGCCGCCAATGATCCGCTCGGGCGTCTCACGCATCAGGCGGTCGTCCGATGTGATATAGGGCTCACATTCTGCACCGTTGATCAAGACGGTATCGACCTTACCCAAGCCGCTGGAAAGCTTCACGCTCGTCGGAAAGCCCGCACCGCCCATGCCGGTAATGCCGGCTTCACGAATGATGGCGATCAGCTCCTCGGCAGTTAAGCCTTCTATGCTTGTGCGTTTTTGAATGCCCGGATGTAACGTATTTCTGCCATCGCTTTCGATCACGATCGAGGGCATCAACCAGCCGGACGGATAGTAGCGCTTTTCAATTGCAACAACCGTACCGGAGACGGATGCGTGAATGGGAGCGCACAAGCCCTGTCCGTCAGCAATCTTCTGCCCGACCAAAACCCGCTCTCCCACGGAAACCAACGGCTGGCAGGGAGCGCCGATGTGCTGCGACATCGCAATGCTTACAATTTTGGGCTCTAAGGGTTGAATGGGCGCCTCACGCGTCAGCTCTTTATAGCCCTTCGGATGGACACCGCCGAAAAAAGAGTGTGCCATGGCTTTGCATCACCTCAGTTTACAAATATACAATTTAATCATACCACACTTTCCTGCAAAAATCTACGGCAATTCGACCGGAAATTGCAATTTTTTTAGAGAATACATTTTTTTGAAAAAACTATTGCAATTTCCGAAAAAGCGTGTATAATAGAGTAACAAATAAAAATAACCCGTCGAAACGGCTCGGGAAAGCGGTCTTTTTTGACCCTCCGAAGGAGCAAAACTCTCAGGAACCAAGGACCGAACCGTGTAGGGACTCTCTGGAGAAGCTCATTGACTTGAGTGCCGAAGGTGCAAGGTTTTTTAACCGAATCTCTCAGGCAAAAGGACAGAGGTATCATTCCACTTCTCGTGGGATATCTGCATGAGTGTTACCGGGAGCAGGGTTACACTCATTTTTCTTATTTTCAGGAGGAATTTCCATGAGCATCCACGAGCTTGCACCGAACATTGAATACGTTTCCCGCTTTGACGATGAAGTCAGTCAGCTGCTTTCTGCGGAGCTGTTTCGCCAAA
This sequence comes from Oscillospiraceae bacterium, assembly GCA_015068235.1. Lineage (GTDB taxonomy): Bacteria > Bacillota > Clostridia > Oscillospirales > Oscillospiraceae > JAZOXB01. The sequence goes on from SVKY01000060.1 coordinate 10,628, forward strand.
AGCGCAACATTGAATTGATCGCTTCAGAGAATTTCACCTCTCCTGCGGTCATGGCGTGTATGGGCACGGTTTTGACCAATAAATATGCAGAGGGTCTGCCTGCAAAGCGCTATTACGGCGGCTGTGATGTCGTCGATGAGGTCGAGCGACTTGCCATCAAGCGTGCAATGGACCTGTTTGGCTGCGAGTTCGTCAATGTACAGCCGCACAGCGGTGCGCAGGCAAATTTGGCGGTCTATGCCGCACTGTTGCAGCCCGGTGATACCATCTTGGGCATGAGCTTGGCAAACGGCGGTCACCTGACCCACGGCTCACCTGCAAATCAGTCCGGTAAAATTTATAATGTATATTCCTACGGCATCGACGATGAGACCGAGCGCATCGACTATGATGAGGTCGCACGCATGGCGGAGCAGTATAAGCCCAAGCTCATTGTTGCAGGCGCCTCCTCTTACCCCAGAGCCATTGATTTTAAGCGCTTTGCTGAAATTGCACACGCAAACGGTGCGCTTTTGATGGTCGATATGGCGCATATCGGCGGACTTGTCGCAGGTGGTGCACATATGAGCCCCGTGCCCTATGCCGATATCGTGACGACCACGACGCATAAGACGCTGCGCGGTCCTCGTGGCGGCATTATCATGGGTAAGGAAGAATTTGCCAAAAAGATCAATTCTGCGGTCTTCCCCGGCACACAGGGTGGTCCTTTGATGCACGTTATTGCGGCAAAAGCGATCTGCTTCAAGGAAGCAATGCAGCCCGAATTTAAGGAATATGCGCAACAAATCGTAAAAAATTCGAAGGCTTTGGCAGCAGCGCTTTTGGAAAAAGGCTTTGACCTTGTGACAGGCGGCACAGACAACCATTTGATGCTGGTTGATCTTCGTCCCATGCATATCACGGGCAAGGAGCTGCAGATCCGTTTGGATGAGAACCATATCACCGCCAACAAAAATGCGATCCCCAACGATCCCGAAAAGCCCTTTGTCACCAGCGGCGTCCGCCTCGGCACACCGGCGATCACGACCCGTGGTTTCAAGGAAGAGGATATGCCGATCATTGCGCAGTGCATTTATGATACTGCTGCGGATTTTGAGGGCACGCAGGAAAAGGTCCGTGCAACCGTTGCTGCACTGAACAAAAAATATCCCCTGTATGAATGATCATATTCAAACTGCCGAAAGGGTTAGAAGACCTTTTCGGCAGTTTGCTATGGATAGATAAGCAATGACAAAAGTTGCCAAATTTTGATTGATCGAACAGAATGTATCAACCACTGTAGGGGAGGGTCATGACCTCCCGTTTGCAGGAACGATCGTAATTGTTGATAATTATCGTAAAATATTACATTTTCACATTGGTTTCCTGCGAAATTTTACCGTTTTCTCTACGGGAGGGTCATGACCCTCCCCTACAATGCAAAACGATAATCTAACCGACAAATCGGAATTTGAAAATCAAACAGCCGAGGTCATTTTTTGACCTCGGCTGTTTGTGGTATTTGTTTGTTTTTGCGTAAGTGATTTGCTGTAATTTTATTTTGTTTCCATGTAGGCGGCGACGGAATCTCCGTAGGTGAGCATGGCATTGACCATGGCGATTTCGTTCTCGGTTGCGGTGGTTTTTGCCCGGACTTGGGCAACGTAGCTTTCCACGCTCCAGGAAACAGTCTGGGAGATCGCTGTTTCACCCTCATAGAAGGTGGCACTGATCACGTCACGCATTCCCTTTGCACCGACGTTCTCGTAGATGGCAGTGAACATGAGGTTGTTTTTGTTCGTTGCCGGAATTTCCGCAAGGACATTGCCTTCACTGTCCGTGACGAT
>SVKY01000061.1 GCA_015068235.1 Oscillospiraceae bacterium
GGTAGGCCGCATCGACTTGGAAAGCAGAGCTTATACACTCAAACGAGCCTACTTGTTAGAGGGCGACCCAAGAGCAAATGTGTAAACTATGTTGTTGCACAATCTGTAAACCATGTTGCTCTTGACACATAACCCTCCCCTACAGAGTGAAACGATAACCTCACCGATCAATCGGAATTTGCATGACAATCACAGAAAAACGGATGAGATCGATTGACCTCATCCGTTTTATTCTGTTAGGGAACGTAGACGTAAGAACCGGTGGTCAGGGGATTGCCGTTTTCGTCCGCGATCTGAAGATCGAACGACACGCCCGTGATCTCGCCTGCCTCGGCAAGCTGTTCTTCGAACCAGATCATCTCACTGAAACCCTGCTTGCCGCCGGGAAGCGTGTAGCTCCACTGCGGATCACAATCGCAGCCACTGACCAAAACATTCTTTGCTGTCAGCGTAACCGTTTTTCCGGTTTTGTTGTACAAATAAAGCTCCAGCGCATAGCCCCAACGATGCTCGTTATCGTGACCCGTGATGATCACGGTGTAATCGGCATTGTCGAGCAGGACAACGTCCGTGGTCTGAGGGTTGCGAGTCTTGGGCAGATAAGCACTCTTTCCGGAGGGGTAGTTCGTCAAGGTAGCATTGGCAAATTCCTTGCCCGTGGTCGGATCATTGACACGCAGGGTTAGATCGACTCTGGTGATCTGGGTGATACCGAGCGCCTCCATCTGCGGAGCCGTCCAAATGATGCTTTCGTCTACCGTGGAGCCTGCGGGAACCTTGACCGCCCAAACGGGGTCAAATGCAAAATCGTTGACAAATACATTTTCGACCGTGAAAACCTGTGCCGAGCTGCTGCTGTTGACTAAGGTCACATCCCAGCAGTAATCGCTGAGGCTGTCGATCTCTGCCTTTTGCAGGGTGAAGGAGCAGGATTCGTTCTCGAACAAACACTTGGAATTTGCGCCTTCATAGATCAGCTCGCCCGATTCGCCAACCTCTGCGGTCGGCTCGGTGACAAGCGTGTTCGGCTCAGTGGTGCTCTTTTCTTCCTCGGAGGAGCAAGCGCACAGACTCAGCATTGCGCACAGCGCAAGCAGTAATGCAAAAAAACGGATTCGATTCATAAAGACACCTTCCTTGAAAAAGTCATTGGGCTGCATTGCAACCCGTCAAAATTGCTGCCTGACGTCTGCGGTGAAAGCCTGCAAGCATCCCCAGCCAGCCCAGCGGTGCGGCGATCGAGCCAATGAAGCATGGATAAACAACGATCGCATCGATCGCTTCAAACCAAAAAATGTTACACACCAAGGAAAAAATCAAACACAGTGCGCCGATCGTCCACAAAATCACCTGAAATGCCAGAAATTTACGCATTTTGCGGCTCGGAGGCGGTGCGTGATACTTGTGCGTCAAATTATGGCGGCGCAATGCGATGGTAATGACGTTCAAAAGCTGTAACGCAAAGCAGATGTACAGCGCGATTTTTCCAACGACAGAATGGAAGCCGAAACCGATCAAAATTGAGAAAATGACCATCATTCCGATCCCGCCGAGGGCAAGGAACACGGTGATCAGGATCAGCCAATCACGGCGTGGAAGCGTCTGCTCCATGCGCACACCTCCTTAACAAAGTTTCGAAGTATTATAGCACGAAAAGAGAAAAAAAACAAGCATTAATACAGCCGAATGAAAATTTCTGCTGCAAAAAATGTCATATCAGCCCGAAAGCGAATCAAATTTTCGATGAAATTTCAAAAAATAGACAACAGGGCTTGACGTGACGGCGCTAAAGTGCTAAAATATATGAGCAAAATGCCGCTGTGGTGGAATAGGCAGACACAAGGGACTTAAAATCCCTCGCCCCTAAAAGGCGTACCGGTTCGACCCCGGTCAGCGGCACCAAAACAACCGTTTTCGTGAGGAAACGGTTGTTTTTTAACTTTTGGAATGGGTTTCGTGCGCAACCTTTTCTGCCTGTTTCTGCCGCACCAACCGTTCTTTTACAGGCATAATACTTTTTCTTAATAAAATGGCTTTCAAGCCATTTTATCAAGAAAAAGTATAAGAAGTATTGATCAAATTCCGATTGATCGAACAGAACGTATCAACCACTGTAGGGGAGGGTCATGACCCTCCCGTGTGCAGGAAGCACCATAATTGTTTTTGATTGCCGTAAAATATTACGTGTTCACATTGGTTTGCTGCGAAATTCTACCGTTTTCTGTGCGGGAGGGTAGCGAAGCGGAGGGAGCGGTAGTGAATGACAGCCCGGTGGGCTGTCAGAGCCGCGACCTGACCGAGCCGCAGCGAGACCATGACCCTCCCCTACAGTTCAAAATTTGAAATTCATCGATAAATCGGAATTGCTGCATTCTTTTTATTGGGAACAGGATCATGCCGTTGCAGATGCTGCTCCACTGCTGCCAGAAGGCAGGTTTCAGGCAAAAATAAAACGGACGAAACCACAAAATTGCATCATGGCTTTGTCCGTTTATGGTGCGCCTGAAGGGACTTGAACCCATACGCCTTACAGCACCGGAACCTAAATCCGGCACGTCTGCCAATTCCGTCACAGGCGCACATCTAACGATTATTTTAGCACGTTTTGCTTGCTGTGTCAATCGTTTTCTTGCGCTGTATCCGAAGTCGGCTCGGTCGATTCTGTCGGCTCGCTGCTTTGACTTTCTTCGGTCGATTCCGTCGGCTCGCTGCTTTGACTTTCTTCGGTCGATTCCGTCGGCTCGCTGCTCTGGCTTTCGTCGGTCGATTCCGTCGGCTCACTGCTCTGACTTTCGTCGGTCGATTCCGTCGGCTCGCTGCTTTGGCTTTCTTCGGTCGATTCTGTCGGCTCGCTGCTTTGGCTTTCGCCGGTCGATTCTGTCGGCTCGTTGCTTTCGGTTATCTGCGTAGCCTCGTGTTCCTCTGTCTCCTCCGGGGAAAATGTTTCGGGATATGCCTCCTGATTCCACACATAGCCCTCCTCGAGCAGCGTCTGTGAGGGCAAAAGCTGCAGTTCGGTCTCGCCAAGCTCAATACTGCGCATCAGATCAACATGATAATACACATCATCGATGCGCACGATGTTCCAATAATGCCGCTGCTCATTGCGCATGCCCTCGACAAGCAGACAATCCATACCAACTGCGCTGCACTCATAGCGAAATACGGCAGCAAACGAAAGACTGTGCGCCAAGCCGCCGCACAGAAGATCATAAGCAGGCATGGAGGGTGTTTTGCTTGCAATTTGATAGTTGAAGCGTGTCGTTAAAAATCTCGAAAGCAGCTCCACACGGGCTTGATCATCTGCGCCTGCCTGGATATAGGATTTTGCCGAGGACAAAATGGTGTTGACCGACGAGAGCTTGAGCTGCAATTCTTCTCTTGTGTCGGGGTAGGTAAAATGCAGCTCCAAAATTCGGGTCTCACCCTTGGGAGGATAGACCTCTGCGGAAAAATCGGGGATCGCAGGGACGGTGTTTGGATTTTCCAGGCAATATTCCTGAATTGCAGCGGAAAAATCGACCTCGTCATAGTCACGAATGCGGAAGGTCAGTGCTGTTTGGCAAGAGCGCAGCGCCTGCTCGATCCTGCGCAGGGCGGCAGAGGTGGTGTTGACGGTGACGATGGACTTGATCTCAGCGGCAGAGCGTCTGAACACGATGGAAAGCGAAATGCTGCCTTTTTGCGCATCGCCGTTCAGCTCCGCATCGATAAAATCGACAGCGTAGGCACCGATGGGATATTCCTGCGTGGCATAGTTCAGGATTTCGGACAGGTCGTTGCTCAGATCGTCCTCATAGTTTTCAACAAGAAGTGTGCTGTTCTCCGCCCAATCGGAGATACAGGACAAAACCGCCCAGCGCAGCTGGCTTCGGTTGGAGATCACGTCGGCTTCCTCGATGGCGGTTTCGTTCGGGACCGTCGGCTGTTCGGAGTGCTTCTCGACGACAAGATAGCTGTTGTCTACAAATGCGGTGCAGCCGGTGAGCAAAAACGCCAAAAGCAATAGGATCGTCAGCAGCTTTTCCATCGAAAGCCCTCCTTTCAAAAAAATAGCGGTTGTCAAATTCCGATTTGTCGGTGAGTTTCGTATTTGCGCAGGTCAAAGCTCGTTACGGTCGTAGCGCTTAAAGCCGTCGCCCAGGACCTGATGCGCATCCTGCAAGATGACAAATGCGTCGGGATCGATCGAATTGACCAGCTCTTTCAGCTCTGCAAGCTGCTTACGCTTGACGGCGCTGAGCAGGACATATTTATCCTGCCGCTTGAAAAAGCCCTGACCACGCAGAAGCGTAATGCCACGGTCGAGCTGCGTGTCGATGGCGTAGGCGATCTCCTCATATTTTTCGGTGATGATCAGTGCAACCTTGGCATAGTCCATGCCGTAGACGACTTTATCCAAAACCACACTGGAAAGATACAGCGTCACGGCACTGTAAAGGGTATTGCTGACCTGACGGTAGACGATACCCGTGGCAACAGCGGTGCAAAGGTCAAAGACCAAAATGATTTTACCGATGGGGAAATTGCGGAATTTCAGCTTCAAAAGGCGCGCAACGATGTCGATGCCGCCGGTCGATGCGCCTGCCAAAAAGACCACGCCCAGACCTGCGCCGATCATCACGCCGCCGAACAAAACGGCAAGCATCGGCTCGACCTCGGGGATCGGAAGCTTGGCAAAGAGGTCAAAAAAGATCGAGCTGCAAAGCATGCCGAATAGGGAAGTGAAGAAAAAGTATTTGCCGATTTTTTTGTAGCCGCAGAAGAACAGCGGCAAATTGATCATTGCGCTGAGGACGCCGACTGTGAGCCAAGGGATATCCACGGCATAGTCGATCAGCATGGCAACGCCGCTGACACCGCCGCAGTTAAAGCCCGCAGGCTCCAAAAACAGGTCAAAGCCCAGTGCAAAGACGATACTGCCGAACAGGATCATCAAAATATTGCGCAGAAGTTCTTTCATATCAAAGCTCCATTACGATCTGTTTTTCCTCGGCGTCCTCGTCCTTCAAAACGGCGCCGGCAGCAGGCAGGGAGCGGGTGCGATAGCGGCTGACGTTGACGATGCCGCTTTGCCCGAGCAATGCCGCACGGTGCAGCAAAGCCTTGCGCTTTAAGCTCATCACGGCAACCCCTTGCGTTGCGCGGGTGGTTTTGGGCACAAGCTGCGCCGTGGAGAAGATCAGCGCACGACCCTCGGTGGAATACAGAGCGATCTGCGCATCCTCCTTGAGCAGGAACACCGCCTTCAAGGGGCTGCGATCGGAATAAGCGCCGGTCAGCTTGCGGCGGTTGGACTTGGTCTGATAGGCGGAAAGCTCGACCTTTGCGACCTTGCCGTTTTCAAAGACAAACAGCACATTTCCGCTGTAATCGCCGGGGAAGCAGACATCGATGACGTTTTCGCCCTCGTCGAAGCCGAGCTTTCCGGGCAGGTAATCGCCCAAAACGGAGGCTTTGCTGTCATCAAAATCCGCACAGCGAGCCTTGTAGACCTGAAATTTGTCGGTAAAGACCATAATTTCGGCAGCATTGGTCGTCTCCAAGGAGAATTTGAGGCTGTCGCCCTCCTTGAATTTCTGCTCGCCGGACATGCGCAGAGATTGCGGCGTGATCTTCTTGAAATAGCCCTCTTTCGACACAAAAACCGTCACGGGATAGTCGGGAATCGGTTCTGCCTCGTCCTCCTCGGCTTCTTCACCGCCGAAAATAATGCCTGTCTTGCGATCCTTGCCGTACTTTTCGGCAATGGCATCGAGTTCTTTCACAATGATATTGCGTATTTTCTTCTCGCTCTTGAGAAGCTCCTCCAGTTGCTCGATCTCTTCCTCCAAGGAATCGACCTCTTCGGTGCGCTTGAGGATATATTCTTTATTAATATTGCGTAGCTTGATCTCTGCGACATATTCTGCCTGAATTTTGTCAATGCCGAAACCGATCATCAAATTCGGCACGACCTCGGCTTCGCTCTCGGTCTCACGGATGATGCGAATTGCCTTGTCAATGTCGAGCAAAATGCGCTTCAAGCCCTTTAACAGATGCAGCTTTTCCGCCTTTTTCTGCTTTTGGAAATACACACGACGGCGAACGCAATCGGTTCTCCACGCGGTCCATTCCTCGATGATCTCACGCACACCCAAAACCTTCGGCATGCCTGCAATGAGAAGATTAAAATTGCAGCCGAAGCTATCGCAAAGCGGTGTTGCCTTCATAAGCTTCTGCATCAGCTTTTCAGGCTCGACACCACGCTTGAGGTCGATCGTCAGCTTTAAGCCCGACAGGTCGGTTTCGTCTCGCATATCCGAAATTTCACGGATCTTGCCTGCCTTGATCAGCTCGGAAACCTTGTCGATGATCGCTTCAGTGGTCGTGGTGTAGGGAATTTCATAAATTTCGATCAAATTTCCCTCTTTGACATAGCGCCAACGGGCACGGAGCTTTATGCTGCCTCTGCCCGTGCGGTAGACCTCCGCCATATCCTGTGGATGGTAGAGGATTTCGCCACCCGTGGAAAAATCGGGCGCAGGCATGATTTCCAAAAGATCACAATCGGGATTTTTGATCCATGCAGCCGTTGCCTTGCAGACCTCACGCAGGTTGAACGAGCAAATATTGCTTGCCATGCCGACGGCGATGCCCATATTGGCAGAGACCAGCACATTCGGGAATGAGGTCGGAAGCAAAACAGGCTCCTTCATCGTGCTGTCATAGTTGTCGACAAAATCCACGGTCTCCGAGTCGATCTCACGGAAAATTTCAGCGCAGATCGGCTCTAACTTTGCCTCGGTGTAACGGGAGGCGGCGTAAGCCATGTCACGGGAGTAGACTTTGCCAAAATTGCCCTTGGAATCGACAAACGGCACCAAAAGCGCCTCATTTCCACGTGCCAAGCGCACCATTGTCTCATAGATCGCCGCATCGCCGTGGGGATTTAAGCGCATGGTCTGACCGACGATGTTTGCGGATTTTGTTTTGCCACCGTTTAACAAGCCCATCTTGTACATTGTGTAAAGCAGCTTGCGATGCGAGGGCTTGAAGCCGTCGATCTCCGGGATCGCACGCGATACGATCACGCTCATGGCGTAGGGCATATAGTTCACCGTCAGCGTGTCGGTGATGGGCTGTTCGAGCACCTCAGCTCGCAAGCCCTCGACCCGGGAGGTGTCGATGTTCTTCTTAATATCAAGTTCTTTTTTCTTCTTTGCCATAAAAAACTTCCTTCTGATCAATTCCAATTTGTCGAGCAGTTTGAATTGTCCAAAACCGACCAGTCACAGCTTTCGACTACGCGCAGCGTGCCGGGAGGGGTCATGGGGAGGGCGGCTGCACGCCGAGAAACAGCTTACGAAACAGCAGGGAAACGATAGGCGTGCACGTCAGCGCCTCCCCATGCCGTTTCTTTGGTACCTTTCTTGACGGGACAAGAAAGGTACGCCCCACGCAGTGGAGCAAACCGAAGCGTCGTATGCAGTTTCGATACCCTCGCTAAGATTCTTCGGTCGCAAGCTCCCTCAGAATGACATTACAAGGAGTGCATGCACAAAGCGATAAATCGGAATTTGCATATTTACGAAATGTCTGCCAAGTCGAGATATTGGCTGCCGTTTTCGGCGATATAATCCTTTCGTCCTGCCAAATTATCGCCCAACAGGAGGTCAAAATAGATCGCTGTCTTTTCTGCATCCTCGGGCATGACCTTGATGAGTCTTCTCGTTTCGGGGTTCATGGTCGTCATCCACATCATCTCGGGCTCGTTCTCGCCCAAGCCCTTTGAGCGTGCGATGGTGTATTTCTTATCCCCGATGGACTTCAAAATTTCCGCCTTTTCCGCCTCGGAATAGGCAAACCACGTCTTATCCTTGGTGTTGATCTCAAATAGCGGCGATTCTGCGATGTACACATAGCCCTCGCGGATTAAGGTCGGCACAAGGCGGTAAAGCATGGTCAAAATCAGCGTGCGAATCTGGAAGCCGTCCACGTCGGCGTCGGTGCAGATGACGATCTTATTCCAGCGCAGCGCATCGATATCGAAGGTGGTCAGGTCCTTGACATGCTTGTCCTTGACCTCCACACCGCAGCCCATGACACGCAGAAGGTCGGTAATGATTTCGCTTTTGAAAATCCTGCCGTAATCTGCCTTCAGGCAGTTGAGAATTTTGCCACGCACAGGCATAATTCCCTGAAATTCCGCATCACGGGAGAGCTTGACTGAGCCCATTGCGCTATCGCCCTCGACGATGTACAATTCACGCTTGCTTGCCTCACGGCTGCGGCAATCGACAAATTTTTGCACACGGTTGGAAATATCCAAAGAGCCGGAAAGCTTCTTCTTGACCGAAATTCTCGCACGCTCGGCTGTCTCACGGCTGCGCTTATTGATCAAAATCTGATCTGCAATCTTGTCAGCTTCTGCCTTATTTTCAATAAAATAAACCTGTAAGCGGCTGCGGAAAAACTCCGTCATCGCCTCCTGAATGAACTTGTTATTGATGGATTTCTTGGTCTGATTTTCATAAGAGGTTTGGGTGGAAAAACAGTTCGTCACCAAAACCAAGCAATCGGCAACATCCTGGAACGTGATCTTCGACTCGTTCTTGACATATTTGCCCGACTGCTTCAAATACGCATCGATTGCGTAGACGAAGGCATTTCTTGCTGCCTTGTCGGGTGCACCGCCGTGCTCAAGCCACGAGGAATTGTGGTAATATTCCAAACGGCTCATCGAGCGTGAAAAACAGACGGAAGCTGTGATCTTGACCTTGTATTCGGGCTTGTCCTCACGGTCACGACCCTTTCGTTCGGTCTCCCAAAACTGCGGCATGGTGAAGGAATTGCCCTCGGTCAGCTCGGTGATATAGTCCAAGATGCCCTTTTCATAGCGGAACTCAGTCGTTTCGAACTTATTTCCGACCTGATTGCGGAAGCGGAAGGTCACGCCTGCGTTGACAACGGCTTGCCGCTTCAAAACGTCCAAATAGTATTCCAGCGGAATGTTGATGTCCGTAAAAACGTCCAAATCGGGCTTCCAGCGGAATAACGAGCCTGTTTTTTTGCGGTCAGCAGGCTCCTTGTTCAGCTTGCCGACGATGTTGCCACGTTCAAAATGCAGCGTATACTTAAAGCCGTCACGGTAAATTCGGGCATCAAAGAATTCTGAAGCGTACTGCGTTGCGCAGGTGCCCAAGCCATTCAATCCCAAGGAAAATTCATAGTTATCCCCGGCGTTGTTATTGTATTTGCCGCCTGCGTACATCTCGCAAAAGACCAGCTCCCAATTATAGCGCTGTTCCTTTTCGTTCCAATCGACGGGACAGCCTCTGCCGAAGTCCTCGACCTCGATGCTCCTGTCCTCGTAGCGGGTGACGATGATCAGGTCGCCGTGCCCCTCACGCGCCTCGTCGATGGCGTTCGATAGAATTTCAAATACCGCATGCTGACAGCCCACAATATCGTCCGAACCAAAAATGACCGCAGGACGCAGACGTACACGGTCAGCACCCTTTAAGGCGCTGATGCTTTCGTTGCCGTAAGATTGTTTCTTTGCCATAATATTCCTCACACAGTTTTTTGAGCATAATAATCTAAAATATAGTATATCCAACATTTTCAAAAAAGTCAAGGCAATTGAAAAACTGAAATATTGTTGCAAGAGCGAAAAAAACTTGCTATAATATCCACACAAACGGAGGGATCAGAATGCTATATTTTGACAATGCAGCCACCTCGCTGCCGAAAGCGCCGCTTGTCGGTGAGCGAATGAAATATTATATCGAAAACATTGGCGTGAACATCAACCGCAGCGTTTACGCTCCTGCGCAGGAGGCAGGCTTGGAAACGCTTGAGCTACGTGAAAAGCTATCAAGCTATTTTCACCATGATGATGCGACCCGAGTGATTTTTACCTCGGGCAACACGGCTGCGCTCAATATGGCGATCAAGGGCTGCCTAAAAAAGGGCGACCATGTGCTTGTCAGCTCGATGGAGCATAACGCCGTGATGCGTCCCTTAGTGCAGCTCGGTATCGAATTTGACCGAGTTCCGAGCGATCTATGCGGACGGATGGATCTTTCAGCCATTAAACCCCTGATCCGTGAGAATACCAAAATGTTCCTTCTCTGCCATGCTTCGAATGTGTGCGGAACGGTGCAGGATGCAAAAGCTGTCGGGGAATTATGCAAACTTCACGACATCGATTTTGTTTTGGATGCTGCACAGAGTGCAGGTCATATTGCGGTCGATTTTGCCGAGCTTCAGCTCAGTGCGCTGTCGGTTCCTGCCCATAAAGGGCTGCTCGGACCGCAGGGAATCGGAGCACTTCTGATCTCTCAGGAGCTTGCTTCCCGTTTGGATCCGCTGATCGCAGGCGGCACGGGGAGCATGTCCGATTCTGAGGAGCTGCCACCGTATCTGCCCGACCGCTTTGAGCCGGGTACGCCGAATCTGCCGGCAATCTACGGCTGGTCTGCTGCAATGGATTATGTCAACCGAATTGGTGTAGAGGACCGCCGAAAGCAGGAAACGGAGCTGACGGAATATTTTATCCGGGGCGTGGAAAATATTGATGGCATTCGTTTGATCGGAAGCAAGCGTACAGACGATCGGGTGGGGGTCATTGCGGTAGATTATGTAAACTTAGATAATGCCGAGGCTGCCGATATTTTGGAGCAGCGCTACGGCATATTGACACGCTGCGGTCTGCATTGTGCACCGTCTGCGCACAAAACGCTCGGCACATTTCCGAGGGGTGTCGTCCGTTTCTCGATCGGGCATATGACGACGAAAGCGGAGATCGATGCCGCCCTGACCGCCCTGAAAGAAACCGCAGTGTAAAACCATCACCCAAATTCCGATTTATCGATGAATTTCAAATTTTGAACGGTAGGGGAGGGTCATGTGTCAAGAGCAACATGGTTTACAGATTGCGCAACAACATGGTTTACACATTTGCTCTTGGGTCGCCCTCTAATAAGTAAGCTCGT
>SVKY01000006.1 GCA_015068235.1 Oscillospiraceae bacterium
TATGCAAATTCCCTGCAATTTAGCACATTACATAATCTTAAATAAACATTTCCTAACAATGGTCGACGGCGAGCCTCTTTGCAGAGACTCGCCGCCTTTATTTGGCTGTTTTTTTACAGCCCCTTTTGATTATCTTTGCAAATATTTTTCTAATCCCTTGCGCAAAACGTCGAGCGCACGCTCGAGCTGCTCGGCGCAAAGCACGTAGGCAAGGCGAATTTCGCTCTTACCTGCGCCCTCAGTGGCATAAAAACCACTGCCCGGTGCAAACATGACCGTCTCGCCGTTGTCGTCAAATTCGTTGAGCAGGAACATTTGGAAATCCTCGGCATCTTCGATTGGGAGCTTTGCCATCATATAAAACGCTCCCTTCGGCTCGGCAACGACAACATTCGGAATCTCCTTCATCTTGCGATAGCAGACATCCCTGCGGCGGCGGTATTCCTCTCTCGTTTCGTTGAAATAGGACGAATCCACGCCGTAAAGCGCCTGCGCACCGATCTGATCGAGCGTTGCAACGGACAGACGAGCCTGTGCGATCTTAACTGCGCCCTCGATCAACGTCTTGTTGCGGCTGATGAGTGCGCCGATTCTTGCGCCGCAAGCGCTGAATCGCTTTGACACGGAATCGATCATGACCAAATTCTCCGCCATATCCTCCAAAGCGGCGGCTGTGGTCATTTCTCCATCATAAATAAATTCTCGATAGACCTCGTCGCAAATCAAAAACAGATCATGCTCCTTGGCGATATCAGCAAGCAAACGCACCTCTTCATTTGTCAGCAGTGTGCCTGTGGGATTGCCGGGGTTGGTGATCAAAATCGCTCTGGTTTTTTCATTGATCAGCGGTTCGATGCGCTCACGAGAAGCATAACGATAGCCGTCCTCCGCAACCGTCGGCACAGGGCAGATTTTGCCGCCTGCCATGCGAATGAAGGTGTGATAATTCGGATAATAAGGCTCCGGCACGATGACCTCGCAGTCCTCGTCCAAAATGCTCATCATCGTCATCAAAAGCGCCTCGCTGCCGCCGGTTGTGATCACGATATCGCTCGCGTCATACCGGACACCCAAACGGGCATAGTAGCCCTGCACCGCCTCGATCAAAGAAGGAATGCCGGGAGACGGCGCATAGGAGAGCACATTTTCACGATAAGCCTTGATCGCATCGAGATATGCGTTCGGTGTTTGGATATCAGGCTGACCAATGTTCAGAGCATGGATATAAATGCCACGCTGCTCGGCTGCAACCGCATAGGGATAAAACTTGCGGATCGGAGAGAGCTGGCATAGTTCAATTTTTCGGGAAAGCTTCATAAAAAATCCTCATTTCATACGGTTCACAAAATTCCGATTTGTCGGGCTGTTTGAATTTTCACAAATCGACAAGTCACAGCTTTCGACCACGCACCGCGTGCCAGAAGGGGTCATGGGGGTAAGGTTGCGAGCGCCGCCAGTGGAGCAAGCCGAAGTATAGTACGCATCTTCGATACCCTCGCTAAGATTCTTCGTCGCAAGCTACTCAGAATGACAGATACGAACTGCCAATCTTACCGATCAATCGGAATTTGCATTGAGGCTCAGATCTTGCTCAGCAGGCGCTCGGTTGCATCGGTGCGTTCCCAAGGCAGATCGAGATCCGTTCTGCCGAAATGACCGTAAGCAGCGGTCTGACGGTAGATCGGACGGCGCAAGTTCAGTGTCTCAATGATGGAGGCAGGGCGCAGATCGAAGCACCCACGCACCAGCTCGCTCAGGCGCAGGTCGGAAAGCTTGCCGGTACCGTAGGTATCGACCAAAACGGACACAGGCTGCGCCACGCCGATGGCGTAAGCAAGCTGAATCTGGCACTTTTTGGCAAGTCCTGCGGCAACAATGTTCTTCGCAACGTAACGAGCCATATAGGCCGCGCTGCGATCGACCTTCGTCGGGTCCTTACCCGAAAATGCGCCGCCGCCATGGGCTGCATAACCGCCGTAGGTATCAACGATGATCTTTCTGCCGGTCAAGCCGGTGTCACCGACCGGTCCACCAATGACGAAACGGCCTGTCGGGTTTACATAAAACTTTGTTTCCTCGTCGATCAGCTCTTCGGGCAGGGTGGGCTTAATGATATTGGCGATGACGCTCTTTCTCAGCTCACCGATCTCGATGCTGTCGGAGTGCTGGGTGGAAATGACAACGTTATCGATGCGCTTGACGCTGCCATCTTCATTGTATTCCACGGAAACCTGGCTCTTGCCATCCGGACGGAGCCAGGGCAGATTTCCGTTCTTTCGCTCGGCGGTCAATCGCTGTGCCAGCTTGTGGGCAAAGTAAATCGGTGCAGGCATCAATTCCGGCGTTTCGTCGCAGGCATAGCCAAACATCATACCCTGATCGCCGGCGCCCAAAGTGTCGGCATCGTCATAGGAATTGTTCACGCCCATGGCGATATCGCCCGACTGCTCGTCGATTGCGGTCAAAACGGCGCAGGTATTGCCATTAAATCCAGCCTCGGGGCTGTCATAGCCGATGTCGCAAAGGGTCTGACGGACGACATGAGGAATATCAACATAGCAATTGGTCGAAATCTCACCCATGACCACGACCATGCCGGTGGTTGCCGCACATTCGCAGGCAACACGTGCGGTCGGATCCTGCGCCAAAATGGCATCCAAAACGCCGTCGGAAATTTGGTCGCAAACCTTGTCGGGATGTCCCTCGGTTACGGATTCGGAAGTAAAAATACGTTTTTGCATAAGAAAAAGGCTCCTTTCAATATTATTTCATACTAGTTCTTAATAAAAAGCTTCTAAAGCTTTTTATAGCACCGAAGGTGCGTCAAGAACTGCATGGGACTGCACAGCGTGCTTTCGCACGATGTGAGTGTGCGTAGCGCACGGAATTCTTGATTAAATATTTTAATCGAGAATTAGTTTCAGAACCTTATTGGCACAAAAAAATACCCTGTTCTCTCGACAGGGTACGCTCGTGTCCTCATCTGTCGATCTGATCGCCGGAATTGGCACCTTGCAATCATGCAGGTTGTCGGGCTTCATCGGGCCGGTCCCTCCGCCACTCTCGATAAGGTTATGAAATTATCACTATGATAGCATAAATCCGAAGAATGTCAAGAAAAAAATCGATTTCCGCCGCAAAACATTCACCGTACCATAAAATTCCGATTTATCGGTGAGTTTTGTTTTTCAAATTGTAGGGGCGGACGACTCTGTCCGCCCACACGAAGTGCCTGCACGGGCGCACAGAGTCGTGCGCCCCTACGGTGTCAAAACGCAGCCAACAGCTCGATAAATCGGAATTTGGCGGTGAAGAATGTCGAAACAGCCATTTTCATGGTGGGTCATGACCTTCTCATACATGTGTCTTGGGTCTCTTCGTATCGAATAAATAAATCCTCCGCAGTCATCAGTGATTTTTCCAAAATACAGCGCGCATAAAGCGTTTCTGAAATTTTAGGAAGCTGCTTCAATGCATCGTCTACGCCGCCGCAAATAACAGCATACATTTTTTGAAAAAGCTCTAACTGTGTCATGTTTGCCCTCTATAAAATACTACATTAATGTAGTTTGTAATAACTACTAAATTATAATATATTTTTTATTCTTCTGTCAAGATAAAATAAACGCAGAGGTGATATTATGACAGGAGAAATCAAAATCACAAAAAAGACTGCTCGTAAGGGCGAGGATGGCTCCAAGATCATATCCGTTCGTATGAAGGACGAGCTTGTGGAGCGTTTGGATGCACTTTCTGAGCAGACCAATCGTTCAAGAAACGAGCTGATCAATCTGCTGTTGCAATCTGCGATCGATATCGTCAAAGTGGAAGAAGAAAAATGCTGAAGAGAAACAACTCTTCGGCATTTTTAACGCTCTAATACCGATTCATACCAATCACCAATTAAAATGCTCAAAAGCATTTTAATTGGCAATATGCGCATTTGTGATTGGTATGAGACGTGTTTTTGCGATTCTTACTTTATAATCGCAAAAACGGGCAGTAAAAAAGCGTTTTTTTACTGCCTTCGCCGATTAAAATGAATGTTTTAATCGGCGATTAGTATCAAAAATGCCATTGCGAGCACCCGAGGACGTGTGTCCCCACGATCAAAATTGCCAAATTCTGATTTATTGGTGAGTTTCGTATTTGCGCAGGTCAAAGCCTTCTCCTTGAGGAGAAGGTGCCCCGAAGGGGCGGATGAGGTGGAGAAGTTGCGAATGTGCCGAGAACTATCATAAAATCGCAACTTTTTCCTGCACACCTCATCAGTCAGCTGCGCTGACAGCTTCTTCTTCGCGCTAAGAGCCTCGCTTCGCTCGGTTGCGCTACGCATACCCTCTGCGGAGGGCATCCTCAAGGAGAAGCCTTAGCCTGTGCGAACTGAAAGATAAATCGGAATTTGGTGAGCAGATTAATTTGGAAAAACAAGGCTACCTCACAAATGTGAGGCAGCCTCGTTTTATCCCAACGCTACGTCTAATATCATCATCAAACAAAAACCGATCGCAAATGTGATGGTACCGAGATTGGAGTGCTTTCCCTGCGCGCTCTCGGGGATCAGCTCCTCGACGACCACATAGACCATGGCGCCTGCCGCAAAGCTCAAAAGATATGGCAGGATCGGCAGCACAAGCTCCGCTGCCAAGATCGTCAAAATCGCCGCAAGCGGCTCCACAACACCCGAAGCTACGCCCAAAAGGAAGGCTTTTCCCTTGCCCACACCCTCAGCCTTGAGCGGCATGGAAATAATCGCACCTTCGGGGAAATTTTGGATCGCAATACCGATGGAAAGTGCCAAGGCACCGGCTATGGACAACTCCGAGTTGCCACTTGCCAAGCCTGCATAAACCACGCCGACGGCCATGCCCTCAGGGATATTATGCAGCGCAACGGCAAAGACAAGCATCGTACTTTTTGGAAAATTGCATTTCGGTCCCTCTGTCTCACCGTCTGCGTGCAGGTGAGGGATCAGACGATCAAGCGCAAGCAAAAACGCAATGCCTATCAAAAAACCAACCGCTGCAGGAATGAATGCAAGCTTTCCCATATCGCTTGCGTAGTTCATCGCAGGGATCAGGAGGCTCCATACGGACGCTGCAACCATCACACCGCCTGCAAAGCCGGTTAAACCTCGACGCAGCAGAGGTGACATATCTTTTTTCAAAAATAAAACGCCGCCGGCACCCAAGGTCGTGCCGATCAAGGGAATCAGTATCCCTAACCAAAGTTCAAAATTCATACAAACCTCTTGTCAATGATCCGTCAAATTCCGATTTATCGGGGAGATTGTCAGTCCGTATCTGCCATCGAAGAGCGAAGCGAAGGAGCTTAGCGAAGATATCGAAAATGCATACAAAGCTTCGGTTTGCTCCACTGCGTGGGGGGACGTTTGCTTTTCGCCGCCGGTGGCGCTCGCAACCGTCCCCCCATGACCCCTCCCGGCACGCTTCGCGTGGTCGAGAGCTGTTACGGATCGGTTTTTTATAATTCAAACAGAGCGATAAATCGGGATTTGGCGCTGAATTATATCAAAAAGAGGCTGTCAGGTGACAGCCTCTTTTTTCGTATTGAGAAAAATTTCTGCTGTGCGATATAGGTATATCAGGTAAAACACCGTCACTACGATGCCGAAGATCACAACGATCGGCGTCAAAAACAGCACCAACGATGGAAGCAACCAGCTGCACAGCATGATCACAGGTACACTGCACAGCACAGCGGTATTCCATTTGAAAAGCATCAGCCATCGATCGGAAAACCGACCGTCTATGCACTCAAGCACCTGCGAATGTGCCTTGCACTCATAGTAAATCGACAAAACGGCAAACACCAGTCCTACCAAAGAAACGCCTGTTGCAAGAAAAAAGAACTTGATTCTCACAATGCCGAAAATATTGCAAACGGATCGAAGCAGACAGAAAATTCCTGCTTTTTTATAATTTTCATTCACGTCATCGAGCCTGAGGAACAGCACACCGATGAAAATTCCGATCAGTGGAACGGAGAAAGCGCTTGCAATTTGCAGCCAGAATAATTTCCGCAGCTGCGTTGCAAGTCTTGCTTTATACATTCTCCTTCGGCTCCTTCACAGATTCGACAAGTCCGTTTGCCAAGCCTGCAAGACCTTGAATTTCCGACGGGATAATGATCTTGGTCGCCTTGCCGTCAGCGATTCTCTGCATTGCCTCAAGCGCCTTGAGCTTAATAACCTGATCGTTCGGGCAAGCCTCGTTGAGCAGTCTCATAGACTCTGCAGTCGCCTTCTGCACTGCCAAAATTGCCTCTGCCTGACCCTGTGCACGCAAAATTGCCGCTTGTTTTTCCGCATCGGCACGCAGAATTGCCGATTCCTTTTCACCCTCGGCAACCAAAATCTGCGAATGCTTCGTGCCCTCTGCCTGCAAGATCGCCTGACGGCGGTCACGCTCTGCCTTCATTTGCTTTTCCATGGAGTTCTGAATGTCCTGCGGCGGCAAAATATTCTTCAGCTCCACTCGTGTGACCTTGATGCCCCACGGGTCGGTCGCCTCGTCCAAAATTGAACGCATCTTGGTATTGATCACGTCACGGCTCGTCAGCGTCTGGTCAAGCTCCAAATCGCCGATGATATTACGAAGCGTCGTTGCCGTCAGCGTTTCCATCGCAAGCATTGGACGCTCCACGCCGTAGGTGTAGAGCTTGGGATCGGTGATGGAAAAATAAACAACCGTATCGATTTGCATGGTGACATTGTCCTTCGTGATGACGGGCTGAGGCGGATAATCCAAAACCTGCTCCTTCAGCGTCACACGCTTTGCCACACGCTCAATAAACGGAATCTTAAAATGCAAGCCGACCTCCCATACGGTCGAAAACGCACCCATACGCTCGATCACATAGGCATACGACTGCTTGACGATATAAATGCTTTTGATAATGATGATGAACAAAATTACGATCAGCGCAATGATCGCAAGTACTGTGGGATTTGCTGTTGCCGCAAGAATCATAGTGTAACCTCCTTCTTTTCCACACAAACCTTCGCACCCTCAAGCTCCGTCACACGGACGATGGTACCTTCTTCAATCGTACTGCCATCTGCACTGCGAGCCGACCATAGCACGCCTGAAATTTTCACAGCGCCCTTTCCGTGCAGATCGTCGATCGTCTCGGTGACGATGGCGTTTTTTCCAATATTGCCTCTGGCATTTGTGACGATCTTGCGAGGGGTGACAAATTTCTTCATCAGCGGTCTGAGCGCAAACAACAGCGCAACCGACACCGCAAGGAACAATATCACCTGTGCCCAGATCGGTGCTCCAAAAATCGCCGCAAGCAGCGCCGCAAGACTGCCGCCGATAAACCACAACGAAACCAGCGCACTTGTCGCAGCCTCGAATATGATGAACAGCACCAGTGCGACCAGCCAAAACCATTGCATAAGCATTCGCCTCCTTTGATTCCAGTATGCCATAAACAAAACACAAAGTCAACAGCATTTATTAATATGTTATTATATTATTTTTATTAGTGTACCGTTTTCTGCACCCCACGCATGCAGTTTTCTTCCCCCTATGGATGCAAAAATTTGCAACCGTTTGCCCGCACGCAAAGCACACGCTGCGGGCAGAGCTTCCTATGCGCTCCGCTGTGCTGATTTTCGTTGTTTTACACATTCCTCCTGCTTGATCAATCGGAATTTCTATCAAAGATTTTCTAAAATCAACGAGCAGACCGCAAGGTCTGCTCGTTGGATCCTGTGTCTGAAATAATCGGCAAGAATAAAATTGTCAGCATATTTTTTCAAATGCAACATGCCCCACGAAGGACTTTGGGGCAGTTTGATCCATGGAAGGAATCCTGCTATCTGTCTTGATTACTTATCAATCACATAAAACATCGGTATACAGTCTTTTAAGAAAGGAATCTCATCCGGATTCATGAATTCTTCAAACGGTTCAAACCCACACCTTTTATAGAAATTGACCGCTTTGGGCACTGCATACAAGCAAACATGTGTTGCTCCCACATGCTTAACCGAAATATCCTTAATACGATCTAACATATATAGAAAGAATGCTCTGCTCAAAGTTTCGTATCTATTGGAGCTTTCATCCAGTTTTAAGCTGCGATATTCCTCATCTACCGCAAAATAGTCAATTTCAATCGCAGGAACGCTTGTCAAAAATTCCTTACCATCGTCATCCATATCGGTAACAGAAATCCCTGTACAACAAATCGCACAAAATCCCATGATCCTATTGTTCTCATCATCAACAAAGACATAAGAAACATCATTTTTAGATTCAACGCTTTGTTCTTGAATAAAATGCCGAATCGCCGGATATTCGCATCTGAATTTACTTAGCAGATCGGAATCATTCTGATCGACTTTATGGAAAGACATTGAGTAATCGCAAGCATAATTACGCTTTGCCGTTGTTATCTTTTATTTTTGTGGTTATTTTTGATAATATTTCCTTATTGGTGTTATTCTTATGTTTATGTTCTAAAAACTTTTTTGATTGATCAGGCGATACCACAAACACCCTGCTACATTTAGCCGTTAATATAGCTATCTTTCTCGCTCCTTTGCTATTCTTGTTTTTCGAGCTACTCATCTGCATACCCCCACTTTTATATTGCATTATAATAAAATACAACTTAAAAAAGTGTCAGTATTTGTCTTCCCAAACAAATTTTAACACACTTTGTGCTAATATTCAAGTGCCGCACATGACTTTTTTAGTTTTAACGGAACTAATTCTATGGCATATCAGAATGAGAAAACGGTAGTTGTTTCGATACTATAATCAACGAGCAGACCGCAAGGTCTGCACGTTGATGATTTATTCTTCGATTTTGATGCCGTTTTCGGCAAATGCCTTCAGAAGAAGATCCATATCCGACGGGATGGAGATCGGTTCACCGCATGCAGCAATCGCATTTGCAACATCCTTCAAGCCGTTGCCGGTGACGACGGAAACGATCTTTGCATCCTTCGGAAGCTTGCCCTGTTCGCACAGCTTCTTGATGCCGGCGGTGCCGGTCACGCCTGCAGGCTCACCAAAGACGCCACAGGTTCTGCCCAACAGCTTCTGCGCTGCCATGATCTCCTCATCAGAGACGTTGACGACGATGCCGTTAGATTCCTTGATCGCCATGAGTGCCTTGGTTGCATTTCTGGGAACACCGACAGCGATGGAGTCTGCCAAGGTGTTCTCTTCCATGGGATACCATTCTTCGTTGTTGGCAATGGCACGGTTCAGGGGGCAGCAGCCCTCAGCCTGTGCGGAGATCAGGCGAGGCAGCTTATCGATAAAGCCGATGGCATACAGATCCTTCAGACCCTTCCACAGACCTGCGATGGTGCAGCCGTCGCCGACGGAAATGGCAATATAATCGGGAACCTCCCAGCCGAGCTGCTCCATGATCTCCAAGCCGACGGTTTTTTTGCCTTCGGACAGATACGGATTGATGGCAGCATTGCGGTTGTACCAGCCCCACTTATCGATGGCAGCCTTGGACAGGTTGAAGGTATCCTCATAGCTGCCCTGAACGGAAACAACCGTTGCACCGAAGGTCATGAGCTGAGCGACCTTACCCTTGGGGGCACGAGAGGGAACGAAAATATAGGTCTTGATGCCTGCGGCAGCCGCATTACCTGCCAAAGAAGAGGCTGCATTGCCGGTGGAGGAGCAAGCGATGACCTTTGCGCCGGCTTCCTGTGCCTTGGCAACTGCCATAGCGGAAGCTCTATCCTTCAAGGATGCAGTCGGGTTCTGCCCGTCGTCCTTGATCCACAGCTTGCCGATGCCGAGCTCCTTGGCAAGGCGATCTGCCTCATACAGAGGAGACCAGCCTACACGCAACGGTGTATTCTGAGTAGTTTCCTCGATGGGCAGCAGCTCACGGTAACGCCACATGGAGCGGTCGTCACGAGAAGCGAGTTTTTCCTTCGTCAGGTTCGTCTTGATGTAGTCGTAATCATAAATGATGTCCAAAATACCACCGCAGGAGCAGTTGGTAATATTGGCAGTTGCTTCATATTCCTTGCCGCACTTGACGCAGCGTGCGCATTTTACGTTTTTCATCGTATCATCCTTTCAAATTTTAACGTTTTTTAGGATATGGTTTTTTCTCGTCTGTTAATTCCAGCAGGTAGTCCGTGCTGACATTGTGAAATCGTGCCAACGCACAGAGGATTTCCGGTGGCAGCATTCTTTGCCCACTTTCATAATAAGCATATGTTCTTTGCGATACGCCGACAGCTGCACCCAATGCAGCCTGCGACAGATCTCTATCCTCGCGCAAATCACGGATTCTTTGATAAATCATCTTCATCACCCGAAAAAAACAATCGGTTCCATTTCTCTTTCCAAACCTGAATGCGGAGCATACGCTTTTTCTCCTTTGGATAACGGGCATAAAACGCCTCATCGCCCAAATACGCATGGATCTGCAGCATTTCACGGCGGTGATAGATCCAAATCGGGATCAGCGACAAAAATCCGATATACAGGCAGAAGCAAGGGATAAACAAATATCCCAAGGTATCGGCATTGAGAAAAATCAGAATGAACAGACCGAACAAAGCAAACACAAGGATCGCAATCGCAAATACCAAAAGATACGCCTTCATTGCCGCGAATTTGGTATAGTCTTTATGCTTCATGCGATCACCTGCTTTGTTGAGCTTCTTCCGTTTCGTTTGGTTGGTGACAGTGCGTAGTGTCAAAGAAAATATCTTCGCTCCAGCGAATCGGATTTTCATCAATGTACTGCCAAATGCGCAAATAATCCGATTCATCCCGAATGACATGGTCGTAAAATGACCGCTGCCACAGCTTAGAAACACCAAGCTTCCAGCACTTTCTTGTAGAAACAGACTTAAACGCTTGCACTATTTTTTGTAGGGGCGGACGACTCTGTCCGCCCAAGCGCAGCAGTATATGGACATGGTTCGGCATAATCACATATTTATCAACACTTACGCCGACATTGTATTCCGAAATATGGCGAATGCAGGCATCTACCACTTCTCCGATCGCAGTGAGATAAACATTGATTTTCGGGCGGACAGAGTCGTCCGCCCCTACGATCTTCTCGAGTTCTGTAATACTGGCATTTTTATCCGATAGTTCACAGGGGCGGACAGAGTCGTCCGCCCCTACGGTTGGTAGTTCAGATAAAATTCTTTGCTTTTGATCTGTGCAGATCGTCACAAAATACGCACCCGCCGAAGAATAGTCATACTCCGGAAGACGAATATTTTTCCTGCGAATAAGCAAATTAAAGAGCCTTGAGCAGTCCGGTAGCTTCGTTGAACTCGTTGATGAGCGCATCCATCTCAGCAGCTTGAGCGTGGACAGCGTCCCAAGTACCCTTGGTATCGTACCACAGAGCGTTGAGGTCTGCCACATCGCGAGCCTGCTGCTCAACCCAAGTGTAATACTTGAGGTTATGTACACGCTTACGATCGGCATAGGTCAGCTCGATGAGGTTATCGGTCTTGAGGCCCAAAATGTGCAGGTTGTGATCCAGAGCAGCCTCGAAATCGCTGTATGCGCCGTGGTTCTCGTCGAGCTCGGTGATACGGGAACCGTACATCACAGCAGAGTCGGTCAGGACGGTCAGCAGGACATCGTTCTCGGTCAGCTCGTAGTACTTCGCCATCTTGATGCAGCACAGGACGTTTGCGATGCCGGAGATGCCCAGCCAGCTGAGCTTTTCGATGAGCTCGTCGTCCAGACCAAGAGTTTCCTTGAGGTACTTCTTGCCTTCGGGCTTGTTGAACAGACGGAGCAGTCTCTGGGAGTCTTCGTCATCGATGGCGATTGCCATGTCGGTGTTCTTAACGTTGTGGATCCAGGGGATGTGCTTATCGCCGATGCCTTCGATGCGGTGACCGCCGAAGCCGTTGTTGACGATGGTCGGGCACTGCAGAGCTTCGCCGACAGCGACCTTTGCAGTGGGATAGTGATCCTTCAGGTAGTCGCCTGCGCTCATGGTGCCTGCGGAACCGGAGGTGAATGCGCAGCCTGCCAGGCGGTCGCCGTCACGACGAACTGCTTCGTACAGGGTTGCAAGAGCTTCACCGGTGATGTTGTAGTGCCAGACGGGGTTGCCCATTTCTTCGAACTGGTTGAAGATCATGACATCCTCACGCTGACGCAGCTCCCAGGTCTTGTCGAAGATTTCCTTGACGTTGGACTCGCAGCCGGGGGTGGCGATGATTTCGCCGGCGACGGACTTGAGCCAATCGAAGCGCTCCTGGCTCATCTCAGCCGGGAGGATGGCGATGGACTGGCAAGCCAGCAGCTTGGAGTTGAATGCGCCGCCGCGGCAGTAGTTGCCGGTGGAGGGCCATACGGCCTTATGATAAGTCGCATCAAACTGACCAGTCACAAGACGGGGAACCAGGCAACCGAAGGAAGCGCCGACCTTGTGGCAGCCGGTGGGGAACCACTTGCCGGACATGGCGATGATACGAGCCTTAACGCCGGTCAGAGCAGAGGGCAACTCGACATAGTTCGGGACCTTTTGGAACAGACCGCCTGTCTCCTTGGCTTCGTTCTTCCATGTAACGCGGAAGAGGTTGACGGGATCAATGTCCCACAGGCCGGTGGTAGTGAGCTTAGCCTTGATCTTCTCGGGGATCAGATCAGGGTTCTGCATCTGTGCGAAGGTCGGGATAATGATGTTGTTTTCCTTAGCCTTACGAATGTTGTTGGCAAGGCCTTCCTTGTTGATGCGAAGATCAATCATTGTTTTTTCCTCCTGTTTTTACATCTAAATAAGAATATAGGGTGTACTTTGAGATGCCAAAATGATTTGCGATTTTATCGCCCGATTTCGTGATCAGCAAGGCTCCGCGGTCATTCAAAAATTGAATGGCACGAACCTTATCCTCCTTGCTCATCATCGCAACGGGCTTGCCTACAAGCCGATCCGACTGCTCAATGAGGTCGTCTAACAGCTCGTTGACGTTGTGTGTGATGCGTGCAGGCGCCTCCTCGGTCGTCTCAGCCGTAGAGGTCAAGCCTGATAGAATCTGCTGCGCCATGGTGAGCGCAGAGATATCAAAATTGATGCCCAAAATGGCGCTGACTCTTCCATCCTCATCGGGGATGTAGATCGAGGTGGACTTGAGCAGCTTGCCGTCGGGCGTGCGCGTCAGGTAGCACAGATGATCCTCCGGACAGCCGTCGTCCTGCGCCAAGCGCTCCAAAACGATGCGTGACGGGCCATCTCCTAAGCTTCTGCCGGAAACGTGTCCGTTCTCCAAAGCGATAACGGAATTGGACGTGCTGCGCTCGGAAATCTCATGGAGAACGACCTCACAGTTTCCGCCAAACTGAGCCGCAATTCCCTTGGCAATACGCCTCAGGGAGTTCAGTTCGCTTTCGCTGAGCATAGATTCTCCTCCTTCACGCTTGATTCCTATTCAATGATATCACATTCTTTAGAAAAATCAATCATTTTTTCAAAAATTTTTTTAGATTTGCAAAAAAATTGTTTGACATCTGCAATTGTTATGATAATATAATGTTAGAACCGCAAATATGCGGATTGGAACTGATAATAATTTATGGAGGTTATTTTCATGGATTTTGAAGCAATCAAGAAGGCTGCGCAAGGCTACCGTGCAGACATGAGCCGTTTCCTTCGCGACATGATCGCCATCCCCAGCGAAAGCTGTGACGAGGAAGGCGTTGTCATGTGCATCAAGGCTGAGATGGAAAAGCTCGGCTACGATAAGGTCGAGATCGACAAGCTCGGCAACATCATCGGCTGGATGGGCAATGGCGAGAAGATCATTGCGATCGACTCTCATATCGACACCGTCGGCATCGGCAACATCAACAACTGGGAACATGATCCCTACCAGGGCTACGAGACCGAGGACATCATCTACGGTCGTGGCGCTTCCGACCAGGAAGGCGGCATGGCATCTGCTGTTTACGGCGGCAAGATCATGAAGGATCTGGGCTTGATCCCCGAAGGCTATAAGATCATGGTCGTTGGCTCCGTTCAGGAAGAAGACTGCGACGGCATGTGCTGGCAGTCCATCGTCAACGAGTACTTTGACGGTCCGGAAGACGCAAGAAGCAAGGTCGAATTCGTCATTTCCACTGAGCCGACCGATGGCGGTATCTACCGTGGTCACAGAGGCCGTATGGAGATCCGTGTTGACGTTCGCGGCGTTTCCTGCCACGGTTCTGCTCCCGAGCGTGGTGACAATGCGATCCACAAGATGGCTGAGATCCTTCTTAATGTCCGTGACCTCAACGAGAACGACGCTTCTGACGACAAGGAGATCAAGGGTCTTGTCAAGATGCTCGATCCGAAGTACAACCCCGATCACTACGAAGATGCACGTTTCCTCGGTAGAGGCACCTGCACCACTTCTCAGATCTTCTACACCTCTCCGTCCCGTTGCGCTGTTGCTGATAGCTGCGCAATCTCCATCGACCGCCGCATGACCGCAGGCGAGACCTACCTGTCCTGCTTGAAGGAGATCGAGGACCTGCCCGCTTGCAAGAAGTATGCAAAGGACGTCAAGGTTTCCATGTACATGTACGACCGTCCCGCATGGAACGGCCACGTTTACGAGACCGAGTGCTTCTTCCCGACTTGGATCAACAAGGAATCCGCTGCTCACGTTCAGGCTCTGATCGATGCTCACCACGCTCTGTGGGGCACCGAGCGTCTGTATGTTGACGATGTCGCTAAGGAAAAGCGCATTGGCCGTCCGCTCACCGACAAGTGGACCTTCTCCACCAACGGCGTTTCCATCCAGGGCCGTTATGGCATCCCGTGTGTTGGCTTCGGTCCCGGCGCCGAGTCCCAGGCTCACGCTCCGAACGAGATCAACTGGAAGGACGATCTGGTTGTCTGCGCTGCTCTGTACGCAGCAGTTCCCGGCCTGTACAAGCCCGAGAACAAGGATACCGAGGCTGTTTTCCGTCAGGAACTGACCGGCAACGACATCAAGTAATACATCATCAATATATGCTCCGACGCTCTGTCGGAGCAGACAAAACCATAATGGAGGATTTTACAATGAGCAAAACTGTAAAGCTTGCCCAGCATCTGGAAACTCTGCGCATTAACAATATGTACAAGTCCGACTTCTATTGGACTTGGGACAAGACCGACGACGAAATCGAAGCCATCTTCACCGTGGCTGACGCTCTGCGTGATCTGCGTGAGCGCAACAAGTCCACCAAGATCTTCAACTCCGGCCTCGGCATCTCCCTGTTCCGTGACAACTCCACCCGTACTCGTTTCTCCTTCGCTTCCGCTTGCAATCTGCTTGGCTTGGAAGAGCAGGTTTTGGACGAGAAGAAGTCTCAGATCGCTCATGGCGAGACCGTCCGTGAGACCGCTAACATGGTCTCCTTCATGGCTGACGTCATCGGCATCCGTGACGATATGTACATCCATCAGGGTCACGAGTATCAGAAGACCTTCATGGACGCTCTGGAAGACGGCTACCGTGACGGTATCTTAGAGCAGCGCCCGACCCTCGTCAACCTGCAGTGCGACGTTGACCATCCGACCCAGTGCATGGCTGACATGCTGCATGTCATCCATTACTTCGGCGGTGTTGAGAACCTGAAGGGCAAGAAGGTTGCTATGACTTGGGCATATTCCCCGTCTTACGGCAAGCCTCTGTCTGTCCCGCAGGGCGTTATCGGTTTGTTCACCCGTTTCGGCATGGACGTCTGCCTGGCTCATCCGGAAGGCTACGAGGTTATGCCCGAGGTCGAAGAGATCGCTCGCAAGAACTGCGAGAAGTACGGCTCCAAGTTCACCAAGACCAACGACATGAAGGAAGCATTCAAGGATGCTGACATCGTTTATCCGAAGTCCTGGGCTCCGTTCAAGGCGATGGAAGAGCGTACCGCTCTGTACTCCAAGGGCGATCAGAAGGGCATCGACGAGCTCGAGAAGAGACTGCTTGCTCAGAATGCCAACCACAAGGATTGGGCTTGCACCGAAGAGATGATGAAGCTGACCAAGGATGGCAAGGCTCTGTACTTGCACTGCCTGCCGGCTGATATCACCGGTCTGAGCTGCGAAGAAGGCGAAGTTGATAACTCCGTATTCGATCGTTATCTCGTTCCTCTGTACAAGCAGGCTTCCTACAAGCCGTACATCATCGCTGCTATGATCTTCATGTCTCAGGTGAAGGATCCTGTCAAGACTCTGATGGACCTCGACGCTGATGACAACAAGCGCAAGATGTTCTGATTTCTAAAAATCCACAGCGGAAGTATCATTTCGATGCTTCCGCTGTCATAAAGTGAGGATAATATCATGTCTAAAAGAATCGTTATTGCTCTGGGCGGCAACGCTTTGGGCAACACTCCTTATGAGCAACTGGCACTCGTGACCGAGACCGCAAAGCCCATCGTTGACCTTATCGAGCAGGGCAACGAAGTCATCATTGCGCACGGCAATGGTCCGCAGGTCGGTATGATCAATCTCGGCATGGGCACCGCTGCCGAAGCCAAGGCAATCAAGTCCGATATGCCCTTCCCCGAGTGCGGTGCAATGAGCCAAGGCTATATCGGCTATCATCTGCAGAACGCCATCGGCAACGAGCTGGCAGCCCGTGGCATCAGCAAAGACGTTGCTACCGTCGTGACGCAGGTTCTCGTTGACGAGAATGACCCTGCCTTCAAGAATCCCACCAAGCCCATCGGCTCCTTCTATGACAAGGAAACCGCAGAGCGTATTGCCGCCGAGAAGGGCTACACCATGGTCGAAGATGCCGGTCGTGGCTACCGTCAGGTCGTCCCCTCCCCGAAGCCCATCGACGTCATCGAGAAGAACACCGTCAGCGCTTTGATCAACAGCGGCTGCGTCGTCATCACTGTCGGCGGCGGCGGCATCCCCGTTGTCCGCAAGGACGGCAAGCTCTATGGCACTCCGGCTGTCATCGACAAGGATTTCGCTTCTGCAAAGTTAGCTGAGCTGGTCAAGGCAGACGCACTGGTCATTTTGACCGCTGTTGACCGTGTTTGCATCCATTGGGGCAAGCCCAATCAAGAAAGCTTGGCGGAGATGACCGTGGCTGATGCTGAAAAGTATTGCCAAGAGGGTCATTTTGCTCCCGGCTCGATGCTTCCTAAGGTCAAGGCTGCTATCTCCTTTGCCCAATCCGGTGGACAGGCGATCATCGCTTCTTTGGAAAATGCCGGCGCTGCTGTCAAGGGTGAGAGCGGCACAATCGTTCATCTGTAATAAAAAATAAACTTTTTGTGGAAAATACTTGATTTTTTAGTCAAAAGAGTTTATAGTAAAAATGTTCCGATTCATTTTCGTGACTGCACCTGCAGCCATAGTACATTCAGGAGGTTTGAAAATGAAGAAGTTCGAACAGCCCGAAGTTGTTGTAACGGTTTTCACCGTGAAGGACATCCTGACCGCCTCCATCACTGTTGATGAGAACGTGCAGGGTATGCCGATCGACGAATTGTACGATCTCGTAGAACGCTAAAGGGCACATAAGAATCACCTGATCGCGAAAGCGGTCAGGTGATTTTTTGTCAGCTTTGTTCAAATTCCGATTGATCGGTGAGGTTATCGTTTCACTCTGTAGGGGAGGGTCATGACCCTCCCGTGTGCAGGAACCACCATAATTGTTTTTGATTATCTTACGTTTTCACATTGGCTTGCTGCGAAATTTTACCGTTTTCTGTGCGGGAGGGTAGCGAAGCGGAGGGAGCGGTAGTGAATGACAGCCCGGTGGGCTGTCAGAGCCGCGACCTGACCGAGCCGCAGCGAGACCATGACCCTCCCCTACAGTTCAAAATTTGAAACTCAGCGGCAAATCGGAATTTTGCGCTTATTTTATGTCGAATGATATGTTAATTTTGCGTAGCCATTGACAAATTTTTACTTATCATATATAATACAAGTGAAATCTGCATGGTTTCAAAGAATACTTAGATAGGAGCGGGAATTATGAAGAAAAAAGTCATTTCTTGTCTGCTGATTGCAGCAATGCTGATCGGCATATTTGCGCTGATGAGCGTGAACGTTTTGGGTGCAGGCTTCTCAGATGTCAAAGCATCCGATTGGTATTCGCAAGCGGTCAACTACGCCGTGAGCAATGGATTGATGAACGGCACAGGCAACAACAAGTTCAGCCCCAACGGCAACATGACCCGTGCAATGCTGGTCACTGTTTTGTGGCGTTACTCCGGTGAGATCGACGAAGGCTACAGCGCTTTCTCCGATGTCGCAAATTCACAGTGGTATGCCAAGGCTGTCGCTTGGGCTTCGCAAAACAACATCGTCAACGGTGTTGGCAACAACAAATTCAGCCCCAACGGCAACATCACCCGTGAACAAATGGCAGCGATTTTGTACCGCTTCGCCAATTCTTCCAATGTCGATACCTCGTCTCGCGCAAATTTGGGCAGCTTCCCTGATGGTGGAAAAGTCAGCACCTATGCAAAAGAAGCCATGCAGTGGGCAGTTGCCGAAGGCTTGATCAACGGCGCTGACGGCAAGCTCATGCCTCAGGGCAATGCGACCCGTGCGCAGGTTGCAACCATTTTGATGCGCTTTATTCAAAATGTTGTCGGCAATTCAACCGCAACCGCCGATTTCACTGTGGCTTTGATCACTGATTCCGTAATAACTATCTATGATCAGTCCTACAATCAGGCTTGTTGGGAGGGCGTTAAGGAATGGTGCTCTGCGAACAACGCAGAATACTACTACTATTGTCCTACCGAGAACAGCACTGACTCCCGTCTTGATGCGATTGGGCAAGCTGTCTACGACGGAGCAGATGCGATCGTTCTTCCCGGCTATATCTTCGGCACCGCTTTGATCGAGGCACAGGATCAATACCCCAATGTCAAATTTATCGCCGTGGATGTCGGCGAAGGCGATCTGACATACGACTATGCAACATATCACAGACCTTCTTCCAACGCCACCTGCATCACGTTTGCAGAAGAAGAGGCAGGCTTCTTGGCAGGCTACGCAGCGGTCAAGGACGGCTATACGAAGCTCGGCTTCTGCGGCGGCATGGAGGTCCCTGCTGTGGTTCGCTATGGCTACGGCTTCATTCAGGGCGCCGATCTGGCTGCCACTGAGAATGGCATCGATATCGAAATCAATTTCGATTATGCAGGATGTTTCTATGGCACGCCCGAATTGACAGCCGAAATGAATCGCTGGTATGCAAACGGAACGGAAGTCGTTTTCGCCTGCGGCGGTGGTCTGTTCACCTCTGTCGTGGAAGCAGCCAACAACTATAACGGCAAGGTCATCGGCGTGGATGTTGACCAGAGCTGGTATGATCCGTGCATCGTTGCCTCTGCAACGAAGAATCTCAAGAGGGCAGTTGTCGATGCGTTGAGCGCTCTGTCCTCCGGCAAGTGGTCAAAATACAGCGGCAAATTTGTCAATCTTGGCGTGTGGGAAGGCAACTTTGTCGGCGTAGAAAGCAACGGTCTGCCCAATTTTACCCGTACGCAATATGATACAATCGTTTCCAAAATCGCAAACGGTCTGGTCGTTGTCGATGGCAGCTACACCGACACGCTTCCTGCCGTATCGGTAAATACCACGATTCATTATCCGCCGGTTTTCGCTCCCTCGGATTCTGACGATGGCGAAAATTTGAAGCTCTATGCCAATGTACTGCGCAATGCGATGGCAGAGTGTCTTTATTACAGCGGTGAAGCCATGCTCTACGACATTGACGGAAACGGTGTAAGAGAGCTGGTTTTGATGTATGATATCCATGTTGATAATGAATATGGCAGCAATATCCCCTATATGACGTGTTTCGCCTATACGATCGAAAACAACAATGTCGTCACTCTGATCGATGGTTTGCACCTGTACCCCGAGGCAGGTGGTCCGAGCGGACACGCAGGTGCCGTAACGATCGACGGTAAAAACTACCTGCTTGTTACATGGGAGAGCGGCGATACCAGTGGCGAAAAAATGCACCGCGGCGGGGAATGGTATTTGTACACCGTCAACGGTAGCCACATCGAATTATCATCGAAGGTAGAATATGACTATATCAGTAACTATGGTGCCGTCTATTATGGTCAAAGCTCCGCTGAATTTGATGGTGTTACGGTCGATTACGCCACTTACGAAGCTTGGGTGGACAGCATTCAGAATCATAAAATCATCACCGGTTATTCATACGAATCTGAAAACACGTTAGAAGATATGCTCGCATTCGTGGAAGCATCCTAAAAATTCAAACAGTCCGATAAATCGGAATTTTATCAAAAATTCCAAAACAGGCTGTCTCACATTTTTGTGTGAGACAGCCTGTTTTTATGCGTTTTCCTCAAGCCAAGCTTTCATATCGCTTCTGCCTTCCTCGCTCATGGGGAAGGATTTTTCCGCTTCAATGTCGCTCAGCTCGTAGCATTTTTCACCGTACCAAATCTCGCAGCGGATCGAGCTTGCATCGCAATCAACCTCCTTGGGCGTTGCCATGATCACATTCGGCGTGATCTTGAAGCGCAGCTTACCGCAGCTTCCGGTGAAAATATTGTTATTCTCAAATGTGTGGACCGTGGGAAGGAAGATGTCGATCATTCCTTCATCAGCTCGTCCATCTCATCGATCAGCTCGCCGAAGAGCTTCAGTGCTTCTTCCACGGGAGCGGTGGTGGACATATCCACGCCTGCACCCTTGAGCAGGTCAATCGGGCTCTTGGAGCAGCCACCGGACAGGAAGCCGATATAATCCTTGACTGCTGCATCGCCCTCTTTGAGGATGCGGCGAGACAGCGCAATGGCTGCTGCGTATCCGGTGGCATACTGGAATACATAGTAATTGTAGTAGAAGTGCGGAATGCGCATCCACTCCATGTCGATCTCGTCATCGAGCACGATGTTCTCGCCAAAGTACAGGCGGTTCAAGCGGCGATATTCCGCATTGAGGACATCGGGCGTCAGGCTGGTGCCATCGTGTGCCATCTTGCCGATGTTCATCTCGAACTCCGCAAACATGGTCTGACGGTAGAGGGTGGTGCGGAACTGCTCCAAGAAGTGGTTGATCAGGTAAGCACGTTCCTTCTTGTCGGTAGTCTTGCCGAGCAGATATTCCATGAACAGCGCCTCGTTACAGGTCGATGCGACCTCAGCAACGAAAATCACATAGTCAGAATCAATCGGATTCTGTGTGCGGTTGGAGAGATACGAATGCAGAGCGTGACCCATCTCATGCGCCAAGGTGAACTGGCTGTCGAGCGTGCCGGTGTAGTTCATCAGAACGAACGGATGGACTCTTGCGCCTGCGCTGTAAGCACCCGAACGCTTGCCGGCATTTTCATACACGTCGATCCAGCGGTTATCGAAGCCTTCCTTCAAAATCTTGCGGTAGTCATCGCCCAAGGGTGCCAAAGCATCGTAAATCACCTGCTTTGCCTCATCGATGGAAGCCTTTTTATCCACGCCGCTGATCAGCGGGCAGTACAGATCGTACATATGCAGCTCGTCCACGCCCAAAAGCTTCTTGCGCAGATCGACATAGCGGTGCATCTTGTCCAAATTCTTGTGGACAGCCTCGATCAGGTTGGTATAGACCTCAACAGGCACATTGGTGCGGCTCAGTGAAGCCTCCAAGGAAGAATTGTACTTCCTCGCCTTGGCGAAGAACTCTAACTGCTTGACCTGTGCAGCCAAAATGGAAGAAATGGTATTCTTGAAGCTGCCGTAGGTGTGGTACAAGCCCTCAAAAGCGTTCTTGCGCAGCACACGGTCATCGCTTTCCATATGAGCAATGTAGGTACCCTGAGAGAGCGGATGCTTGTTGCCTTTGCTGTCCTCGACGTCGGGGAAAACGATGTCCGCATCGTTGAACATGCCGTAGATGGTGTCGGGCGCATTCGCCATCTCCCCTGCAGCTGCCAGAAGCTTTTCTTCCTGCGGAGAGAGAACATGCTCACGCAGACGGCGTGCATCGGTCAGGAAACGGCGATAACGTTCGAGCTTCGGGCACTCGGCGTAGAACTTTTCCATCGTCTCATCGGAAATTGCCATGATCTCAGGCGTTGCAAAGCTGGAAGCGGCATTGAGCTCAACATAGGTGCTCATAAGTCTGCCGACCATCGCCTGGTACTTCGAAACTCGTGCGTCCTCGTCACTGCGGCGCATCGCATAATTTGCCAAAGCGTCTGCCATGATGCCGACATTTTCTTCCAGCTCGCAAAAAGCCAACAGGCTTTCCGCCGATTCGCCCAATTTTCCGACAAAGCCTGCGTAAGTCGGGATCAAATCCTTCGCCTTGGCAAGGTCTGCCTCCCACAGCTCATCGGTCGCATAAATATCGCCGATCGCCCACTTATCCTGCTCGGCAATTTCGGAGCGTTCCGGGATTTTCTTGGTTTCTGCCATTGTGTTTCATACCTCCAATATCAAATATTTATTCTATTTTACCACAAGATAAATCAATTCTCAACCATAAATTAAAAGACACGCAAAAAATGCGTGCCTTAGTTTTTTCTGCGGTGCAGAATCACGAGCGTATTTGCGATGATCAACAAAATCGAAATCCACTGTGACGTAGAGAAGATCCACAAGAAGCCTCTGTGTGCATCATCCCGGAAAAACTCGATCACAAAGCGGAAGATCGGATATGCGTAAAGATAAATATTCATCAGCCACGTTTCATATTTCTTCTTTCGGAAAAAATGATACAAAACAATGACCAAAATCAGATTGAAAATCGCCTCAAACAATTGCACCGGCAGACGGCGCACCCCGTTGACCTCCGCAAGAGCGCTATAGCGATACACAACGCCGAAGCTGCATTCAATGCCGTAGCAGCAACCGCTCAAAAAGCAACCGAGCCTTCCGAACACATGGAACAGCGGAATGCCGATGGTCGCAAGGTCGGAATATCTTCTGCTGAGATTTTTCCTTTTGCGGTACAGACACAGCGCCAAAACAGCGCCGATCAGACCGCCATAAAACACGGAGCCCTGAAATGCCGGAAACAGCAGACGCAGAAATTCTCCGAAGGAAGGAATTTTATCATAATTTCGGAACAGCAGCAGAATATATTTCCAATTCGTCAAGCCATAGAGCAGGCAGCCGCCCAACGCAACGCCGACAAAGGCATAGAGCATAATGAACATCATATCGATGTCATCAAGCCTTGCCCTGCGTGCCATAATATACAAAGCGATCAGCACGACCAAAATTCCCGTTACCACGCAGATCAGGTAGGGCGATATTTGTTTGTCAAGAAAAGTAAAGTTCGGAATCATATTTCACCAAAAAGATACGGGCATAGAGTGTTCTATGCCCGTTGTCTTTTACCAATTGTAATAGTTGGAATAATCGTTGATGGTATCAACAGCTTCGCTGACGATGCAAGCTGCGATGATCACAGCGATCAAGCAAATCGCCAAGCTGATAATGCCACAAACGAGACCTGCAATTGCCAAACCCTTGCCGGAGCCGGTCTTCTTCGCCTGGCTCATGCCAACGCCGCCGAAGACGATGCCCAGAACGCTCAGGAGCAAGCCGAGCCATACAACGACCCAAACAAGGATCAGACCCAAAACGCCGCAAACAATAGCGCAAATCGCCATAACATTGGTCTGCTTCGGCTGATACTGCGGGTACTACGGATACTGCGGAGCCTGCGGAGCCTGCGGATACTGCGGAGCCTGCTGATACTGCTGCTGATACGGATCCTGCTGATTCGGATTCTGCTGCGGATAGTTATTGTAATCCATAATATCTCTCCTCTCAAAGATTTGTGTCGCGCATAAACGCTCCACATGTGTTTTTTTTTACCATAGCATTCGACGAATTGTCAATATCTTCATCGCAAAAAAGTAAAAAACTCCAGCAATTGACAAAAAAACGGATTATTCCCAAGCAAGAACCTCGATTATTTCCATCTGATCGTGAGATACTATGTAAGCAATCAAAAAAGTTAGGAGAAGCAATATGAAAAAATTTTTGGTTTTCACTTTCACAGCGATCATGCTTTTGGCGATCCTGAGCGGCTGTTCCGACCGCAACAATGTTTCCGATAACAAAGACGGCAGCATCAATGCCACCGAAACGAACAACATTGTCGATGACGTGACCGATATGTTCAGCGAAGAGCCGACCACCGAACGCAAAACCACCGCAGAGCCCACCACCGAGCACAACAGCACGGAATCTGTCGGCGGCGAAACCGAAACCGCCGAGGATAGCACCGAGGGTGCGCAGGACAACGCCCGGGCACGCAGAACCATGCCCCGCCGATAAATCAGGAAGACAACGGACACGGCTCCCCGTGTCCGTTATTTTATCGTATGTTTCAAATTCCGATTGATCGGTAAGATTATCGTTTTACATTGTAGGGGAGGATCA
The DNA here is from genome assembly GCA_015068235.1 of Oscillospiraceae bacterium. Lineage (GTDB taxonomy): Bacteria > Bacillota > Clostridia > Oscillospirales > Oscillospiraceae > JAZOXB01. The sequence continues at coordinate 24,363 of SVKY01000006.1, forward strand.
TGGTCTCGCTGCGGCTCGGTCAGGTCGCGGCTCTGACAACCCACCGGGCTGTCATTCACTACCGCCCCCTCCGCTTCGCTACCCTCCCGGACAGAAAACGCTAGAATTTCGCAGCAAACCAATGTGAAAACATAATATTTCACGATAATTAAAACCAATTATGGTGGTTCCTGCACACGGGAGGGTCATGACCCTCCCCTACAGTTCAAAATTTGAAATTCAGCGATCAATCGGAATTTGATCACATCGGGATCAGGAGCATTGCGCCGGCAGCGATCTGCGCTTCCTGCAGCTCGTTTGCCTCCATGATCGTCTGCACCGAGGTGCGATAGGTTTTGGCGATCTGCCACAGCTCCTCCTCATTATCCGTTCTGCGCAGGATCACAGAGGGTCTGCGCCCATCGTCCTTGGCAAGCTCCCCGATCTCACCACCACAGAGCATATTTAACGAATGCTCCGCACTGCACTCAACCGTGAGAGCCATCGGCGCCCGCAGCTCCAAGCCGCTCGAACCTGCTGCGCAGAAAATTTCGCCGCCTTCGATCTGAACGATCCTGCAACCGCCGTTTTCTGCCAAGGCAATTTGTGATGCAACGCCCGAACGAAGTGTTTTGCCCTGCAAAAGCCCCTGTTCGTCATAGTAAAGCACATTGCAGTTGACCGGAAGCTCCAGGTGCAGCTTGTCATCCATGCGCTGCAGCTGCATTTCTTCAAAATACATACACGCATCGACCACACTCTTTGCAGGCGTGTCACTGCTCGCCGTCAGATTTTCACGCAGCACCTGACGATCTAAAATCCCCTCCATTCGGCAGGGTGTAACTTCGGGTGTCAGCTCCGCATCGGTACAAAACGCATCCTCGATCACGGTCAATTTTTTCTGCCCAAATGCCGTGCAATGCGCCATCAGGTTGACACTCACAAGCAGTCTGCGGCTCTGATTTTGCATATCGGTCTCGATCTCCGCACCTGCCAAAGACAAATGCGTCGACAGTTCCGCCTCCTCCTGCTCCTGTCCAAGTTGCGCATATTGCGAAAACGGCACATCCCATTGGCTGCTGACGAGCCGTTCGTTTTCATCCTCATATAAGACGTGCAAATGCAATGCGCCCTTGAACACCGCCTTATCCCCTACGACCTTTTGTTCGGCAAGCTGTGTGCGATAGACGCACTTCAAAAGCCGCTCCACCGCAGGCTGATCGGCAGGAAGCTCCAGCTCCTCATTGAGCACAAAGCTCTTTTCTCCGACCGCCAAGGGCATATTCAGCGGCAGCTCCATCCGTTTGAGCTGCAAATTCGGCGCCGGCTCCGCAATGTCATAGCATATATGCTCTGCCTGTGCATAGACCTTCAGCTCGCAGGAGATCCCCACACGCACAAGCAGCTTTCTTGAATTCAGCGCCCTTGCATCCACGCTGCGCAGAGTGCATTTGCATTGCAGGGTCCCCTGCTGCGACACATCCTTGCGCACCGAAAACGGAATTTGCGCCGCAATCGGCTGCACCTTACCGTTCTCCCCGACAAACAGCACCCCTGCCTGCACGATGCCCTCAACGCCGATGCCGGACGTGCTGCATTGCGCCGTGCGGATCATCGCCGTACCAAAGGCATCCACCACCCGATCGATGTCGGGCATGCTGTCGGAAACGACGATATCTGCCGTTTGCTCCAAATGCACCGTTTCATTGACAATTTGCTTGAGATATTGTATCGGTGTTTCCTGGAAAATTAGCTCCATTGCTCTCACTCCTTCTTCGTTCTACGCATTATATACGCCCAGGCGGACAACTTTATGCCATGTGAAATTAAAAAAATCCGATTTATCGGGCAGGATGAATGAGCAAGGATGAATGATGAAAGAGTAGCAGAAAAGCAGGCAGTACCTTTTTGTGTCATTCTGAGCGCAGCGAAGAATCTTGCTGGCAGTACGTCAATTTTACAATTTTGTTGCTCTCGCTAAGATTCTTCGGTCGCTACGCTCCCTGAGAATGACAAATACGGGAGTGACACTATTTTTTCATCCTTCACCATTAATCTTTACTCTCGCCGATAAATCGGCATTTTGCTCACGGTTTACGGGCGCAGAAGAGTCCGCACATCACAAGCCCTATACCGATAAACGCCATCGCAAAATCCGACGAAAACATCAGTGACAGCAGCATTCCCACGCCCAATGCCATCAGGCATGAGCCAAACAATTCATTTTTCCTACACATAAAAACGCCCCCTGCACAAGCTTATGTGCAGGGGGCAGACAAGTATGCTTATTTTTTCTCCCAGAGCTTGATCTCCTTGGCGCTTTCGTACAGACGGACATAGCTGTTATAACGGGTCTTTTCGATCCTTCCGTCCCGAAGGGCTTGCAAGACCGCACATTCCGGCTCCTTCAGGTGTGCACAGTCATGATAACGGCACTTGCCCAAGTACGGCGCAAAATCAGAAAACGCATATTGCAGATTTTCCTTCAAAATCAGCTCCATCTGCTCGGTGTCGAACGAAGAAAATCCGGGCGTGTCAATGATCTCCGTTCCGTCTGCAAGGCGATAAAGCTCCACATGGCGTGTCGTATGACGTCCTCGTCCGAGCTTTTCGGAAACCTCACCTGTTTTGATAGCAAAATTGGCATCCAAGCAATTCAGAACGCTCGATTTTCCCACGCCCGAATTGCCCGTCAGCACAACGGTTTTTCCGCTGATCGCCTGACGAAGTTCTTCAACGCCCTCGCCTGTCTGTGCGCTCGTGGGATAGACCGCAAAGCCTGCCGCACGATAGATGCGGATCAACTCGGAAGCATCGTCCAAGTCCGTCTTATTCACGCAAAGCAGGACAGGAACATTGCGATCGCCTGCAATGGCAGCCACACGGTCGATCAAAAAAGGATCGGTCACGGGATTTGCACCCGAGCAGAAGATCACAAGCACATCCACATTGCTCACCGCAGGACGCACGAAGCTGTTCTTGCGTTTGGCAATCGATTCAAGCATACCCTTGCCACGTTCCATGGAAAATTCCACTTCATCACCGACCAAGGGTGTGATCTTCTCCTTGCGAAAAATACCTCTGGCACGGCACTCAATCAAGCGCCCGTCTGCCGTTAAGACGTAATAAAAGCCGCTGAGCGCTTTCACGATCTGTCCGCTTCTTCGCTGCACCATAAATTAAGGCTCCGTTCCTTCCGTGGTTTCATTGCTCTGCGCATTTTCGGTTGCTTCTGTCGGCTCGTCGCTTTGCGCATCCTCAGAGGCCTCTGTCGGTTCTTCGCTCTGTGTGGTCGGAGCGGTCGTTTCTGTCGGAGGCTCGGTCGGCTGCGGTCCCTTGGATACATCGATCGTGATCGTTGAGCCCTCAGCAATGCGGTCCTCGGGCTTCACACTCTGACTAATGACCTCGCCTTCAGGCACGGTCTCGTCGTAGACCTCATTGACCGCAACAACAAAGCCTGCATCTTCCAACAGTCTCGTTGCTTCATTTTGGCTCTTGCCGAGAACATCGGGCACCTCTGCCTTACCATCGCCTGTGCTGACATAGATGCGCACAGTATCATTCTTCTTCAGCGATGCACCTGCTTCGGGATCGGTACGGATCACTCGACCCTCCTCGACCTCCTCGCTGGACTCCTCCAAAATGGTCACGGTCAAGCCCATATCCAGAGCATCCAAAATCGCCTTGGCATTCGTGGGGCTTTCATCCTTCAAATCAGGCATCTTATTCGAGCCCAAGCTTACAACCAGCGTGATCCTCTGATTCTCACGAAGTTCAGCACCCTCTTCGGGATCGGTCGAAATGATGCAACCCTTGTTGACCTCCTCGCTGTATTCCTCCTCGATCTGGACATTCAGCTCCAGTTCGATCTTATCTAACTTATTCTGCGCATCGTCCAAGGTCTGTCCGACAAGGTCGGGCATCTTGTTCGAGCCAAGGCTGATATAGATGATCACGTTCTGATTCTTGGTCAGCTCCGTGCCCTGTTCAGGATCGGTGCGCACGACATAATCCTTCACGATGGTTTCATCGCTGATTTTCTGTGTTTCGATCTTCAAGCCGAGCTGCAGATCCTTCAAATACTGCATCAGCTCATCGCCCGTCATCTCGGAATAGTCGGGGATGACATTCAAGCTCTTGCCAAGGCTGACCGTCAGCGTCACACGTCTGCCGTTCTTGACCAGCTCATCGCTTTCGGGCGACTGCGCAATGACATAGCCCTCGTCATATTTATTGCTGTACTCTTCCTCGACATTGATCACATCGACCTGCACCTCGGGGTATGCCGCAGGATCGATCTCCTCCAAAAGCATACCGACAAAATCAGGCACACGAACCTCGTCTTGTACCTCGGAGGTCGCTGTTTCGGGATCCTTCTGGGTCGTTTCGCCATCGTCTGAGAGAACGACCAGCAAAACAACCGCAATCAATATCACCAGCACCGCTGCGGCAACGATGATCGCTATCGTCAAATTTTTGCGGCGGCGTTCTTCCGCCTTTTCCGCCTCACGTCTGGCTCGTTCGGCTCTGCGCTGCTGAGGGCTCATGCTCTCAGCTCTTGCCTTAGAGGCATAGCGCTCGGCATCGGTTTTGGGCGCAGTTGCAGAGCTGCTTGCCGCAGCAACCGCCGCTGCACCAAAGCGGAAGGTGATGGTGGGGGTCTTTCTGAACTCCTCCATATCCCGCAGCATATCCGTTGCCGAAACGTAGCGTGCATCCAAATTGGCGTTCATGGCGTGCATGGTGATCTGCTCCAAGCCCAGGGGAATGCCCGTCATCAGCTCGCTCGGGCAGCGAGCTGTGCCATTGATATGCTGAATTGCAACCGCCACAGGGGTCTCGCCGTCATAAGGCGTTACGCCCGTGAGCATTTCGTACATCACAACGCCCAAGGAATACAGATCGCTTCGGTTATCCACACGGGCACCCTTTGCCTGTTCGGGCGAAATGTAATGCACCGAGCCGAGTGCCTCTCTCGTCAGCGTATTTTGCGCCGTGCCGATTCGGGCAATGCCAAAATCCGCAACCTTGATCGAGCCGTCCTTCAGGATCATAATATTATGCGGCTTGATATCTCGATGCACGATGCCGCGGCTGTGCGCATGCTCCAACGCCTTGGCGATCTGCATGGAAAAATGCAGCGTTTCACGCCAATTGAGGTTGCCCTTCTTCTCCAAATACTGCTTCAGAGAGATGCCCTCAATCAGCTCCATGACGATATAATCCAATTCCGCAGTTTTGGAAACGTCATAAACGCCGACAATATTCGGATGCGAAACCATGGCGACTGCTTGCGATTCGGCATGGAACCGACGGCGGAATTCCTGATTTCTGGAAAGCTCATCCTTCAAAATTTTCACTGCGACCAAGCGGTTGAGGCGATGGTCGAGCGCCTTATATACCACTGCCATACCGCCGGTACCGATGACCTCTAAGATCTCATACCGACTGTCGAGCAGTCTTCCTATGTATGCCTCCATAGCAGCTCCTATCCGCAAATGCGGTCCGTTCTCAACGGCGAACGGCTGCCGAAATATCGTAACGCTCTTGTCTTGCTTACAGAGCGATCAAAATCGAAGTTACATTATCCGGTGCGCCACGTTCCTTTGCGATCTGCAAAAGTCTTTGGCAACAATCATCCTTGTGTACACCGTGGATCACCTCAAAGAGGATCTCCTGATCCGCCATCTCGTTGGAAAGCCCATCCGTACACAGCAGGATGCAATCCTCCTTTTCCGTCTTCACATGGAACACATCCGGATACACCTGCGGCATCGTGCCAACAGCACGGGTGATAAGGTTCTTGCTCGGATGGCTCTTTGCCTGTTCAGGCGTCAGCTCTCCTCGCTGCACCATCAGCTCCACGAGCGAATGATCCACCGTAATACATTCTACACCGTCCGGATCGATATGATACGCTCGGCTATCGCCGACATTGACCACGATTGTGCCCTTTTCATACAAAAGTGCCGCAACCAAGGTCGTACCCATGCCGCTGTATTCCTCGCTGAGCTGCGAATGCTCATAAACCGAAATGTTGCTCAATGTCACCGCTGCTCTGAGCGCAACCTCTGCCTCATGCGGTGTCATCTGCGGCTTAAATGAGCGCTTCATCTCCTCGCAGAAAACCTCGCTGGCAAGCTTGCTTGCGACATTGCCGGACTTTGCACCGCCCATTCCGTCGCACACGACACACAAAAGTGCTTTTTCACCAAGCTTCACGATCTGATAGGCATCTTGATTCTGCTGTCTGACATTTCCCGGATCGGTCAGTCCCCAAGCTTCCATTTCGTCTTCACTCCTTTCGCTCGGAACGTTCGTACTTTCTTCTCAGTTGCCCACAAGAGGCATTGATATCTCCGCCAAGCGTCCTGCGCACCGTGGCAGGAATGCCGTTTTTCTCCAACGTCTGCTGAAATGCCCGTACCGTGTCGGGATAACTGGGCTTGAGCGGACTTTCTTCGACATCGTTCAGCGGAATTAGATTGACATGTGCTGCGATTCCTCGCAGCTTCTTGACTAAAACTTGTGCAATCTCCTGCGTGTCATTCACGCCTCGGATCATCGCATATTCAAACGAAATTCGTCTTCCAGTCGTTTCAAAATAGCGCTTGCACGCATCTAAGAGCACATCGACCGGATATTTTCTGTTGATCGGCATGATTTGGCTGCGCACCTCGTCCACAGGCGAATGCAGCGACACAGACAACGTCAACTGCAAATTCTTCTGCGCCAAAAGGTCGATCTTATCTACAATCCCACAAGTGGAAAGGCTGATATGGCGCATGCCGATATTCATGCCCTCGGGTGAATTGACCAGCTCCAAAAAGCGACACACGGTTTCGTAATTGTCCAGCGGCTCTCCAATGCCCATCAAAACGATATTGGAGATCGGCAGACCTGAATCGATTTGGGTGAAGAGCACCTGATCGAGCATCTCCGACGGCGTTAAACGCCGCACCAAGCCACCCAAGGTCGAAGCGCAAAAGGCGCAGCCCATCGGGCAGCCAACCTCCGAGGAGATGCAGACGGTATTGCCGTGATGATAGCGCATTAAGACACTTTCCACACAATTTCCGTCTTTTAGACGCCACAAATATTTGATGGTTCCGTCCTTCTTGCTCACAAGCTTTTTCGCAGCCGTGGGCGCATAAAGCTCATACGTCTGCGCAAGAAGCGCACGAAGCGGCTTTGACAGATTGCTCATCTCGTCAAAGCTCCTTGCACCTCGGTGCACCCAAGTATAAACCTGCTTGGCTCTGAATTTCGGTTCCCCCATTTGCGCAAGCTCCTGCGTAAGCTCGGCAAGTGTCATGGACTTGATATCCTTCAAGGCTTCCTCCTGAGTTTACAGATAAAAAATCCGTCTGTATTATCATCGCAGGGCAAATACGTTTTCATTCCCTGCGAAATAAATTGCGGATGCTCGGCTAAAAACGCCTCCACGACCGCTTCATTCTCTCGGCGCAGGATCGTACAGGTGCTGTAGATCAAAACGCCGTTCGGCTTTACGTAATTTGCTTGATTTTCCAAAATTCTTCTTTGCAGCTCAGGCAAACGCTCTGTCTGCTTGAGCTCTTTATATCGGATATCGGGCTTTTTGCGGATCACGCCCAAGCCCGAACAAGGCACATCGCAGATGACCGCATCCATCGCTCCGACCCACTCGGGGACAAGCGTTGAAGCGTCCTGCAATTTTGTTTTAAGAATTTCGACACCCAAACGAGAAGCTCCGTTTTCGATCAGCTTCAACTTGTGCGCGTGGATATCGCAAGAGATCAGCTCCCCACGATTTTCCAAACGCATTGCCGCTGCAAAGCTCTTTCCTCCCGGTGCAGCGCAACAATCGAGCACACGCATTTCAGGCTGAATTTCTGCAGCCTCCACCGCCAGTCTTGCCGCCGCATCCTGCACATAGAACCAACCGTCACGGTAGGGCTTCAGCGCCTCCAAGCTTCCTGTAGAGCTGACATAAAGGCAATTGGGCAAGCTCTCATGCCCACAATACTCCGCACCTGCTTCCTCAAGTGCCATGGCAAGCTTTGCCGCCGTAGTTTTGAGCGTGTTGACCTGCAAAACGGTCTCGGGCGCTTCATTATGGCTTCTCAAGATCGCCTCGGTCTTCTCGCCGTACTGCGCATCAAGCAGCTCGACCAGCGCCTGCGGATGGGAATATTTTGTCGCAAGGTCTTCAGGCTCCGGCAAGCGTTTTGCTCTCAAAATCGAGCGCAAAACGCCGTTGACCAGCTTCGACGCCTGCACATTGGCAGAACGTTTGGTCTGCTCGACCGCCTCATTGACCGCTGCGGAAGGCGGAATTTTGTCCGAAAATTTGATCTGATACAGCGCAAGACGCAAAATATCCTGCACCACAGGCTGCACCTTTCCACGGACGAAGAAAGACAGCCAATAATCCAGCAGCATACGGTTTTGCAGCACGCCATAGCACAGGCGGCTTGCAAGCGCAGCCTCCCTGCGCTCCATACCTGCAAGCAATTGCTTCAATGCGCCGTCTGACCATGCGCCGTTTTTTCGGCAAGCGGTCAGTGCACGCAGCGCCGCTTCTCGGGCAGTCATAGGGCGATCGGGTGGCCTCGGAAATAATCCGGCGCAGCCATACGTTTGCCGCCATCTGCCTGAAGCTGCGTGATGAGCAGCACTTCACCGTCACCGCAAGCGATTTCTAACCCCTGCTTTGTCAAAGCAATGGGCGTGCCGGGTGCTTGATCGGTCGTCTTCTCGGTCGGGCGGACAGCATAGATCTTAAAGCGCTTGCCATCTAATTGCGTTGTCGCAACAGGCCACGGATCCAAACCACGCACATGGTCGATAATTTGGCGGCTGTTCTTCGTCCAATCGATTGGGCACAGCTCCTTCGTCAGCATGGGGGCGTAGGTCGCCTTGTCATGCGCCTGCGGCGTGCGAGTGGTCGTGCCGTTTTCCATCGCCTTGAGCGTGTCGCACAGAAGCTCGCTTCCGATCAGCGCCAAGCGATCCAATAGACTTTGGGCATTTTCGAACGGTTCGATCGGTGTTTTGCGAATCTCGATGATATCGCCTGCATCCATTTCCGCTGCCATATACATTGCCGTCACACCGGTTTCGTTCATGCCGTTGAGAATCGCCCACTGCACGGGGCCACTGCCACGAAGTTCGGGCAAAATGGATGCATGGATATTCACGCAGCCGAGCTTTGCAATGTCCAAAACTCGCTGCGGCAAAATCTTACCGTAAGCGACCACAGCGATCACATCGGGCGCAAGCGCCTTCAGCTCTTCATAAACCGCATCATCCTTGAAGGTCGTCGGCTGATAAACAGGCAGATTCGCCTCCAAAGCGACCTTTTTCACGTCCGACATTTCCATTTTCATCCCACGGTTCTTGGGCTTGTCGGGCTTGGTATAAACGCCGACGATCTGCGCATCCGTTTCGATCAGGCGTTTTAAGCACGTTGCCGCAATGTCGGGCGTGCCCATAAAAACAACTCTCATTCCTCGTCCTCCGCACCTTGCAGAGAGGCGATCTCCTCCTCGGTCAGCTTGCGATAAGCGATCTCGGTATATAAATGACCGTCCAAATGGTCGCACTCATGGCAGATACAGCGTGCGATCAAGCCCTCAGCTTCGATCTCGAACCAATTGCCCTCACGGTCCTGCGCCGTTGCCTTGACAACGCTCGGGCGCTTGACCAGCCAATATTCACCGGGAACGCTCAGACAGCCTTCCATGCCGTCCTGCTCACCCGAGGTCTCCAAAATCTTCGGGTTGACCATCTCCACGACCTCGTCACCCGTGTCGATCACGACCACACGGCGCAAAATGCCCACCTGTGGGGCAGCCAAGCCCACGCCGTTGGCATCGTAGAGGGTTTCGGTCATGTCATCGAGCAGCTCACAGAGCTTGCTGTCAAACTTCGTCACCTCACGGCAAACCTTGTGCAAGGTTGCCTCTTCCTGTGTTAAAATCTTTCTCAGTGCCATGATATACTCCTATTCATTGGCGTTGACGTCCAAATAGACCCCCACGCCTCGGTGATTCTTATCTTTTGCAAATTCACGCATCAAATGCGCCAAAAGCTGTCGCAATGTACGTGTATTTTTACAGCTCAACGTCAGGCGGCAGCGGTAAACATAGTTGAGCCGCGCCACCTGCGCAGGTGCAGGTCCCAGAATTTCGACCTGCTCGGTTTTATAAAAATCAGATGCCAGTTGCACCTTCAACATCGCTCGGAAACGATACGCCGCCTTCAAAATCCGATCTTCCTCCTGTCCATGGAAGGTCAGGGTCAAAAGGTCATAAAACGGCGGACAGCGCCGAATTTCCCGAAGCGGAAGCTCAGAATCATAAAACGCATCGTAGTCCTGCCTTGCCGCAAGGGTGATGACCTGATTCTTTGGGGTCATGGTCTGGATGAGCGCACGACCGCCCTTTGCCCCTCGGCCTGCACGCCCGATGACCTGCGTGATCATGCTGAATGTTGTCTCCGCCGCCCGATAAGAAGCAACATAAAGAGACATATCCGCATCCAAAACGCCGACCAGCGTGACATTTTCAAAATTCAAGCCCTTAGCAACCATCTGTGTTCCAAGCAGGATCGGGATTTTTTCATCTCGGAAACGGCCGAGCAGTTTTTCATGCGTATTGACCGCCGAAACGGTATCGGCATCCATGCGCAAAACCTCCTGCTGTGGCAGAAGCTCCTTGAGCTGCTGCTGCACCCTCTGCGTGCCGAAGCCAAGCTGCTTCAGATGACCGCCGCACTCGGGGCAGCGTGACGGAAGGAGCTGTGAATGACCGCAGTAGTGACACATCAACCGCCCGTTGGCATGGTGATAGGTCAGATTCACGCTGCAACCGGGGCAGGTGGGAACGAAGCCACAATCCACGCAGGCGATCATTCTGCTCGTGCCTCGACGGTTTAAGAACAAGATCGCCTGCTGCGCATTTTTTTGATTCTCCTGCAAGGCAAACAGAAGCGGCTCACTGATGGCAGTGCCGTTGCCGTTTTTCAGCTCCTGCTTCATATCGACGATCTCGACCGGCGGCAAGGGCTTTTGATTATATCGATTTTTCATTTCAAACAGGCGGTAAACGCCCGTTTTGGCTCGGTACATCGTCTCCACAGACGGCGTTGCCGAGCCGAAAATCACGCTTGCACCCGCTTTTTTGCCACGGTAAATCGCAACCTCACGGGCATCATAGCGTGGAGAATTTTCGGATTTATAGGTGTGCTCCTGCTCTTCATCAACGATCAGCAGCCCCAAATTTTGCACAGGCGCAAAAACCGCCGAGCGAGTTCCCAGCACAACGCTTGCCTCACCGCTTGCGATGCGCTTGAACGTATCATAGCGTTCTGTAATGCGCAGGCTACTGTGCAAAACTGCAACCTTATCCCCAAAATGCGCCGCAAAAAGCGACAAAAGCTGAGGAGTGAGCGAAATTTCGGGCACCAGCAGAATGGTCCCCTCGTTTTTTTCCAAAGCATCGTAAATGAGCTTGATATAGACAGAGGTCTTACCGCTGCCTGTCACGCCGTAAAGCAGGCTGATATCGCCCTTTTGCGCACGAAGTCCGTCATAGACCCTCTGCTGCTCGTCATTGAGCAGCAGCTCGCCGTCAAGCTGCGCCTGCACGACCTGGCTGATACGAAGCTTCGGCTGCTCATAAAATCGGAGATAGCCGAGCTCCTCCAAACGGCGCACGGTTGCCGAATTTGCACCCGTGAAATAGCAAAGCTCCTTGACCGAGCACTCGCCCAACGTCAAAAGCAGCTCCAAAACCGCACTTTGCATCGCTGCCGATTTCCGCTTGCTCGCAGCATACTGCGAAGCCTCCTCGTAAGAGGCGCACAAAACGGCAATGCGTTCGGTTTTATCGTTAACAAGACGGCGATTTTCACTATGGCAGAGGATCAGCTTTTTGCGCAACAAGTAGCGCAGCGCCTTGTCCAAGCTCTCCTCGTCAAATTGCTTGCGCAGCAGACTTTCATCGATCTTGCCGCCAAGCTCCTGCATCGTCTGCATCACAGCGAATGCAACAGGCTGACGGTGGATTTTTTCCTGCCAATTTTCGTCACAAAGCGCATAGGAGCAATGCTCCCGAAACCAAACGCCCGCAGGCAGAATCGCTTTGATCGCATCATAAAAAGTGCAGAAATAGCGCTCTCGCAAAAACGCAGCAAGCTGAAGCATTTTCATGTCCAAAAGCGGCTGCGCATCCAAAACGCAGTCGATCGGCTTTAAGCCGTCTTTATCGCCCCGTTCCACGGAAAGCACAACGCCCTCACAGCGCTTATTCGCACGACCGAACGGCACAAGCACACGCTGTCCGGGGCTGAGCGCCATTGCTTCATCAAAGCGATAATCATAGGGCTTATCAATGGCATAAATCGCCGACGAAACCGCAATTTTTGCAATCATTGCATCACCCTCCAAATGCCATAAAATGCTTTTCTAAATTCTGATTTATCGAGCTGTTGGCTGCGTTTTGACACCGTAGGGGCGCACGACTGCGACTCGCTAAGAGCCTCGCTTCGCTCGGTTGCTCGCATGCATACCGCTGCGGCGGCATCTGTGCGCCCGTGCAGGCACTTCGTGTGGGCGGACAGAGTCGTCCGCCCCTACAATTTGAAAAACAAAACTCACCGATAAATCGGAACTTGATTATTCGCTGATCTGCGCAACGAGCTTGCCCTCTGCGACCTCACGGATCGCCAGGGTCACGGGCTTCTCGGGCAGGGGCTGATGGAAGGTCTCAGACTCAATGGAGATCTGACGGGCACGACGTGCCACAACATTGACCATCAGATAACGGCTCTTAATATTCTTCAAAAGATCGGACATTGCAGGATATAACATATTATTTTTCCTCCTCGAATAAAATCATCGATTGATATTCGGCTCTGCAGCCCTCCGCCGTCAAAATCGCATCGATCTGATCGGCGGCACGTTCAATATTGTCATTGACAACGATGTACTGGTATTTTTTTGCGACCTCGCACTCCCAACGTGCAATACGCAAGCGCTCCTGCATAATTTCGGGAGCGGTATCGCCTCTTCCGACCAAGCGGCGCTCTAATTCCGCATAAGACGGTGGTGCGATAAAGATCGAAATGACATCGTCTCTGCGCTCAAAGACCTTGAGCGCGCCTTGCGCCTCGATCTCCAAAACCACGCTGATGCCCTGCGCATTTGCCTCATCCAAGGGCTTTTCGGGCGTGCCGTAATAGTTATTGGCATAGGTCACGTACTCCAAAAGCGCATCATCTGCAATCAGCTTTTCAAACGCTTCCCTGCTGATAAAATGATAATTCACACCGTCTGTTTCCGACGGTCGAATGGGTCTTGTGGTTGCCGAGATCGAAAAGCGAAGCTCAGGTCTTCTGCGCATGACCTCACGCAAAACGGTTCCCTTGCCTACCCCTGAAGGGCCCGAGAGAATGATGATTCTTCCTTTTTTCAAGACTCTTCCTCCTCATCCTGATAGGTCTCATTTTCCTTGTCGGACAAGCGCTTTGCAATCGCCTCGGGCGTGATGGCTGAGAGCACCACATGGTCGGTGTCCATCACAATGACCGCACGTGTTTTCCTGCCGAAGCTGGCATCGATCAGCATTGCACGTTCCTTCGCCTCTTGCACCAAACGCTTGATCGGCGCAGAATCAGGACTGACCACGCTCAAAAGGCGGTCAGACGAAACCATATTTCCAAAACCGATATTGATCAGCTTCATAGTCTTTATTCAATGTTCTGGATCTGCTCACGGATCTTTTCCAGCTCCGATTTGATCTCCACAACGTAGCGAGTCAGCTCCAGGTCATTGCACTTCGAGCCAATGGTGTTCGATTCACGGTTCATTTCCTGCAACAGGAAATCGAGCTTACGACCGATGGCGCCACCACCGTTTAGCAGTGTTTCCAGCTGATCTAAATGGCTGCGCAGGCGCACCGTTTCCTCATCCACGCAAACCTTGTCTGCAAAAATCGCTGCCTCGGTCAAAATGCGGCTTTCATCGATCGCCGTATTTTCCAGCACCTCACGCAGCTTGTTCTCCAGGCGCAGGCGGTATTCCTGCACAGTTTGGGGTGAACGAGCTTCGATTCTGGAAACATAGTCCAAAATGGTCGCTGCACGGTTCTTCAAATCGCATACCATCGCTGCGCCCTCTGTCTGACGCATGGCATTGTAGGCGCTGATCGCCTCTTTTGCAACACAGAGAATGTCCGCAACATTGCGTTCCTCATCCTCCTCTTCCTTCTGCACCAAAAATACATCGGGGAATCGGGTCAAAGAGGTCGCACTGATATCATCACGCACGGGATAATCCGCTGCGATCGTCTGCAGCGCCTTCAAATAGCCTTCCAAAACGGGTCTATTGAGGCGTACCTGCACATTTTCCTCCGCCGTGATCTGAATGGTGATGAAAACATCGACCTTGCCACGGCAGACAGCCTGCTTGACCGCCTGCTTCACGGGATCCTCGGCATAGGAAAACGCACGGGGCATCTTGACATTACAATCCAAAAAACGGTTGTTGACCGAGCGCAGCTCAACGGTGATCTCTTTGCCGTTGAGGCTCTGCATCGCTCTTCCGTAACCGGTCATACTGTGAACCAAATTTTTCATCCTTTCTTTATCGGCAGCCGTTACACAGGCAGTTCAGACACATCAGCATTTGGCACATCTCGCAGCATTCATCCTGCTGATTCATGCCGCCGTACTGCTGCTGACGGTAGGTGTAACCACCGCCACTGACGTTATTGAGCGCACTGCGATATTCCATGTTCGACGGGTCCATATTGACCGCAATGCGGAAATTTTGCGCAGCTTCATCCATCCAGCCACGCTTCTGTGCGATCACGCCGCGCAAAAAATACCACTCAGCGTTGTGATTGCTCATCGCATCAAGCTGGCCTTCTGCCTTGTCTAACTGTCCCATTTGGATCAAGCGGCGAATTTCGGCAAATTTTGTCGAAGACGAACCCCCGTAAGACGAGCCGCTATAAGAAGATGACGAGCTGTAGGACGACGAACCGCCGCCCTTGGTCAGGGTGTCATATGCCTCGTTGATCTCCTTCATCTTCTCCTGCGCAAGGTCAGCCAAAGGGTTATTTGCATAATTATCGGGGTGATATTTGCGTGCCAAATCACGGTAGGCTCGTTTGATCTCTTCATCGGAAGCTCCGTGCGGTACGCCCAATACCTCATAGGGGTCTTTCATTGCTTCATTCCTCTCTTACGGAACGTGCCGTTGGCAACGGACTTGATCACCGCCGGCATTCCGTAATAAATGATATTTTTCAGCAGCTCGTCGTCTGCTCTCGGCGCAAGCAGCTCCAAAGCGACCGCTGCCATATCGATCGAGGCATCGACAGTATGTAAAAACTGCTCCTGATCCTCAGCTTTCAGTGCTCCATTGCACAATTCATAGCGATACCGCAAAGGATTGTAGCGATCGGCACGGACATCCTTTTCCAAATCCTCCAAGGCATCTGCCAAGTAAAGAAATCGTCCGACATGGTACAAAAGCTGTTCGGCAATTCGTCTTTGCGTTTCGTCGGTTAAGAATAAAGCGCAGCCTTTCAGCATGCTCGCAAAAGCATCTGCCGTGCGGTCGATGCTGCTGCATTTTGTTTTCTCCAAACTCTGCAAGCGGCTAAGCTGCTGCGAAAAAATCGCATTCGCCTGTGGCAAACGTCTTGCCGCCTTCGCGTAAGCTCTGCGGTAAAACAGGCGCAAGGTGCCGGCTCCCATTTTTGCAAAAAACTTTCCATCCTGCACGGCATCGCTCAGCTTCCAATATGAAAGCAGCACGCTCATATCCGCTGCAAAGTCCATGACCTCGTCACGAACCAAGCAGTCTTTTTTGCAAACCACCCTTGCCGGGCAAAAGCAACGCTCGATGGCTTTCTGCTCGCCTTCTTGCAGCAGGAAATAAAGGAAGGTCATATCATAGTTGACCAAAAAACGTGCATGAAAGCCATAGCGCTTTTTTAGGCAGCGACAAAGTCCGCAGTACGCCGCATGATACCGCTGCTTGGCAAGCTCAGAGAGCTTGTCCCTTCTGGGAAGAATATATCCAAACATGATTATCTCACATAGCCGACGATCGAATAAGTCGGCGGTCGATTTTTGATCCTTCTGTTATAGGCAAAGGCAGGCAGCATTCCCAGCACAAACGCCGAGCAGGCAATCACCGCAGCCCATACGCCGAGCGGCATTGCTGCCAAATACGCCGCCAAAAATGCCACAATCGGCAACAGATACACAAGCGCAGCCGCCTTGAGCACCACAGCGCTCTCAGAACGGATATAGACAATATCGCCACGTTGCGCTGAAATGAGATTCTGCGCCGTGACACGCAACGTTTGCTTCACACTTCCACAGCCGCTGCATTTATGACAATCACCACTGCAAGCGCTCTCTCGCACAACCAAAACCTCCGCTTTGCCATCAGTCAGGATGCGATCCACAGTTGCTTTCTGCTGCATCATTAAGGTGTGACCTCGGTATCCTCTTGTGCCGGTCTTTCTTCAATGCGTGCGGTATATTCCTTGTACAAGCCCACGCCAAAGCCGTTGGGCAGACGGATGCTCAACGGACAGATCTGCGTTTGATCCATCTTGCTGATATCGATTTCAACAATGATGCTGATCTCGTCGGAATTGAGCTTATTTTGCAGTTGGCGAAGCTTGTCACGGTTTCCTCGGATCTCGATGACCTGATCGGGATCGGCATAGAAATAATCCATGCCCTCAGCGCCGTTTTTCCATTGAAGATCGGTCTTATCCAGTGAAATTCGCATGATGCCGATATTCGAATTGACCTCTACGGCAATTTCCGCCGTAACGATGGTCGAATTGTTCTCACCCAAGCGAGTAATTCCCTGTGGAAGCTCCACAGAGCGTGTCAACGTCGCAGCCTCAATGCCCTGCACGCTCGCAAGATCGAGCTCAACATAATAGGTCTTGTCCAGCTTTTCCAGCGCCTCCAGCGTGCCTGTCACACGGATGCTGCTCGGAGAGACCGTCGCAGTGACATCATCCTTCGTCAAGCCGCCGCCGCTTCGATACTTCACGCCAAGCGAAAGATCACGATACGGAAGCACCTGGATCGAAACGCCAACAGATTCGGCATCGACGGTGGTATAGCTGCTGAGCGTCACTTCCTTCTCCTCCTCGTCGTGGAAAGCGAAGGGAAGCTGCTCATTATAATTCGCAGTCGTTTTTGTCAAGTCAACCTGCACGACTGCCTTCACGATCTTTGTGACCTCTTCGCTCGGACCGCTGACGGAAATCGTATTCACACTCAGCTCCGTCGAGCCCTGAAGATAGCCATCTATCATCTCGCCTTCAGCATAGACGATCTCCACGGGAATATCACGGTCTCTGCGTTCACTGACCTTGACTTTAATGCGACCGGAATTGGTCGTCACCAGACGAATGTCTCCGGACGCGACAGTTGCAGGCGGATTGAGCGTCCAACTCAGCTCGAACGTGCCTGCCGTATCAATGTTGCTGACATCGGCGATCGCCTCTAAGTTGCTGCTGTTAAGCTCCTTGAGGTCCGAACGTCTGCCGGAGATCTCCACATCCACATACTGCTCCTCACCACCTGTGAGCATCAAGCCTCGTGTTGTCAAAGAGGATGTGCCGGTGATGCGGACTCGAATATCGGAGATCGTTGCCGTATCATCAGGGTTGACAAAGGTCACAGCATATACCCAAAGCGCAATCGATGCGATCAACGCCAGCAAAAATGCAAGTATCTTATGTTTTTGCATTGGTATCATCCTTTTCCTTCGGATTGCGCAGCTTGCGCAGTTTCTTCAAGGGGTTACGGGATTTCTCCTCTGTTTTCGGCGCAAGCTCATTGAGCAGCAGCTTTTCCAGCGTCTGCGGCGCAAGATGTCGCTTGAGCATGCCACCGATGGCGACAGAGATCGTGCCTGTTTCCTCTGAAACGATGACAACGACCGCATCTGCCACCTCACTCATGCCGATACCGGCACGGTGACGGGTTCCCAAATCGCTGCTGATCTGTCGGTTCTGTGTCAAAGGTAAAACACAGCCTGCTGCCGCTAAACGGTCATTTCGCACGATCACCGCACCGTCATGCAGCGCAGCCTTCGTGAAAAAAATATTTCTCAAAAGCTCGGAAGACACACGTGCATCCAGCTGCGTGCCGTTCTTCACATAATCGATCAAAGAATCCTTATTCTCAAAAACGATGAGCGCACCGGTGCGTTCCTTCGACATGATCTCGCAAGCAGCAACCGTCTGCGTGATCACACGGTCGATGTCACGTTCCTCCTCCTTCATCGTCAAAAATTCTCGGAAGGAGCGTCCGCCAAGCTTCTCGAGCATACGGCGCAGCTCGGGTTGGAAGATCACGACCAAGGCGATCAGCCCGATCTCTAAGATCTTATCCAATATATAATTAAGCAGATACATATTGAGCAGCTCCGTCAACGCCGCCAAGAACAAAACGATCATAATGCTCTTGGCGATACGTGCGGCACCTGTCGTTTGTATCATCATGATCATGGCGTAAATAAAAAACGCAACCACCACAATATCGATGATATCCATGATCTTCAGGGTTGGGATCATGTCAATGGAGTCCCGGAAAAAATCTAAAATACTATCCATAGGCAATACTCCGCTTATTGTATTTTTTATCTATACATTATAGCCGATTTTCAGCTTAATAGCAAGAGGTTTTATGTCTTTTGCAGCAGTTTTTTGCATATTTGAGCAAATTGAAGAACCTCCTGCCGTGTGTTAAACGCCGAAAAGCTCACACGCACCGTCCCCGTATCAAACGTACCTGCGCTTTTATGCGCCAAGGGTGCGCAGTGAAGCCCTGCTCTGAGTGCAATATTTTTTTGCGCAAGCGCCGAAGCAAAGCTCTCGCAATCCATATCTTTCGGCACAAAGGACAATACTCCGCTTTGGGCATTGCCTGTAAATATGCGCACATGTTCCATCTGCCCGGCAAGCAACGTTCTGAGCCTGCATTCATGCTCCATAATTGCCTTGGGCGAGCGTTTTTTCACATAGCGCAGCCCTGCAAGCAAACCTGCAATGCCGCAGACATTGTGCGTACCTGCCTCCAAACGGTCGGGCAAAAAATCGGGCATCAGCGCATCAGCGGAATTACTTCCCGTGCCACCGTAGAGCAAGGGCTTTGCGCCGTTTGCGCACAGCAAAATGCCCGTTCCCTGCGGTCCGTAAAGGCTCTTGTGCCCGGGCATGGCAATGAAATCCGCCCGTGTATTTTTCAAGCTCAATGGCAAAATTCCTGCCGATTGCGAAGCATCGATGATCAATGGCACGCCATAGCTTTGGCAAAGCTCGGCAATTTTTTCAATCGGCAAAATATAGCCGAAAACATTCGAGCAATGCGTGCAAATTGCCGCCGCCGGACGCTTTTTCAGCGCCGCATCGAACGCTTCGAGCGTGTTTTCGGGATCAAAAAGGTGCTCGCCTGCCACAAGGATTTTGGCATTTTTTGCATACAACGGCCGCATGACCGCATTATGCTCAAAGCCGCTGACCACGACCAAATCGCCCTCGTTTACCAGCGTTCCGATCGCAATATTTAAGCCATGGGTCGCATTCATCGTAAAGGCAACCTGCTCCGTCTGCGCATCAAACAGCTCGGCGGCTGCTTGACGGCAAGAAAACACCGTCTGTGCCGCCGATTGCGCCGCCAAATAACCACCCCGGGCAACGCTCGCATTCGTCTGCATTGCCTTGAGCACCGAAGGATACACACTCATCGGCTTTTGCAGGGTGGTCGCCGCCGCATCGAAATAGATCATGCCTCCACCTCCTGCCACGACCCGTGTTCGGTGCGCTGATAGCTCTTTTGATACCGCTTTTCTCCCTGCATCAAAATGCTTTCGGAGGCAAAATAGCTTTTTTCGCCAACACTCAGACAATAGCCGCAGCCATGCGTGCGCAGCTCAGAGGGCGTTCGCATCAACGCCGCCGGAATGCCAGCCTGCTTGAGCAGGGTCTGCGCCTGCATTGCAGAGGTGATCGAGCGAAACGTAAAGCAGTAGCGCTGCATCTTCCTCACTCCTTTCACCTCATTTTATGCCCTGCGACATTTTTTGATACGCTTTGCCGTCCATGACCCCAAAGCTATGTCGTCAACTTCCGATTTGTCGGTGAGATTATCGTTTTACATTGTAAGGGAGGGTCATGACCCTCCCCTACAGTGGTTGATACATTCTGTTCGACAAATCAGAATTTGCCGGGCACGATGAGATTGTGATGTTCGTGATTTCTTGCCGCATTATTTACGAAAAGCGGATGTGCGCAAGAAAATTTTTGTCTATTTTATGTCTGCTGAACAAGTCGCTACTGCGACTTGTTCGTGCTGCAACGCCGCAAAATTGCATAAAAACGGCACTTTATTAACCGTTTTTTATGCAATTCAGGCATGTAAACAATGCGTATTTTCGTCGGTGTATCGCAATGCGCCGACGAAAAGTGCAAGGTTTTTGCGGTAAAACCGCTAAAATCCTTGCACTTGAACAACGCAAAACAGCCCTGAAAGCCTTGGCTTGCAAGGGCTTTCGCGTTGTTCAGTACACATTATTTTCACAACTTAACAAAATCTTAATTTCTTTTTGGTTATAATCTTAACAATTTTAGGGTATTATGTAACCGTAAGCAATAACATTTCTTTTTCATTTTCTCCTCTTTTCTTTTTTTCGAACTCCGCAGATCGATTAGCCACCGATCTGCGGTTTTCTTTGCGCAAAATTCCGAAAAGGCTCTCCGTCGACCGCCCAAAAGCATTCCCAAAATCCTGATTTGTCGGGCAGTTTGAACGTGGGGGCTTAACGACCCTACGGTGTGAAAACGCAGCCAACAGCCCGGTAAATTCCGATTTGCCGGTGAGATTATCGTTTTCACACTGGGAGGGTCATGACCCTCCCCTACAGTGGTTGATACATTCTGTTCGATAAATCGGAATTGGTTACGCAAAAGAAATACCCACGGGGAGCGTTCCCCGTGGGCTGAATTTTTCATTAATAAGCGACGCCCCAATAGATGACCTTGTCGGCTTCCTTGCCGCAGACGGCGCACTTGTTGCCGATGGATTTTTCACCAAACGGCATGCAACGACTGGACATTCCTGCCTCTTCCTTCATCTTCAGCTCGCAAGCCTCTTCGCCGCACCACATCGTGCGGATGAAGCCGCCATGCTCCTGTTGCAGGCGCTTTGCTTCTTCCAAGGTCTCGGCATCGTAGGTATGGTCGGTCAGGTTCTTCTTCGCCTTCTCGAACATCCCCTGATGTACCTTTTCGAGTAGATCAGCAGCAACTGTTTCCAGATCATCCAGAGAAACAAAGCTCTTTTCGCCACTGTCACGGCGTGCAAAGACACACTGATTCTTCTCAATATCCTTCGGACCAAGCTCCAAACGCAGCGGAACGCCCTTCATCTCGTACTCGGCAAACTTCCAGCCGGGGCTCTGCTCGCTCTCGTCGATCTTCACACGGATGCCGCAAGCCTTCAAACGGTCTGCAACTGCACGGGCAGCCTCCAAAACGCCCTCCTTATGCTGTGCAACAGGGATGACCACG
The DNA here is from genome assembly GCA_015068235.1 of Oscillospiraceae bacterium. Lineage (GTDB taxonomy): Bacteria > Bacillota > Clostridia > Oscillospirales > Oscillospiraceae > JAZOXB01. The sequence goes on from SVKY01000006.1 coordinate 45,947, forward strand.
ACCTGGATCGGCGCAACCTTCGGCGGAAGAACGAGACCGTTGTTATCGCCGTGGGTCATGATGATACCGCCGATCAAACGGGTGGAAACGCCCCAGGAGGTCTGGAACGGATAGGCTCTCTGATTTTCCTTGTTGGCAAAGGTGATATCAAACGCTCTTGCAAAGCCGTCACCGAAGAAATGGGACGTGCCTGCCTGCAGCGCCTTACGGTCGTGCATCATGCACTCGATGGTATAGGTCGCCTCGGCGCCGTTGAATTTTTCCTTATCGGTCTTTTTGCCCTTGGTCACAGGCATTGCAAGAACATTCTCGCAGAAGTCCGCATAAACCTTGAGCATCTGCTCCGTCTCTGCCATCGCTTCTTCTGCAGTTGCGTGCATGGTGTGACCCTCCTGCCACAAAAATTCTCTGTGGCGCAGGAACGGACGGCTCGTCTTCTCCCAGCGCAGAACGCTGCACCACTGATTGTACATCTTGGGCAGGTCACGATGTGACTGGATCACATTGCGGAAATGCTCACAAAACAGTGTTTCCGACGTCGGACGGATGCAGTAGCGCTCCTCTAACTTCTCACTGCCGCCATAGGTGACCCATGCGCACTCGGGTGCAAAGCCCTCGACATGATCCTTCTCCTTCTGCAACAGAGATTCGGGGATCAGCATCGGCATATAGACATTTTCCGCTCCCGTTTCCTTAAATCTTGCGTCGAGCTGGCGCTGAATGCTCTCCCAAATGGCATAGCCGTACGGGCGGTAAATAAACATGCCCTTGATGGAAGAATAGTCGATCAGCTCTGCCTTCTTGCACACATCGGTGTACCATTGGGCAAAGTCAACCTCCATATCTGTGATCTGTTCAACTTTCTTTTCCTTCGCCATAATCGTATCTCCCTTTCGGCAAAATCTTTCGCATACTATTTTACCACACATGTCAAGCCCTGTACAGTGGCAGATATCATTTTTTTACATACAATAAAGCAGGAAAAGGAGGTCACGGTATGATGAGTGTGACAATTTCGCTCGACCCGACGGTCGCAGCTTTTTATATGCAGGTTGCGCAGCAGGCACAGCTTCCGTTGGAACAGGTACTTTCTGACGTACTATTTAAGTTAGCAGGTGAGCTTTCATTGGAGGCTTTGCGGAAAAAGTAGAAACAAAGAATTGTAATTTCCATATAAAGATGTTATAATAGTACCGATCATAGAAACAAAGAGGTACGACATATGAAATCGATCCGTGATGTATACAAGATCGGCAAGGGTCCGTCCAGTTCGCACACCATGGGCCCCGAACGTGCCGCTCAGATTTTTTTGAGCCGTTACCCCGATGCGAGGGCTTATCGTGTCAAGCTTTATGAGTCGCTTGCCAAGACAGGCAAGGGACACGGCACCGACCGTGTGCTCTACGAAATTTTGGGCAAAAGCCGCACAGAGGTTCTTTTCTGCGAATATTCCGAGGAAGAGCTTCCTCATCCGAATACGATGGATTTTTTCGCCCTCGACGAAGACGAAAATGGGATCGGCATGATGCGTGTCTTGTCCGTTGGCGGCGGCGATATCGAGATCGTAGGTGAGAGACCCGATGCAGCAACGGAGATTTATCCGGAAAATTCGTTTGCCGAGATCAAGCAGTTCTGCGCTTGGCGTTATATCAGCCTGAGCGAATACGTGGAGCTGAACGAGGGTCCCGAGATTTGGGATTTTCTGTCGGAGATATGGCGCGTGATGAAGCGCGCTGTCTCCATGGGTCTTCACACCGAGGGCGTTCTGCCCGGCGGATTGAACGTACATCGCAAAGCGAAGCACATTTTCTCCCAAGAGCATGCGGATGAAATTCCGCAGGTGCGTGAATTACGTTTGGTATGCTCCTACGCTTATGCCGTTGCCGAGGAAAACGCTGACAACGGCACAGTCGTCACCGCACCCACATGTGGCTCGTGCGGTGTTCTGCCGGCGGTTCTGCTGTATATGCAGGAGCATCATGGTTTATCTGATGAAAAAGTCCTGCAAGCACTTGCCGTTGCAGGTCTGATTGGCACCTTGGTCAAGCGAAACGCTTCCATCTCCGGCGCAGAATGTGGCTGTCAGGCAGAGATCGGCACAGCCACCAGCATGGCTGCCGCCGCACTTTGCACATTGTTTGATCTGAGCATCGATCAGACGGAGTACGCCGCCGAGATCGCCATGGAGCATCAGCTCGGTTTGACGTGCGACCCGATCTGCGGTCTGGTGCAGATTCCCTGCATCGAACGCAATGCCGTTGCTGCCAAGCGCTCTATGGATGCGTTCAACCTTGCCTCCTTCCTTTGCGGCACGAGAAATATCAGCTTCGATATGGTCGTGCGCACCATGAAGGAAACCGGTCACCACATCAGCGAAAAATTCCGTGAAACCAGTGAAGGCGGCCTTGCCAAGCTGTACAGCCGCAGAAGAGTATAACGAAAGAGGTCTGAAATTATGAAATTAGGTATCGTCGGTCTGCCGAATGTCGGCAAGTCCACTTTGTTTAACGCTTTGACCGGTTCCCATGCCGAAACCGGTGCTTATTCCAACGCCGCTGCCAAACCCAACATCGGTCAGGCAAAGGTTCCCGATTCCCGTCTGGATTGGCTGACGGAGTATTATCACCCCAAGAAGACCACCCCTGCCACCATCGATTTTGTTGACGTGGTCGGCATCAAGAAGGGCGGCGGTCGTGGCAACGCCTATCTGCAAACGATCCGTTTGGTCGATGCGTTGGTGCACATTGTCCGCTGCTTTGACAATGACGAAATTTTCACCGAGCCTGCCGATGCTGCTCGTGATGCCGACAATCTGAATGTCGAGCTGATCCTTGCGGATATCGAGGTTGTTGAGCGCAGACTTGACAAAGCCACCAAGAATGCCAAGAGCGGTGACAAAAAGGCAAAGCGTGAGACCGAAATGTGTCAGGCGCTTCTCGATCATTTGATGGAGGGCAAGCCTGCTTCCACCTATGAATTTACGGAAGAGGATAAGGATATCCTGCAAGACGGCGGTCTGCTCAGCGTCAAGCCCGTCATCTATGTTGCAAATCTTGCCGAGGACGACATGGCCGATTATGAGAATAACGAAAATTATAAGGCACTTGCCGCACTTGCCGCCGAGCAGGGCGCAGCCGTGCTGCCCGTTGCTGCCAAATTTGAAGAAGAAATTGCCGAAATGGATGACGAAGATGCGGCAATGTTCATGGAGGAGCTCGGCTTGACGGAAAAGAGCCTAGACCGTTTGATCCATGCCAGCTATGACCTTCTGGGCTATATCTCCTTCCTGACCGGCGGTGAGGACGAGGTTCGTGCCTGGACCATCACCAAGGGTACCAAAGCTCCCAGAGCCGCAGGCAAGATCCACAGCGATATTGAAAGAGGCTTCATCCGTGCGGAAACCGTTGCCTTCGAGGACCTGAAGGCTTGCGGCACGATCGCAAATGCCAAGGCAAAGGGTCTGTTCCGCAGTGAGGGCAAGGAATATGTCATGAAGGACGGCGATATCGTCAACTTCCTGTTCAACGTATAAAATAGTATCATTGCCAAATTCCGATTTATCTTTCAGTTCGCACAGGCTAAGGCTTCTCCTTGAGGATGCCCTCCGCAGAGGGTATGCGTAGCGCAACCGAGCGAAGCGAGGCTCTTAGCGCGAAGAAGAAGCTGTCAGCGCAGCTGACTGATGAGGTGTGCAGGAAAAAGTTGCGATTTTATGATAGTTCTCGGCACATTCGCAACTTCTCCACCTCATCCGCCCCTTCGGGGCACCTTCTCCTCAAGGAGAAGGCTTTGACTTGCGCAAATACGAAACTCACCGATAAATCAGAATTTGAAAATCATGCAGAATAAAAAGCTGCTGCAAGGTTTTTGCCTTGCAGCAGCTTTTTTATGATTTATGCAATTGCTCTGTACAGGAAGGTCACGATCTGACCTCTTGTGCAGCTGTCGTTCGGGGCAAACTTGCCGCCACCGACACCCTGCGTGACTTCATTCTCAACTGCCCACAGGACAGCCTTGAAATAATAGTCACTTGTCTTGACATCAGAGAACGGATTGTTGGTACTTGTGGGTTCGGGCTCGCCTTGGCTTCTCCACAGGAAGGTTGCAACCTGACCACGGGTACATGTTGCATTCGGTCCAAAGGTCGTTGCGGACAAACCTGTTGTGATGCCGTTTTCTACTGCCCAAAGGACTGCCTTGTAGTAGTAAGCATCTGCCTTGACATCCGTGAAAGGATTATCGGTCTTGGTCGGTTCGGGACTTCCGCAAGCACGCCACAGGAAGGTCACGATCTGACCACGAGTGCAATTTTCATTCGGAGCAAAGCTCGTTGCGCTCATGCCGTTGGTGATGTTCTTGCCAACCGCCCACAAAACGGGAGTTGCAAAATAATCGCTTTCCTTCACATCCGTAAACGGATTTTCTGTCGGAATTTCGGGCTCAGACGGCTCGGAGGGTTCTTCACTCGGCTCAGACGGTTCCTCGCTCGGTTCCTCGGAGGGTTCTTCGCTCGGTTCCCCGGAGGGTTCTTCGCTCGGTTCCTCGGAAGGCTCTTCACTCGGTTCCTCGGAAGGCTCTTCACTCGGTTCCTCGGAGGGTTCTTCGCTCGGTTCCTCGGAAGGCTCTTCACTCGGTTCCTCGGAGGGTTCTTCACTCGGTTCCTCGGAGGGTTCTTCGCTCGGTTCCTCGGAGGGTTCTTCGCTCGGTTGCTCGGAGGGTTCTTCGTTCGGATCTGCCGCATCTTCACTCGGTTCCTCACTCGGCTCGCTCGGTTCCTCGGAAGGTTCTTCGCTCGGCTCGGTCGGTTCCTCATTAGGCTCGTAGTTTTCGATCAAGTCGAACGTATAGCCATACGTTTCGGCATAGCTCTGTGCCGTAGAACCTTCCACGCCGTAGATCACAGTAAAGTCGCAATCGCAAAGCGTCAAGATGTCATCGTAGATTTCGCATTCTGCATTCGGGATCAGCACGCAATTCAAGCCACACTCGGCAAACGCATATTCGCCGATGCTTTCGATCGATGCAGGCAGGATCGCCTCGTTGAGCGCATAGCAGGTTGCAAATGCCTGTGTGCCAATGGTGGTCAAGCCGCTGCCAAAGTTGACCTTTTCAAGGCTCTCGCAGCACCAGAAGGCATTGTCTTCAATGACCGTGACCGTATCAGGGATCGTAATCTCACGCAGGTTATAGCAGTTCTCGAATGCAAGCGCGCCAATGCTTGTCAGTCCCTCGGGCAGAGAAACGCTCGTGATCATACTCTTTACTGCGTCCCACGGTGCTACGCAGCTAAAGGAATACATTGCTCCTTCGCCTTCGATCTTGAGCTCGCCCGTGGCGCCGTTGAAGCTCCAAGTCAGGTTCTCGCCACACTTGCCGCTCTGACCGAAGAATTCTTCGTCACAGTATTCGCACTCGCCGTCATTGCTGTGGAGCGTAAATGCTGCGTAGTAATAATCGCCCATCCACTGTGCGGTAGAGCCTTCAACGCCGTGCAGCGTGACGGGATAGTTTATCTCCAAATCATACAGCTCGCAGCCCGGATTCAAAATGACAAGCTGCTGCAAAGCAGAGCAATCTTGAATTGCGCTGTAGAGAATATAATTGATCTCCTTACCAACGGTATAGGAGCCTTCGTAGGTAGACGGGATTTGGATCAGCGAGCCTCTGGCTGCACTGAGCAGAGCGCCGCTTTCATCATGATAATAGTCCGTATTTTCGGGGTCAACGTAGAAGCTTGCCAAATTCGGGCAAGAATTAAAGGCATCGCCATAAATGTTTTCCACGTTTTTGCCAAGCTTTACTTCTTCCACAGCGCCGCAGCCGGAGAAGGCGTACATGCCGATGGTTTTCACGCTGTCGGGGATCACAACGCTTGTCAGATTATAGCAGCCGTTGCATGCATAGTCTGCAATCGTAATCGTATCCTCACGGATCGTCATATCGGAAGCGACATTTTCTCTTGCCTTGATCAGATGCTTGCCAATGTACAAAACATCGTTGTCCCAGTTGCTCTCATTATCATAGTAAGCTGTCCAAGCAAAAGCATCCATGCCAATGCTCGTTACACTCTCAGGCAGGGTAATGCTTTCCAAGGAAGTACAGCCATTGAAAGCGTCCATGCCGATTTCTGTCACACCCTCGGGGATCGTAATCGTTTCCAAGCCTTCGCAGCTACAAAATACGCCGTCAAAAATATTTGAAACATTGCTTCCAAACGTCACATTTTTCAAAGAGGAGCTATATGCAAATGTGTAAGCGTCAATGATCGACACGCCGTCGCCGATCACGACCTGAGTCAGATCGGCGCAAGCATAAAATGCGTAGGAGCCCAGGTAATAAACGCTGTCGGGAATGATCGCACTTCTCAAGCTGTAGCAGCTGTCAAAAGCATCCTCGCCGATCCACTCCAGGCCATCATTGAACGCTACTTCTTCCAATGCTGCGCACTCGTAAAATGCGTAATATTCGATCTCTCTCATGCTGCTCGGGAACGCAACACTTGTCAGACAAGCGCCTGCAAATGCGCTTTCGCAAATCACACTTACGCCATCGGGAATGACATATTCGCCGGAGTATGCACAGGGCATCTGAATCAAGTTCGTCATTTCCTTGTCAAACAGCACGCCGAATTCATCGGAGATGTAGTATTCGTTCGCTTCATCGACCCAAATACCACGCAAGGAGGTGCAATATGCGAATGCCGAGGTCTCGATTCCTGCCACGTTTGCGGGGATAGAAATGCTCGTCAGACCTTCGCAGTGATAGAATGCACCATAGGCAATGTACTCCAGGCTCTCAGGAAGTGTCACTTCCGTCAAGGCGGTGCAGGATTCAAACACACAGTTTCCAAGATAAGTCAAGCCGTTGCCCAACGTGATGCTCTCAAGCGCTGAGCAGTTTCCAAATGCCATATAGTAGATCTCCGTGACGCTGTCGGGAATTGTCACATTCTTCAGCTCGCTGCACTCATAGAACGCATATTCGCCGATGCACACGACCGCAACGCCGTCGATCTCTAACGGAATCTCTGCACTCGTTATGGTAGAATCACAGCCGGTGATCGTACCGCTGCCTTTATCGAAGTAAAGATTGCCGCCTTCGACAGGATATTCAACGATCTCACCATATTCATCGTCACCATAGTCCGGCGTCGTCAGGAAAAGATCGCAAAGCTCGCAGTAACGAGCCTGACCATCTTCTGTGTCAAGCCAGTAGACCTCTTCGCCGCTTGCTTCATAGTGGATGGGTTCAGAGATGAGTTCTGCATATTCTTTTTCGATCTCGTTCCACTGCTCCTCAGTTCCGCCATAGAGCACATGGTTCAAAGAATCACTGCTCGAAAATGCACTGCTGCCGATGCTTTCAAGGCTTTCGGGAAGCGTAATGTCCAAAAGTTCATAGCACCACGCAATTGCGCAATCGCCAATGGTCTGCAGACCGTCAGGGAGCGTTAAGCTTTTCAAATAAGTACAATCGCCAAAGGCGAAATCTGCAATATCGGTCACACCGGCTGCAACGGTGTAATCTCCGCTGAGCAGATCCGGAGCGCAGAGCAATTCTGTCTTTTCCTCATTGTAAAGAACGCCGGATTCGTCGGAGGTATAATATTCGTTTGCTTCATCGACCCAAATGCCCGTCATTTCATAACAATCACGGAACACCGCATCACCAATGCTTGTTACAGATGCAGGGATCGTTATACTCTGCAAGTAAGAAAACGAAAACACCTCGTCACCAATGGTCAAAAGTCCATCGGGGAGTGCGATGCTTTCCAAGGGAGTATCGCAGAAAGCGTAATCTCCAATGGACAACAGTCCCTCAGGAAGGGTGATGCTCTGCAAGTAGTAGCAGGCGCTAAAAGCACTTACGCCGATGTTCTCAACCTGAACACCGTCAATTTTCGCAGGAATATCAGCTGAGGTGACAGATTCATCACAATCCGTGATCGTTCCAGTCTCTTTGTCGAAGTAGATATTACCGCCCTCAACGGCATATTCTACCTGCGTTGACCGATTGGCATCGCTCGTCGCTGTGCCGATGGGAACTATGCCGATCAGCAATGCAAACGTCAACAAAATCGCAATGACTTTTTTCTTCATCGAGATTCTCTCCTTCATTTTTTGATTAAGATGTAATTTTAATTGCACCCCATGATTCGAATATACCAGTTCTTTAGCTTATTGTCAAGTGTTGGAAGCAGAATTGCCACCAAGGCGACCTTACTTTTTCATCGGCAAGCACTCCCTTCACCCCTATTGACGTAAAATAAATCCGGAGATTGCAAAAAATTCCGATTTATCGGTGAGTTTTGTTTTTCAAATTGTAGGGGCGGACGACTCTGTCCGCCCACACGAAGTGCCTGCACGGGCGCACAGAGTCGTGCGCCCCTACGGTGTCAAAACGCAGCCAACAGCTCGATAAATCGGAATTTGAAAATCACAGCTATTTTATTGTTTATGCAATTGCTCTGTACAAGAAGGTCACAATTTGACCACGAGTGCAGCTTGCATTCGGAGCAAACTTACCACCGCCCATGCCCTGTGTGACATCATTTTCCACCGCCCAAAGGACAGCCTTGAAATAATAGTCGTTTGTCTTAACGTCAGAGAACGGATTATTCGTGCTCTTGGGCGCAGGCTCTCCCTGAGAGCGCCACAGGAAGGTTGCAACCTGACCACGGGTGCATGTTGCATTCGGTCCAAAAGTCGTGGCACTTAAGCCTGTCGTGATGCCCTTTTCCACTGCCCAAAGGACAGCCTTGTAGTAATAAGCATCTGCCTTGACATCCGTGAAGGGATTATCCTTCTTGGTCGGTTCGGGACTTCCGCAAGCTCTCCACAAGAAGGTCACGATTTGACCGCGAGTGCAGTTTGCGTTCGGAGCAAAACTTGTCGCACTCATACCGTTGGTGATGTTCTTGCCAACCGCCCACAAAACGGGGGTTGCAAAATAGTCACTTTCCTTGACATCCGTGAACGGATTTTCCTTCGGAATTTCGGGTGCATCGGGCTTGTCTGTCGGTTCAGACGGCTCAGATGGCGCTTCACTCGGCTCGGAAGGTTCTTCGCTCGGCTCGGAAGGTTCTTCGCTCGGTGCAGAGGGTTCTTCGCTTGGTGCAGAGGGTTCTTCACTCGGCTCGGAAGGCTCTTCGCTCGGCTCGGAAGGCTCTTCGCTCGGCTCGGAAGGCTCTTCGCTCGGCTCGGAAGGTTCTTCACTCGGTTCGTTTACGAAATCTAAGCTGGTTGTGCCGTCTGAAAAATGGATCACCGCATTGGTCAGATATCCGTTCTCTGCACCGATCTGAATCGCATCCCATTGCGTCTTTAGACCGCCGTAGTAGACATTGCTCAGATCATTGCAAAATTCAAATGCACTATCTTCAATGCTTCTCACCGTATCGGGAATTGTCACACTCAACAGCGCATTGCAGGAATAAAACGTTCCTTTGGAAATCTCCGTCACACTTTGAGGAATCGTCACACTTTGCAGATTGTCACAGTCTCTAAATGCAAATTCACCGATTCTCTTTACGCTTTCAGGGATCGAAACGCTTGTTAACTGCGTGCAACCACTAAATGCAAAGTCTGCAATCAATATTGTATTTGAGCGAATTTCATACGCTCCGTCAATGGATTCCTTCGCTTTCAGTAGATAATTGCCGTTGTAAAGCACATTGTCGGACCACTTTGCTTCATCGTTATAGTATCCCGAATCCTTGAAGGCGTTCAAACCAATTTGCATAACGCCCTCTGGGATCGTTACATCTGTCATATTGCTGCAGCCATAGAATGCCACATCTGCAATCGTAACGGTTCCCTCTCGAACTTCATAAGTTCCTTCCAAGGAAGTCTTTGCAACGATAAGATGATTGTCGATATATAAGACACCGTTTTCCCAATTGGATTCCTCCTGCATGAGTGCTGTGCTCAAAAAAGCTCCCTGCCCAATGCTCATTGCAACATCCGGAATCGACACCCTTGCCAAATTATCGCAAGCAAAAAATGCTGAGTCTTGAATCATCTTCACGCTTTGCGGAATCTGCACCTCGGTCAATCCCGTACAATTATAGAATGCAAATAAAGAGATATTTTTTACGCCATCGGGTATGGTAACCGCTGTCAGTTCGCTGCAACCGGTAAACGCATTAGCTGCAATTTCCACAACGCTTTCAGGGATCACATATTCTCCGGCATAAGTTCTGCAGCAACGATACAGTATGCTCTGGTCCTTGTTGAAGAAAACTCCAAATTCATCCGAGCTGTAGTATTCGTTTGCTTCATCGATCCAAATACCATCAAGAGTATTACAGTAGCAAAATGCGCCGGACACAATATACTCTACGCCGGCAGGAATGAATACGGTTTCCAATGCGCTGCAATAATCAAATGAATCACAAATCATTTTAAGGCTCTCGGGAAACGTCACACCTGTTAAATTTGCGCAGTTCTCAAACGCTCCGTATGCAATCATTTTTACACCTTCCGCAATGTCGTAATTGCCGGAATATGCCTGCGGACATCGGATCAGGGTTGTTTTTTCCTTGTCATACAGCACGCCAAGGCTGTCGGCGCTGAAGTGCTCATTTGCTTCGTCAACCTGAAATGCACGGATATTTTCACAACCCATGAAGACACTTTCTCCAAGAGTGTTCACGCTGCCCGGCAGATTGACCTCTGTCAATGCCAAGCAGTAAGCGAAGGCATACGAACCAATCGAACTTACGCCTTGTGCAAGTGTTAAACTTGCAAGCTTACTGCAATAATAAAACGCATTGTAATCAATTTCCGTTACACTGCCTGGGATCGTCAGCTCTGTCAAACTATTGCAGTATGAAAACGCACGCTCTGCAATGTAAGTCACACTGTTTGGAATGCTGACACTTTCCAAATTGCCTTGCTCGTAAAATGCTCTTTTGCCGATTTCCGTGACGGCAACGCCGTCGATTTCGGCAGGGATGTTTGCAGACGTTACGGTCTCGTCCGCATCGGTGATCGCACCGGTTGCTTTGTCGAAGTAGATGTTACCGCCCTCGACGGCATAGGCGATGGTTTCGCCCTCTTCGGCAAATGCCTGTATCGGCAAGATGCTCATTAACATCAACATCGCAAGCACCAAACTCAAGAGCTTTCTTTTCATAAGATCAATCCTTTCTTTGTTGTTGATAGCTTGATGATACACCGAAGATGTTATGAAGTTGTTATGAAAAACAATTATTTGTAATCATGCCCCAAATTCCGATTTGTCGGGGAGTTTAGTATCACGCCGTAGCGTGCGGCGCCCTGAGCGAAGCGAAGAAGTACTCTTGGGGTGCATCCTTGACGCGCCTGCAGTAAAATGTTTCGTTATTTTTAGAAA
>SVKY01000062.1 GCA_015068235.1 Oscillospiraceae bacterium
CGCCTATCGTTTCTCTTGCTGTTTCATAAGCTATTTCTCGGCGCACAGCCGCCCTCCCCTGCGTACCCCTCCCGGCACGCTTCGCGTGGTCGTAAGCTGTTACAGGTCGTTTTGCGATAACTCAAACTGTTCGATAAATCGGAATTTGATATTTCCATGCCATTATACAAAATTTTTGCGGATATTTCTACCCCAAAACTTTTTTTCTCTAATAGTTGTCTTTTTGAAATTTTTGATGTATGATATAAGTAGAGAAATTTTATAGTAAAGGAGTCGACGTTTCATGATCAAAGTTGATATTTCCAATGTCTGGGGAGAGATCTCCCTTCCTGACCTGTTATCCTCCGAAAAAGAGGTTTTTGACGCCCATAAGCTCCTTGTTGACGGTAAGGGTCCCGGCAATGACTTCCTCGGCTGGCTGAACCTGCCGACATTCGAGGAGACAGATGAGCTGCGCAGAATCCGTCGTGCGGCAGAAAAAATCCGTTCGGATTCCGATGTGTTCGTCGTCGTCGGTATCGGCGGCTCGTATTTGGGACCCCGTGCGGCAATCGAGCTGGTCAAAGGACAGAACCACAACCTAAAGGGCAAGGATCCGCAGGTATTTTTTGCCGGCAACAATCTCTCCACGAGAGCTTGGCATGAGCTTTGTTCTTTGCTCGAGGGCAAGGATTTTTCCATCAACATTATTTCCAAGTCCGGCACAACCACCGAGCCTGCCATTGCAACCCGTGCGCTGCGCTGGATGCTTGAACGCAAATACGGCGTAGAAAAGGCAAAGAGCCGCATTTATGTTACTACCGACCCTGCCAATGGTGCCCTTCGCAAGATGGCAACCGATGAGGGCTACGAATCCTTCATCATTCCGCCCAATGTCGGCGGTCGCTACAGCGTTTTGACGGCTGTCGGTCTGCTTCCGATGGCTGTTGCAGGCATCAATCCTTCCGACGTAATGCTCGGTGCCGCCCGTGCGAGAAAGGAATTGGACATCCGTTCGTTCGAGAATCCCGCTTGGCAGTATGCAGCGATCCGCAACCTGCTGTATCGCAAGGGTAAATACATAGAAATGCTTTGCTGCTATGAACCGAGCTTCCGCTATTTTGCAGGTTGGTGGCAACAGCTCTTCGGCGAGAGTGAGGGTAAGGACGGTAAGGGCATTTTCCCCGCAACGGCTGAATTTACCGCCGATCTGCACTCCTTGGGTCAGATGATCCAGCAGGGTGAGCGCAACCTCTTTGAGACCGTTGTCCGCTTCACGCCGCCCCGCAAAAAGACCACCATTGAGGTCGATTGGAAAAATCTTGACGGCTTGAACTACTTAGAGGGCAAGACCCTGGATTTCGTGGAAGAACAGGCATTTTTGGGCACCCTCAACGCCCATGTGGACGGCGGCGTTCCCGTCATGGTTTTGCAGGCTGACGAGATCGATGCCGATACCCTCGGTGAACTGTTCTATTTCTTTGAGCTCTCGTGCGGCATTTCGGCTTACATGCTGGGCGTCAATCCCTTCAATCAGCCCGGTGTCGAATTCTACAAGCGCAATATGTTCCAGCTCTTAGGCAAGCCCGGCTATAAATAAAAACGCTTGCTTTTCAGCCGAAGAAATGTTACAATAATATCAGCAATACAAAGGAGGAATTTCATATGGTCAAGTTAATCATGGGTCTGAAGGGCGCAGGCAAGACCAAGCAGCTCATCGCAGACATCAATGAAGCAGTGAAAAACGAATACGGCAGCCTGATTTGCATCGAAAACGGCACCAAGCTGCGTTATGACATAGATCGTCGTGTCCGCCTGATCGAGTATCAGGATTACAAGATGCCCGGCTCCATGCCGTTTTTGAAGGGCTTTATCAGCGGACTTCACGCAAGCAATTTTGATATTACACATATTTTTATCGACAGCTTTTATAAGCTGCTCGACAATGCCACGGTCGCAGAGGTTGAGGATTTCGTGCTTTGGTGCGAAAAGTTCGGCGAGGATAACAAGGTGAGCTTCACCGTCATCGTCTCCGAGGATCCTGCCAATGTGCCCGATTCGGTCAAAAAGTTCCTTTGATGAATAAAAATTTCCCTCACCACACACGGTGAGGGAAATTTTTGCGTCACTCCCAAATTTCGATTTGTCGAACAGAATGTATCAACCACTGTAGGGGAGGTTCATGACCCTCCCCTACAATGGAAAACGAGAATCTCACCGATCAATCGAAATTTGACAAGGGAGGAATGCGTGATTTTTATTGCCACGCATTTCTCCCTTTTTACTCTCTTTTACATCGCCATCGGTTCCATGCTCTTGATCTGGAGCTGCAGCTTATCTGCAATCAGAGCAATAAACTCCGAATTGGTCGGCTTGCCCTTGCTGTTTGACACCGTGTAGCCAAAAAATCGCTGCAATGTTTCCAAATCACCTCTGTCCCATGCAACCTCGATCGCATGTCGGATCGCTCGCTCCACCCGGCTCGGCGTAGTCGCAAATGTCTTTGCCACCTGCGGATAAAGCACCTTCGTGATCGCATTGATCACTTCCATATCCTTCACCGCAAGGATAATCGCCTCTCTAAGATACTGATACCCCTTGATATGTGCAGGTACGCCGATCTCATGGATCATCGAGGTCACCATCGCCTCAATGTTGATCTCTCCGCCACGTCGGATACGGCTGTTTTGCGTGAGCGTTGCTCGCATTTCGTCAAGCCGCTCCAAAACAGCCTTTGTGCTGCACGGCTTGAGCAAAACATACTGCACCCCCTGCTGCGTCAATGCATTGCTCACAAATTCGTTCATAAAGTCCGCCAAAACAAGCTGCAAGGGCTTTTTCTCCAACGTACTTGCCGCCTTCAAAACGGCGATTCCGTCTGCCTTCGGGAGCATCATGTCCACAACGATCAGCTCCGGCTTCACCTCCCGAAGCAGCTCGATGGCACGGATTCCGTCGTTCGCCGTTCCGACGACGGCATAGCGGTCTGACTTTTTGAGCGTCCCAGCAAGGCTTTCAGAAAATTCCTCAGTGCTGTTTACAAGCAAGACTCGATACATTTTTTCCATCTATTACATTCCTCCTCCTTAAAAACTAAAATTCCTGAACGGTAGCTTTAATTTATCACACCATTCGGGCTTTTGCAAGGAATTTTATGGCATTGTACCCAAATTCCTTTCGACAAATTTCGACATTTATTGTGCATGATTCACATATCGATCGATTGTGACAGGGCATTACAAAATGCTTTTCTTTTTGCATTCCGGCTGCATCCGGTTTTTCAAATTCCGATTTATACTAATTCTTAATAAAACGATTGAATCGTTTTATTGCCCGCTCTGCGAGCGGACGGCGTCGTAGACGCTAAGATTGTTGTACAATACTTTTCTTGCCGGCACAGGCGGTGCAGGATATTCCTCCTGCAATAAAATGATTTCTAATACTAATTATCGATTAAAAGGTTTAATCGATAATTAGTATCAGTACACATTATCTAAAAAATTGCCGCAAAGCGTTGAAGCTTTACGGCAATTTTTTAGCTCTATTATTTCTTCAAAAGATCTCTGATCTCAGTGAGGAGAACTTCCTCATTGCTCGGCTTGGGAGGCTCAGCAGGTGCTTCTTCCTCTTCCTTCTTGCCCAGCTCACGAAGTTTGTTCATACCCTTGACCATCATGAAAATCACAAACGCAAGGATCAAAAAGCTGATCACCGAGGAAATAAAATTGCCAACATTCAAGTAATTCTCAACAACTTCACCGGCTTCGTTCACCTTCTCGCCAAACAGGCTCGGCAGCTTAATTCTCCAGCTCGAGAAGTCGATGCTTCCGGTAAACACAGAAACGATGGGCATAATGACGTTATCGGTAAAGGAGGTGACCAGATCCTTGAATACACCGCCGATAATGACGCCGATTGCCATGTCAAACATGTTGCCCTTGACTGCAAATTCCTTAAATTCCTTGATTATGCCTTTCTTTGCCATAGTTCTACTCCTTTCTTTTTACTTATCCGTCAGCGAAATAACCTCGAGACCACCGAGGTATTTGCGCAAAACTTCGGGAACAACCACACTACCGTCGGCACGCTGATTCTGCTCGACCATCGCCGGGAAGATGCGGCTCGTTGCCAAACCGGAGCCGTTGAGGGTGTGGACAAATTCGGTTTTACCCGTTGCCTCACGGCGGAAGCGGATATTGCCTCTGCGCGCCTGATAATCACGGGCATTGGATACGGAGGATACCTCTTTATAGCCGTTCATGGACGGGATTTGGATTTCGATGTCATAGGTTCGTGCCATAGATGCCGAGCAATCGCCTGCTGCAAGCTTCACCGTTCGGAAATGGAAGCCAAGATCACGCACCAATGCCTCAGCCTTGCCGACGAGCTCATCGAAGGCTTCATCGGACTTTTCAGGCAGAGTATACTGGAACATCTCGATCTTGTTGAACTGATGACCACGGACCATGCCACGCTCGTCGGCTCTGTGGCTGCCTGCCTCACGACGGAAGCAAGGCGTATAGGCAAAAATCTTATGTGGAAGCTCTGCCTCGGTGAGAATTTCGTTGCGATGCAGGCTTGCCAAAGCGGTTTCTGCCGTCGGGAGCATAAAGTGCATACGCTCGTCGGTCGGATTCTCGATCTTATAGACCTCATCGGCAAATTTCGGGAACTGACCTGCAGTTTCGCCGCACTGGTACTCTAACATATGGGGCAGAATAACCATCTCATAGCCATCACGCAGGTGACAATCCATAAAATAATTCAGCAGCGCCCACTCCAGGCGTGCGCCCATACCACGGTAGATCCAAAAGCCCGAGCCAGCCAGCTTTGTGCCTCGCTCGTAGTCGATCAGACCCAAATCGGTGCAAAGATCAACATGATGCTTCGGCTCAAATTCAAACACATGCGGCTCACCGATATAGCGCAAAGGTTCGTTATTCTCCTTGCCGCCGGGTGTTAGGTCCGGATCCGGCAAATTCGGCAGGCTCAGCATCAGCGTGCGATACTCCGCCTCAACCTCGGTCAAAAGCTTGTCATTCTCGGCAATCTGCGCCTTTAACTCGCCCATGCGCTTAAAGATCGGCGCTACGTCCTCGCCGTTTTTCTTGCGCATCGGGATTTCTTTGGAAACTCGGTTCTGCTCAGCCTTGCTGGTCTCGGTTTCTAAAATCAGCGCACGGCGCTTCGCATCCAACTCCAAAATTCGGTCAACCTGCGCATCACAGTCAACTTCCTTCGCTCGGAAGCCTGCCTTAACTCCATTGGGATCTTCTTTAATTCGTTTAATATCGATCATGTTTTTAACCTCTCAGTGCTTTCACTAATTCCTCGTAAATCTCCAACGACTCAGCGCTCAAATCATCGGCATAGCCCTCGAGCGTTGCCATGTAGCCCTGGAAATTCCGCTTGTTTCCTTCATAATGTGCCTTCTGCGCCAAAACCAACAGCTCTGCGGCATAAAGCTTGCGCTCCGTCGCTGTCAGCTCTTTTTGATACTCGGCATTTTGTGCCGCAATGCTCTCTGCGATCTCCGATTCCTGCTCGGCATAACTTGAAGCTGCTTCGCCGTTTGCCGTGTCAAAATCCTCCTGCATCGTGCGCATCCGCACAAACATCGATACCAGTACCAGCAAAAATGCCGCAACAAAAATGATCATTAAATATAATACGACCGCGCGTTTTTTCTTCGGCGTCAGCGCCTGATCCTTCTCACTCATGGACAGCCTCCGAGATTTGCAATGCACAAAGTGCTTCATAAACCCGTTGCAGATCGTCCTGACCGTAGAACTCCAGCTCAAAACGTCCCTTGCGCTTGCCATTGACGATCTTTACCTTTCTGCCAAGCTGCTTGGTCAAAAGCTTCTCGCATTCTCCGACATAATCCACGCTCAAAGGAACCGTTTTTTCCTTCTTCTCATTCTCCTGCGCCATACGCTTACACATTGCCTCAGCCTGTCTGACTGAAAGACGCAATGCTATGATCTTCTGCGCTGCTGCCTTCTGCAAGCGCTCATTCGGGAGAGAAAGCACCGCACGGGCATGTCCTGCCGAAAGCGTTCCATCAACCACATAGCTCTGCACCTCACTCGGAAGTGCCAAAAGCCGCAGGGCATTTGCCACAGCAGGACGTGATTTTCCCACACGGATTGCCGCCTGCTCCTGCGTCAAGCCGAAATCCTCCATCAAAACACGGTAACCCTCGGCTTCTTCCATCGGGTTGAGGTCTTGACGCTGCAAATTTTCCACCAGCGCAAGCTCCATCACGTTCTTGTCATCTGCCTCGACAAGCATCACAGGCACCTCGGAAAGTCCTGCCATTCTTGCAGCTCTCCAACGGCGCTCACCGGCGATGATCTGATAATAACCATCTCCGATGCTGCGCACCGCCAATGGCTGCAAAAGTCCATGCTCTGCAATGGAATCAGCGAGCGCCTGAAGCTGCTCTTCATCAAAAAGCTTTCGGGGCTGGTTGGGGTTCGGCTCGACCTTCTGCAAGGGCAGAAGCGTTACCGTATCCTTTTGCGCAGATGTTGAAAAATCCTCGATCAGTGCGCCAAGACCACGCCCTAAGCCACGTTGTTTTATCGCCATAAACTTCTTCTCATTTCCTTAAAATTTCCTCGGCTACTGCCATATATGCCAACGCACCCTTCGAGGTTCTGTCATAAGCAAACACAGGAACACCGTAGCTCGGAGCCTCGGCAATTCGTACATTTCTCGGAATGACCGACTTAAACGTTTTTCCCGGGAAATGACGGCGTACCTCCTGCGCTACCTGATTTGAAAAATTGGTTCTTCCGTCGAACATTGTCAACAAAACACCGAAAATTTCAAGTCTGGGATTCAGCGTCCGTTTTACCGCACGCATGGTTGACATCAGATCGGACAAGCCCTCAAGTGCATAATATTCACACTGCACAGGGATCAAAATGCTGTCTGAAGCACACAAAGCATTGAGCGTCAAAAGCTCCAAAGACGGTGGGCAGTCGATCAAAATATAATCATATGCACTGCGCAGATAATCCAACTGTTTCTGCAAACGATATTCACGCTTTTCCAGAGATATCAACTCAACTGTCGCACCGGCGAGCGCCGAACACGAGGGAATGACATCGCCATATTCGGTATGTGTCACGCATTTTTCGGGCAAAGCCTCGTTGATCAGCATATCATAAACACTGTTGGTAACAATTTTCTTATCTACGCCCAAGCCACTCGTTGCATTTGCCTGCGGATCGAAGTCACACAGAAGCACCTTTGCGCCGCTGAGTGCAAGGGCTGCCGTAATATTTACAGCGGTTGTCGTTTTTCCAACGCCGCCCTTTTGATTTACAATCGCGATAATTTTTGCCAAAATACAGCCTCCTTCCCGAAATTATCAACGACATTATGATAGCACAATCATACGCCGTTTGCAACCCTATTTTTCAAAAATTTTATTGTTTCACGTGAAACAATAAAATAATGGAGGGGTTTCTCCCTCCATTAAAATCAATATTCACGTATTACAGCCCGAACTCTGCCTAAAATCTGTGCTTCACTTCCGTCAATCGGTGTATATGCCGGATTTTCAGGCATCAGCCAAATTTCCCCATCCTTTCGGTGCAGACGCTTTACCGTCGCCTCTTCGCCCAAAAGTGCAACGACGATCTGACCGTGTTCGGCTGTTGGCTGCGGTCTGACAATAACCTTGTCCCCATCAAAAATGCCTGCCTCGATCATGGAATCGCCTCTCACACGCAGTGCAAAGCAATCCCCATCACCGTCCCACGGCAAATAGCCTTCAATATTTTCCACCGCTAAGATCGGCTGACCTGCGGTGACAACACCGATGATCGGTACGCCCTTTGCCTGCGAGACGGATATTGCACGATTTTTTCCACCGTCAATACTGATCTCGCCACTTTGGTTCAGTTCCTTCAAATGATAATGTACGGATGCGGTCGAATGCAAACCTACTGCCTGCATGATCTCACGGATCGACGGTGCATATCCGTTCTGCGCCGTAAAATCACGCAGATATTCCATGATTTTTTCACGCTTATCACTTGTTCTGCCCATAGTGCACCTCCTATACATTTTAATTATAGCACATACGATTTGAAAATGCAAACATTTGTTTTCAAATAATACCTTCTAAATCAAATTTTGGAAGCAATTTTGTTGTTGCGGACGAATATTCCTGCGTGTAACCGTTCTCTAAGCCGCAGAATTCCAACCAACTCACCGCACCGTCATATTCCTTCTGTGTCAAAGTTCGGTTTAAGGGCGCCGATATCCCATTCATCGGCACATATTGGCTCATAAGTGAAAACAGTACGCTGTTTTTTGGAAATGTTTCTGCAACCCATTCAATTACACGCAACGAATTTTCCAGGCAATTCGGCAAAACCAAATGCCGAATCAGAACGCCGCGTTTCATTCGACCGTTTTCGATCACATAAGGTCCGGTTTGGCGGTACATTTCCAAAATGGCGTTGCATGCAGTTTCAAAATAGTATGACGCATTCGAAAATTGTTTTGCAAGCGTATCGTCGGCATATTTTAGGTCCGGCATGTAGACATCAACCAAGCCTTCTAACTTTCGGATCGTTTCCACTCGCTCGAAGCCGCCGCAATTGTAGACGACAGGGATCGGCAGCTTTGGTGTCAGCGCCTGTACGATATCAGGCAAAAACTGCGTCGGCGTGACCAAATCCAAGCATTCCGCACCGCTATTGACTAAAGTTTCAAAGATACTTCGTAATTTTTCCGTACTTTTTCCAAAACCGCCACTTGAAATATCGAAATTTTGACAGAACTTGCATTGCAGCGTACAGCCGCTGAAAAAGACTGTACCGGCACCATTTTTGCCGCTGATCACAGGCTCTTCTCCAAAATGCAGCATTGCTTTTCCCAAAATTGGTTTTGCAGGCATTTTACAAAATCCCAATTCCCCTTTCGTGCGGTTTACGCCGCATTTTCTTGGGCAAAGCGTACAATTTTCGTAGCTAAACATCAAATCACCAATTTTCCATTTACGAATCGTTTTTTCTATGATATAATAAAAGAAAATGTTTCACGTGAAACAGAGGTAAAATTATGCTGAAGAAAAATGAAATCTACCGTGCGCAGGTCACAGGCTTCACAAGTGAAGGCTTGGGTGTTTGCCGAGTCGAGGGTTGCGCCGTTTTTGTGCCGAATGCCGCACCAGAGGAGGTTTACGATCTGCGCATCGTCCATGTCGGGAAAAATGCTGCACACGGTAAGATCATCAACATTATAACCCGTTCCGAGCAAAGAGTCAACCGTGAGTGTCCGTATGCGAAGCTCTGCGGCGGTTGCGATTTTTGGCATCTGACATATGAAGCCGAGTGCGAGATCAAACGGCAGCGTGTCTTAGATGCGCTGAATCGTCTGGGCGGTCAAGCTTTACAAAACATCAATATCACAGGCGCAAAAATCTGCAAAAACTATCGCAACAAGGCGCAATATCCGGTCAGTACCGATGGAAGGGCAGGATTTTTCAAGAAAGGAACTCACGATGTGATCGAGATCGATCGTTGCCTGATCCTGCCTGAGATCACAGATCAGGCGAAAGCTGCCGTTTTATCCTGGGCGAAGCAGGCAAAGGTAAAGCCCTACGACGAGCAGAGCCACACAGGACTTTTGCGTCATATTTTTGTGCGCACTGCGGCGAAAACCGGTCAGATCATGGTCTGCTTGGTCATCAACGGAGAAGATATTCCGCAAAAAAAGCGCCTCATTGCAGAGCTGACGAAACTAAAAGGCATGACGTGCATTGCAATCAACCAAAACATGCGCAAGGGTAATGCCGTTTTGGGCGAGGTCACTAAAACCATTTGGGGCGAAGATTCGATCGAGGATATTTTGTGTGGCTTACGTTTTCGCATTTCCCCACGGTCTTTCTATCAAGTCAACCGGGATCAAGCAGAGATTTTGTATGAAAAAGCCATGGAAGCGGCGCAGTTAAACGGAAATGAAACCGTTTTAGACCTGTATTGCGGCACAGGAACGATCACACTATGTCTGGCAAAAAAAGCAAAAAATGTCATAGGTGTCGAAGTCATCGATGCAGCAATTGAAAATGCAAAAGAAAACGCTAAACGCAACGGCATTGAAAATGCACGCTTTTTCTGCGCAGATGCAGGTCAAGCCGCAAAACAGCTTGCAAAAGAAAACACGAAGCCTGATGTGATCGTCGTTGATCCGCCCAGAAAAGGGATTTCCGCCGACGTGATCGAAGCAATTGCAGAAATGTCTCCGAAAAAAGTTGTCTATGTCTCCTGCGATCCGGCAACGCTGGCAAGAGATGTCAAGCTTCTGTGCGAAAAGGGCTACAACCTGACCCACGCCGAAGCCGTTGATCTTTTTCCGAGATGCTCTCATATTGAAAGCATCGTGTGCCTGTCAAAATAGTCATCAATTATAAAAAACGTCACCCGTGATCGGTGGCGTTTTTATACTAATTCTTAATAAAACGATTGAATCGTTTTATTGCCCGCTCTGCGAGCGGACGGCGTCGTAGACGCCAAGAATGTTGTACAATACTTTTCTTGCCGCCACAGGCGGTGCAGGATATTCATCCTGCAATAAAATGATTTCTAAAT
>SVKY01000007.1 GCA_015068235.1 Oscillospiraceae bacterium
TTCCGATCTCTACCATATCGGCGGTAATGTTGCTCAAGGTCTTATCCCAACCGGCGAAGGTATAATGGTAATTTCCATCGGAAGCCTTGGTCGGTGTTGTGCCTGTGAAGGATGCGGTTTCGCCATGCAGGACGTCTGATGTTTGCAGAACCTTGCCGTCTGCACCGACAAAATTGACCACATGTAAGGCGGTTGGCAGTTGACCTCTTGGTCCGATGTAGATGTAGTCAATGGAGAAATCGGCACTCTTGCCATCGGTGGACAGGATTCTTGCAAATTGCGGACGAAGGCTATTGATCTCCGAGGCTGTGCAATTCAAGGGGAAGGTCAGAACAAAGAATCCTTTATCAACATATTGTGCAAGGTTAAATTCTGCCTGTGCGTAGCCGTACATGTCATTCGTGCCGACACCGTAGTACAGATGGAATGCGGCTTTGCCGTTGGAATTCGAGCAGACAGCATTGTTGATTTGCACTCGTACCTGGCACATGTCGCTGCTTGCAGGGGTATAGTTCAAAGGCATATCGGCAGTGGATTTGCCGCTGTGGGCATAGTGGTTGGTGCGGCCTGCGACATTGGTCGAGGCAAAGCTGAGGCAGCCATCGCCGATTGTCAGGTTGGTTGTGTATTTGGAATTGACCCACCATTGATCAACGAGGTCGAAATTTCTTTCGCCATAGACGACGTTTGTGTAGCGTTCCTGATCCTCGGCGGTATTTTCAAAGCCGAAGAACAGATAATTGGATAATTTGTCGATTTTTTGCGTGTAGCTCGAACCACAGCCGTTTGTGCAGGTGAAGGTTTTGATACCCTCAGCGGACAAGGTTGGCGCTTGTGTGATAACGCCTGCATCGTAGCTGTGACCCGTTGCGGCAATGGGTTGCTGTGCAACGAGGATCAGACCGCACAAAGCGCAGTGACTGCCTTCGGTCTTTCCGCTTTCCGTACAACTCGGAGAAACCGCTTCATCGGTAACGACCTGATGATCTTCGGTGATGGAAGTACCGCAGTAAGCGCAGGTTCCCTTGTGGGTACCGTCTGAGCTGTCTACATAAGCAAATGCGTGCTTCAAACAGATGAACGGCATGCCGTCATTCACGGCATCATCACGCCCCCACAGGCTGAGCAAACGGTTCATCTTGCCGGGGAGGTCCGTTGCTTTCAGGCTCGATACGGTAGCGCCAGCACCGGAAAGTCCGGCATTGGTGGGATAGAAGCAGTAATTTACTTTTCCGCAGCTATACTTGGTCGTGATGGCGTTGGCAAACACGCCCGTAGCCGTGGCGGTGTATTGGCTGTAGGAGCTGAGGATATGACCGTTATTTTCTGCTGCAATGCCGGCAGAGCCGCCGCCGGAGGAAATGGCTCCCGTATAAGAACAGCTCACGATCACACCGTTATTCTCTCCGGCAATGCCTCCGTGGGAGTTACCGCCGATGCGGATGGTGCTGTAAAGACCGTAGTGGTCAGAAATTGCATTTGAGTCAATTTTATCCAGTAAGACCTTGTAGGTAGTCACATCTGTATTGTTGCTGACGAATATATAGTCAATGATGCTGCTGGGGCTTGCGTTATAGGCGCTGAAGGTGTTTTGATTCACAGGCGTACCCAGGGAAACTGCGGCATAACGAGCCTCGGTCCAATAGGTACTGACCTCCTGAATGACCGTGGCGTTGGGCTTTGCATTAAAGTCGCCGCTGATATGGAAGCAGATCTCCTTGTATCCCAGCGCTTCATACTTAGCCTTCAAAGCGGTCATGCGTTCCTTGATTAACTCCATACCCTTGGTACGTGCCAACTCAACCTTATGATCAAGGTGGGTGTTGGCAGCAATGACGATCATACCGTTGCTCTTGACCTTCAGAACAGCGTAGTTGCAGGTGCGATGATTTCCTGCGCCCCAGCCCAAGGACATCACATCCGGTGTTTCGCTGAGCCAGAAGGTGCCCTTTTCCAAAGCGGTAAACTTACTGCTCTTCCAGTACAGGGGGCTGCCCTCGTTCTGTGCGGTGGTATTGCCATAGACAAGCTGTTTTTCATATCCGGTCAGAACACCGTCCAAGACAGTCTGCCATGCACTGTCCACCTCCTGGAAGCCGATGATATCCGGGAGATAATTTTTTAGGAAGGTTTCCATGCGGGGGATTCGTTCTTCCTTGGTGTTGGGACTGGTATCGCCTCCGACACGGACGTTTTGGCTCATAACGCTGTATTCATAGGTTGTCCATGTGGAATTGACCTGTGCGGAACTCATACAGCCCAAAATCAGGCCCTTTTCATTTACGCCGACCACACTGCCGGTATTGGTTTTTCCGGAAATGGTTGCATCTTCCAACATGAGGAATTTTACACTGCCGTGTTTCAGATAACCCACGACACCCTGTGCATTGTCTCCTGCAATGGCAAAATTCTTTAGACGATAACCTTTTCCGTCAAAAACGCCACTGAAGGGTGCAGACTCCGTTCCGATGGCGGGGATGGTCTGACCGCCGAAGTCCAAGTCTGCGGCAAGGTATACATACTTATCGCTGTAGCTGTTTCCAGCATTGACAGCATTGGCAAAGGCGATATACTCTGCAGTTGTGCTGATCTTTACAGGGGCAGCCCATTTTGCATAAAGTGTTTTATCCCCGGTCGTTCCGGGATTGATCACAGCCAGGGGCTGACCTGAGAAATCGGATTGCTCGAACCAACCGGCAAAGACGTAGCCACTCTTGCTGATCATGGATTCATCGGGCAGTCCGATACCGTGTGCACGGGTATAGAAGGAAGGACCGGTTCCGCTCCAGGTGCCGCCGTTTGCCTGATAATGCAGCAGGAAAGGAACTCCCGTGGGATAGGCGTAGGAGGTAATAGCATCGGGGGCGGAGAACGGAACGGCGCTGTAGTAGTTCAGCGCAGAGGTATAGGGAATGTCATCGCCCAAATTGGCACAAATGGTCTGATAGCCCAAATTGAAGTCCTCATCATAGGCGTAAAGACGTGTGCAGACAGCAGGTTTCTGATTTTGGGTGCATACCGCAGGGATTACGGGCGTGGCGGTAAAGGCATTGTTGCTTTTGGCGGTGCGGTAGGAGGTGTTGATATACGAAGCGATCACACCTGCACGAAAATCATTTTCTGTATATGCCTTGCCTGCAACGCTAGTGGCGCAGGCACTCTTCATGTAGTAGCAATCCTTGAATTCGGGGGTATAGTCAGCTTTCACACGGGCGAAGGCGGCAACATCAGCAGTTGCTGTGACCACGCCGGCATTGAAGCAACCGGTCATCTTGATGTTGCCTTGCCCCCAGCCTGCAATGCCCGCTGCGCCGTTTACCGTTGCTGTGATAGTGCCGTAGTTGCCGCAGTAGTTGAACACGGAACTGGCTCTTGCCACGCCTGCCAGACCGCCAATGCCGTCGCTGCCGGTGGCGGACATAATGGCAGCACCGTTGGTGCAGTATTCAAAGGTGCAGGCATCGGCATAGCCGGTAATGCCGCCGGAACGGTTGGCGCAGTTAACGGAACCATTGAAAATATGCAGACCGTTAAAATATGCCTTGTAGCAGCTGCCGAACAAGCCACCTCCGTTGAGAGAGGTATCGTCAACCTTCAAATTCAGAATCTTAAAATTGTTGCCGTAGAATTTGCCGGAGAAGGAGGTTGTCCAGCTGCTGTTGGTGTCAAACTTGCCGATGGGAGTATGTGCTGTATTGTTCATATCGATGTCACAGAGCATATAGAAGCTCTTGCCGGAGAAGGTATTGCCGCCATTCACAGCAGGAGCCATTGCAGTAAAGCCTGCCCGATTGGTAACCACATAAATAGACTCGTCGGGATAGGTGCTGTAGTCTGCAATGTTCGCGGCATCTACGGTGACAGTGAGGGATGCCGCCGCTGCAGGCATAATATAATTGCGACCACTGATTGTGCCTGTGCTGGCGCTGAGGCTGACAGCAACGCTGTCGGGCACACCTACGGTATAGGTATCGCCTGCATTCAAATACAGCGTAGTGGTGCTGCTCTTTCCCTTGGCAACAAAGGTCACAGAAAGCGGATAGACACCGGCGGTCTTTCGCAGCTCGGGAAACAGAGCGCCTTGAGACCAGACGGGAGCACCGCCTAAAGGAGAGGAGGTATTCAACTGATATGCTAAATAGCCATTGCCCAATTGATGCTTGGAAACAAGAGTATCACCGCTTGACCAATCACAGTCGGTGTAACTGCTGTCAAAGTAATAGTTGTTAAACATGGCATTGGGCTTGTTGGCATCCAAAATTGCGCCGCTGTAGCGTCCAATGGCATGTTTGGTGGTGGCGACCAGCTTGCCAATATTGAAACAATTGTAGATCTGACCGACAGAACCTTCGTAATGACCCTGACCCCAGCAGCAGATACCGGCTGCCACTTCGATACCTGTTGCGGTGCCGGCGAAATAGCAGTTTTTGATAACGCCGCCGCCGTGCATACCGCCGACAATTCCGCCGACGGACAGATAGTCGTAGCCGCCGGAAATGGAAATGTCAGAGGAACTCCAGCAGTTTTCTACCAGTCCTTTTTCCACAACGCCTGCCAGACATCCGGCACGCCAACTGTCCTTGCTGCAGGTCGCGGTGAAAGTGCAGCCCTCCATGCCCAGATTTCTCAGGACACCTGTGGAGGTTACCTTACCAACAAAACCGCAGTTCAGATCGCTTGTGGTGACGCTCATACGCTTGACGGCATGGAACCCCCCGTCAAAAATGCCTGCGAAATTCACAGGGGGTATGTAGGAAAAGCCGTACATATCAATGTCGCAGATCATGTAGAGTGTCTTCCCGGAGAAGTTATAGCTTTGTCCCAATGTGGAAAATTTCTGCAAGCCTTCGGCAGTCGAAATTTGGAATTCCTTGGCGTTGGGGTACTGCTCGTAGAGGAGTATGTCGGGGATTGTCTCTGCAGCCCGAACCACAGTGGGAGAAAAACCAAGGTTTGGCAGCAGGGAGAACAGGCACACCAGTGCTAAAACGAATGCAAGAAGTCGTTTTTTCATGGATCGTGGCTCCTTTCAGGCTAGTTTACTTCATTATTTTAATTAAAAAGGGATATCATGTCAATAGCACTTTCTCCAAAACACAACCGTTTTTTATCGACCGCTCGACGGCAATGAAAATAGGTAATACTGACTTTGTATTGAAAGTCGGTATCAGGCGTGTAATACTATTTTTCGATTAAAATTATTGATTTTATACTTATTTCTAATAAAACGGTTTAACCGTTTTACTATGCCGCTTATAAGCGGCATGGCGGCAAAGCCGCCAAGAAATGCCGTGTAATACTGTTCTTGCCGCCATAGGCGGTGCAGGATATTCATCCTGCAATAAAATGCTTTTCTAACCATTTTATCAAGAAACAGTATTAATCGAAAATGCACCCACAAAAGGCCCTAGTATAAACAATCTCATAAAAACAAAAAAGACGCCAACTGGCGTCTTTTTTGTTAGCTGTAATTAGCCGTTCTCGCGCATCTTTGCGAAGCACTCGCTGCAATACACGGGGCGGTCGGTCTTCGGCTCGAACGGAACACGAGCTTCGCCACCGCAGTTAGCGCAAGTAGCGGTGAAGTACTCTCTCGGGCTGCGGGCAGCATTCTTGCGAGCGTCACGGCAGGCCTTGCAGCGCTGGGGCTCATTCTGGAAGCCTCTCTCAGCATAGAACTCCTGCTCACCGGCGGTGAACACGAACTCGGCGCCACATTCTTTGCAAACTAAGGTCTTGTCTTCGAACATTTTTGCATTTCCTCTCTTGTTAAGATGATTTTGCCCTGACGCGATGTCCATCAAAAAAAGCTGGGATCCACAGGGTATATGCGAACGGTTTTTACCGATTACGCCTAATAGCGTTTGAGTTATTATACCATTTTTATCGAAATTGTCAATGGTGTATGAAATGATTTTTTCAAAAAATTAGATTTTTGTGCGAAACTAATGAAATCCTCGTGGATTTTTGTTCAAAATGTCAGTTGTTCCGGATGATCATTTGGGATTTTCAAATGATCGTATGCAAGTCTTGTGACACATCTGCCACGTGGAGTGCGTGTTAAGAAACCAATTTGCATCAAATATGGCTCATAAACGTCCTCCAATGTTACGGCTTCCTCGCCGATGGTCGCCGCAAGTGTATCCAAGCCGACGGGACCGCCGTTATAGAATTTGATGATTGCCTCCAGCATCCTTCGGTCGGTTGCGTCCAAGCCCAGCTTGTCCACCTCTAAACGACTCAGTGCATGGTCGGCAGCTTCCTTCGTGATGATACCATCGTAGTAAATTTGCGCAAAATCTCGCACTCGGCGCAGCATACGATTTGCAATTCTCGGCGTACCTCGACTGCGTGAGGCAAGCTCCATGCCACCGTCATGCTCAATCTGCATGCCAAGCAGATTTGCTGAACGTGTGATGATCCTGCAAAGCTCCTCGGGAGTGTAGAGCTCTAAGCGGAAGCTGACACCGAAACGGTCACGCAGGGGAGCAGAGAGCTGACCTGCACGTGTTGTGGCGCCAATCAGGGTGAAACGGGGCAGATCCAATCGAATCGAATTGGCAGAAGGACCTTTGCCGACGATGATGTCGATCGCGAAATCCTCCATGGCAGGATATAAAATTTCTTCCACAGCGGTATTTAATCGATGGATCTCGTCAATAAATAAGATGTCACCTTCAGCAAGGTTGGTCAAAAGTGCAGCCAAGTCACCGGCTTTTTCAATCGCAGGACCGGAGGTAATGCGGATATTAACGCCCATCTCATTGGCGATGACACCTGCCAAGGTGGTCTTGCCAAGCCCCGGCGGGCCATAGAGCAGAACGTGATCCAAGGGTTCATTTCGGCGCTTTGCCGCTTCGATATATACGCTTAGATTCTCCTTGACCTTTTCCTGACCGTTGTATTCATACAAATGCTTCGGTCGCAGAGAATATTCCGATTCGTCGCTTGGTGTGAAGCTGGTCGTAACGATCGGCGCTTCATAATCCTGTGAAAAATCAATACTCATAGCATTACCTCATAACCATGGCACGCAGGCACTGTTTTACGATCTGCTCGGTCGTCATACCATCGATCGGCACGCCCTTGAGCGCAGCGGTAATCTCTGCATGAGAATAGCCAAGCTCTGCCAAGGCAGCCTGCGCAAGTGTTAAATTGCTTCCGCTTTGTGGGATTGGAGCGGCGGTATTTCCCGAAAAATCGACTTCTGTTACCACACTTCCGAGCTTGTCCTTCAGTTCCAAAATGATGCGCTGCGCAAGCTTTTTGCCCACGCCCTGTGCAGCGATCAAGGCTTTTTCGTCCTGTGTCATCACGGCAAGGGTAAAGCGTTCGGGGCTGACTGCGGACAAAATTGCCTGCGCAGCCTTCGGTCCGACACCGGTCACGCCCAAAAGCATCTGGAAGCAGCGTAGCTCTTCCCGTGAGGAAAAGCCGAAAATGTCAAAAGCATCTTCACGAATGTTGCAATGGGTATAAAGCTTTGCCTTTTGCCCTACACGAAGCTTTGAAAGCGTGTAGGTCGTGCTGTGACAGGCGTAGCCGACACCGCCGCAATCGACGACGGCAATATTTTCGTCTATCAAGGCGATCTCGCCGTTTAAGTAATAAAACATGTCTAACCTCTTTGTGCTAATAAACTTGTGCTCGAACGTGCATGGCACAGGGCGATGGCAATCGCATCGGCTGCATCATCGGGACGTGGCATTTTCTCCATCTTCAAAAAGCGTCGAGTCATGTCCATGACCTGGTGCTTCTCTGCCTTGCCGTAGCCGACAACTGCCTGCTTGACCTGCATTGGTGTGTATTCAAACAGCGGCAAGCCTGCCCGTTCGATCGAGAGTAAAATAACACCTCTGCCATGCGAAACACCGATACCGGTCGTAATATTGTGTCCCCAAAAAAGCTCCTCTACCGCCACAGCATCGGGCTTGGTGACCTCCAAAAGTCTTGTCATATCGTCAAAAAGCATATTCAGACGCTGGGGAAATGATAAGTCCGCAGGGGTGGTGATGGTGCCGTATTGCAGCAGATGATAGCTCGCACGTTCGGCATGGATCAATCCAAAGCCCGTGGTTGCATAGCCAGGGTCAATTCCTAAAATTTTCAAAACGTATGACCAAACCATTCCTTGACACTGTCGATCCATGTCGGATATGCAATGCCGAGCAGCCAAAAAATGATGCCGATACAGACAATCACGAATAAAACCCACGCCAAAACTCGCTTCCACTTCGGACTGGGGACGTAAGGCTCCTGCTCTAATTCGTCAATGTTCATGTTTTCTTTGTTCATGCTTCTTCACCTCAAGGGTATCATATCATACTTTCTTGATTTTTGCAGTATTTTTTTATCGCCGCAATAAATTCGGGCGTTGTTCCACAGCAACCACCAATCAGCTCGGCACCTTCACGCATCAAGACCTGCATATGCTTCGCAAAAATCTCCGGCTGCATCGGGTAGATGGCTTCGCCGCTGTCGGAAATTTCGGGCATGCCGGCGTTCGGCTTGACAAGAAGGGGAACGGTTGCTTCGGCTTTCATGTTTCTAACCAGCGCTACGAGCTGTTCGGGTCCCAATGAACAGTTGATGCCAACAGCATCGACACCGAGCTCTTGCAAGGTCTGTACGGCTTCGATACAATTGCCGCCGAAATACAGCCCTCCGTCAGCCTGAACGGTCACGGAACACATCACAGGAAGCTCGCAAACGCTTTTTGCAGCCTCTAATGCCACTGCGGTTTCGTCAATTCCGAGCATGGTTTCGATGACCAAAAGATCAGCGCCTGCTTCGGCAAGCACACTTGCCTGCTCACAGTAGATCTCAAACAGCTCGTCATAAGCCATCGTTCCGAGCGGCTCCAAGGGAATGCCTGTGGTCGTCATATCGCCTGCTACCAAGGCTTTTCCGTCAGCTGCTTGCTTGGAAAGCTGCACAAGTGCCGTATTCAGCTCTACAACCCTGCCTTCAAAGCCATGCCTTGCAAGACCATGGCGGTTTGCTGAGAACGTCGGAGCATAGATGATCTGAGAGCCTGCATCGATATAAGCTTGCTGCAGATCGAGAAGGCTTTGGGGATTGCGAAGAATCCAATCCTCGGTGCACACGCCCTTGGGCATGCCTGCTTTCATCAAATTTGAGCCGGTCGCACCGTCGAGTATCACGGGAGCTTGTTTTAGAAGCTCAGAAAAATTTAACATAAAATCATCCCTCATTTCAAACTCTATTTTATCCTGTTTTCAGCCATAATGCAATATTGAAATTTAATATAGAGTGTGATAAAATAAAAATAACTCGAAATTTAGGAGGAATCTTATGAAAAAAACTGTTTTAAGAAAATATGCACAGCTGATCGCTCAGGTCGGCATCAATGTTCAGAAAGGGCAAGAGGTCTTTGTTGCAGCGGATTTGGATCAGCCGGAATTTGTCCAAATGGTCGTTGAGGAATGCTATCGTGCAGGCGCAAAGAAGGTCGTTGTGGATTGGGACTATCAGCCCCTAACGAAGGTTCACTATCGTTGGCGCAGCAATAAGACTCTGGCAGAAATGTCGAATTATGAGGAAGCTCGTTGGCAGCACTATGTTGACACCATTCCGTGCCGCATTTATTTGATCAGCGAGGATCCTGACGGCTTGAAGGGTATCAATCAGCTCAAGGTTGCAAAGTCACAGCAGGCTCGCTATAAGATCATCAAGCCCTATCGTGAGAAGATCGAGAACAAGTATCAGTGGTGTATTGCTGCTGTTCCCGGCGTGGCTTGGGCAAAAAAGCTGTTTCCGAAGCTGTCGAAGCATCAGGCGGTCGAGAAACTGTGGGAGGCTATTTTGGACGCATCGCGCATCAATGACGATCCCATTGCCGCTTGGAAGGAGCACAATGCGGATTTGGCAAAGCGCTGTGCTTATCTCAACAGCCTTGGCGTCAAGACCTTGGAATACCGAAGCGCCAACGGCACGAATTTCCGTGTCGGCATGATGGAAAAGGGCGAGTTCAAAGGCGGCGGCGACACCTCTTTGCAGGGCATCTATTTTAACCCCAACATTCCGACAGAGGAAGTCTTCATTTCCCCGAAGAAGGGCGAGGCAGAGGGAATTGTTTACTCCACAAAGCCCTTGTCCTATCAGGGTCAGTTGATCGAGAATTTCTCCATCCGCTTTGAAAACGGAAAGGCAGTTGAGGTGCACGCAGAGAAGAACGAGGCGCTGCTGCAAAAGTTGATTGAAATGGACGAGGGTGCGGCTTATTTGGGCGAATGTGCGCTGGTACCTTATAATTCTCCGATCCAAAATTCGGGGCTGCTGTTTTATAATACGCTCTTTGATGAAAATGCGGCTTGCCACTTGGCATTGGGTAAGGGCTTTGCCGATACGATTCAGGGCTTTGAGGAATTGAGTCTGGACGAGTGCCGTGAAATGGGATTGAACGATTCCATGGTCCATGAGGACTTCATGATCGGCTCTGAGGATTTGGAAATTGATGCACACACCCGTGATGGCAAGATTGTTCCGATCTTCCGCAACGGCAACTGGGCATTTTGATCAAAAAACGAGGGTGCAAACGCACCCTCGTTTTTTACGGTTCGTTCGGATCAATTACGGAGTCATCGTTAAAGATCCATTCTCCGACATTAAATATATCGTATGTTGATTTACAGCGGCGGATGACGACCTTGGACAGTCCTGCATTGATGATCATGCGGCGGCACATGGGGCACGGGCGCAGATCA
This sequence comes from Oscillospiraceae bacterium, assembly GCA_015068235.1. GTDB lineage: Bacteria > Bacillota > Clostridia > Oscillospirales > Oscillospiraceae > JAZOXB01. The sequence continues at coordinate 10,728 of SVKY01000007.1, forward strand.
TCGATCAGCTCGGAGGTTTTCGCATCACGTCCAACCAAGTACATCGTTCCACCGATACATTCGCTTCTGGCAGCGGAGATGATGGCATTCATTTCCGCATGCACGCTGCGGCAAAGCTCGTAGCGTTCGCCTGAGGGAATGCTCAGGCGGTCACGAATGCAGTAGCCTAAATCGATGCAATTGCTTCTGCCACGGGGAGCGCCGTTGTAGCCGGTAGCGATGATCTCGTCATTGCGCACGATCAATGCGCCCAGCATGCTTCTCATGCAGGTCGAGCGCTCCAAGACGGTTTCGGCAATATCGAGATAATAATTTTCCTTGTCAATTCGGCTCATGGATAAACCTCCGTATCAAAGGCAGCATTTTGCTCTGGGAATATACTGACCGCCTCTGTCATCGAGGACAGTACCCTCGTCTACGCTGAGCTTGCCACGTAGATATACCCGTGCGATGTGACCTGCGATCTCGTAGCCCTCGTAGGGAGCATAGTCTACATTGCAGACCTGATCGGCAGCGGTAATTTTGCTCGTCCCATCGGGATCGTAGACGACAATATCCGCATCGGAGCCTTCGGCAATGCAGCCCTTGCGAGGATAGGCACCGTAGAGCTTGGCAGGTGCGGTGCTTAAGAGCTCGACCATGCGCTCTGCGCTGATGCGACCTTTGGAAACGCCATAGGTGTAGAGCAGAACACCACGGGTCTCAACGCCGGGCATGCCGCCGGGGATCTTGGTGAAGTCATCACGACCTGCATCCTTCTGCTTGAGGGTGAAGCTGCAATGGTCGGTGGAAACGGTCTGCACAGAGCCGTCGTTCAACGCTACCCAAAGAGCGTTGTTGTCTGCTTCCTTTCTCAAAGGGGGAGCGCAGACATATTTTGCACCGTTAAAATCGGGCAGGGAATAGAGAGAATCCTTTAGCAGCAAGTAGTGAGGACAGGTTTCGACATAGACCTTTTGCCCACGGGCACGGGCTGCTTCGACTTCACGAAGACCGTCTTCGCTGGAAAGATGCACGATGACAACGGGAACATCTGCAACCTCAGCCATTTTCAAAAGACGAGAGATCGCTTCAGCCTCCAAAACAGAGGGCCTGCATTCGGGATGAGAGGCAGGGGAGAGTTTGCCCTCAGCTTTGTGCTCTGCAATCAGAGCATCGATCACGCCTGCGTTTTCGCAGTGTACGCCTGCGATGCCGCCAAGCTCCTTCATCTTACGAAGCGCATTAAACATTGCCTCGTCACCGATCATCATGGCAGGATAGGTCATGTACATTTTGAACGATGAAATGCCTTGCTCGAACATCTTCGGCAGCTCGGCAATGATCTCGTCATTCCAATCGTCGATGGTCATATGGAAACCGTAGTCGCAAGCGGTTTTGCCATCAGCCTTCTTGTGCCAAAGGTCTAAGCCGTACTGCAAAGACTCACCCTTATTCGGACAGGCAAAGTCAATGACCATGGTGGTACCGCCGCGAAGCGCAGATTTGCCACCGGTATAAAAATCGTCTGCTGTGGTTGTATTGCAGACATCCAGATCAAAATGTGTATGCGCATCGATGAAGCCTGGGAACAGCAGCTTGCCGCTGACATCCACGACCTCAGCGCCTTCACTGTTCAGATCTGTGCCGATTTTCGCAATTTTTTCGCCGTCGATCAAAATATCGGCAAGCTGTCTGCCGTCTGCATTGATGATCATACCGCCCTTGAGCAGCTTTTTCATATGAAGCACTCCTTTTTTATTTGGTAATTCTATTTTACCACGCAATTTCTGAAAATGGAATAGATTTTTTACTTGATTTTTTGCAAAATAGTTGTTATAATAAGCAAGCCTTGAATTTTGGGGCAAAAATTTCCATACGGAGCGGTATCGAAGAGGTCATAACGGGGCTGACTCGAAATCAGTTTGTGGGCAACCACACGTGGGTTCGAATCCCACCCGCTCCGCCAAAAAGTCCGGCAAACAAGTGTGCTTGCTGGACTTTTTATTTTATATCTTATTTTTGCTTACGGCGAAAACGTATCGTTTTCTCTCCGTGAAGGTCATGCCCCTCACGCATAGGTTCAAAATACGAAACTCACCGAAAAATCGAAAATTGACGCTGTAAGTATGAAGGGCAGATAAAAACCGAGGACCTCCCGACAATGGGGAAGTCCTCGGTTTACTTTCAGTCAACGATATCGACGGTAACGTGTTTGCCATCGCGCTGTGCGACAGTCTTGATGACGGTGCGGATTTCCTTCGCAATACGGCCCTGTCTGCCGATGACCTTGCCCATATCTTCGGGAGCCACGTGCAATTCAAGAACCGTGTTATCTCCGTCCTCTCTCTCTGTGACCGTGACCGCTTCGGGATGATCTACCAACTGCGTCGCGACGTAGAGCAAGAGTTCCTTCATCGTATTCTCCCTTCTGAATTAAAGGACGTTTGCCTTCTTCAGCAGAGCCTTTACGGTGTCGGTCGGCTGTGCGCCGTTCTTGATCCACTGCTGTGCCTTCTCAGCATCAATGGTGATGGTAGCCGGCTCGGTCAGGGGATTGTAGGTGCCGATCTCTTCAATGCAACGGCCATCACGGGGGCTGCGGGAGTCAGCAACAACGATGCGGTAGTAGGGAGCCTTCTTAGCGCCCATTCTTCTCAGTCTGATTTTAACCATGGGGTAATCCTCCAAAAAAATAATATTTCTAACTTTTATATCGTCAGGTGCATTGACCTAAAGATTACATACCGGGGAAGCCCTTCATGCCGCCGAGACGGGAGAGGAGCTTATTCTTTTTGCCGCCGCTGTTCATCTGCTTGACCAGCTGCTGCATTTGGTCAAACTGCTTGAGCAGGCGGTTGATATCCTCGACCTTCATGCCGCAGCCCAAAGCGATACGGCGCTTTCTCGAGGAGTTAAGGACATTGGGGTTCTCGCGCTCATAAGGTGTCATCGAAAGAATGATGGCTTCGGTGCGGGAAAGTGCCTTCTCATCGACCTGCACATTCTTCATAGAGCCCATACCGGGAAGCATCGAAAGAATGTCCTGCATGGAGCCCATATTCTTGATCTGCACAAGCTGATCATAGAAATCAGCGAGTGTAAATTTATTGGCACGGAGCTTCTGCTCCAATTCCATTGCTTTCTTCTCGTCAAGTGCCTGCTCCGCCTTTTCGATCAGGGACAGAACGTCGCCCATGCCCAAAATTCTCGATGCCATGCGGTTGGGGTGGAATGGTTCGATCATATCGAGCTTCTCACCGGTACCGATGAACTTGATGGGTTTACCGGTAACTGCCTTGACAGACAAAGCGGCGCCGCCTCTTGCATCGCCGTCGAGCTTCGTCAGCATTACGCCGTCGATATCCAGCCATTCATTAAAGGTCTGTGCGGCGTTGACCGCATCCTGTCCTGTCATGGCATCGACAACGAGCATGATCTCAGAGGGCTCAACCTCTGCTTTGATCGACTTCAGCTCCGTCATCAAAGCTTCGTCAACGTGCAGACGACCTGCGGTATCCAAAAATACCATATCATTGCCGTGCTGCTGTGCGTGACGGATGGCAGCCTTGGCGATCTTCACGGGGTTCTCCTGACCCATCTGGAAAACAGGAATGCCCAATTGACCGCCGACGACCTCCAACTGCTTGATCGCAGCAGGGCGATAGATGTCACAGGCAACAAGCAAAGGACGCTTGCCTTGCTTCTTGAACATACCTGCAAGCTTCGCACCGTTGGTGGTCTTACCTGCGCCCTGCAGACCGACAAGCATGACAACGGTCGGGGACTTCGGGGAGATGGTGATGCGCTGATTCTCACTGCCCATCAGAGCGATCAACTCTTCGTTGACGATCTTGACGATCATCTGCGCAGGCGTCAAGCTCTCCATCACATCTTGACCGACACAGCGTTCGGAAACGGATTTGACAAAATCTCGGACAACCTTGTAGCTGACATCTGCCTCTAAGAGAGCAAGGCGAATTTCACGCATTGCATCTTTGATGTCGGATTCAGACAGGCGACCCTTGCCACGCAATTTCTTAAAAGCGGCATTTAATTTTGCAGTCAGTCCTTCAAAAGCCATAGCTTACTCCTTTATGGAAGAAACAGCGGACAAAATGCGCTCAGCATGATGCCGCACGGTGGGATCTTCGTGCATGATTAGTTCATTGGCAGCAGCTGTAATTTGATCACGCACAAGTCGAAGCGCCTTCGCTCCGGCGACACAGCCGGTGGCGTTCTCCATGTCACGCAAAATCGTTTCCGTACGGGTGATGGTGTCATGCACGCCCTGACGGGAGATGCCCTCTTGCTCGGCAATTTCGGCAAGGGAGAGATCCTGATTGTAATAAAGATCAAAATAAGTCTTCTGCTTCTGTGTCAGCAGGCTGCCATAATAATCGAGGAGCATAGACATTTCAAATGCTTCTTGCTTCATATCCTTGCCTCCTCATCTCATGCTTGCATATAGTATCATAGTTTATCCTGCTTGTCAAGAGAAAAAACTTGACAGAGTGAAAAATAGCTACATTTTTGTTCCGTGAGCCAAAGCAGGAAGCTTTTGGCGAGCTGAAGCCGCCGAGAATCCATATTGCGCAGAAGCTCGGCGACATTACGCCATTGCTCGTCACTTTGCCGGGCGTTTCCTACAAGGAATTTATCCGGCGTCGTATCGAGCGCAATGGCTAATTTCATGATCACCTCAAGCGAAGGGATCGAGGTTGCCCGTTCAATGCAGGAAAGGTATTTGTCATTGATGCCTGCACGCTCGCAAACCTGAACCTGTCGCAAGCCCAATTCCTTCCGCCGCTTCGCAATCCGTTTTCCGATCTCTAAATAATCCAATTCCACGATCATTTACCCCCTTTTCTAAGTATGGAATTAGGGATACCCCCATAGCATTTGCTCAATTTTTGAGCAAATGCTATGGGGGTTCTTTTCAATTGACGATCGTGCCGGGGGTGTCGTGGAAGCTGGAGCAGACTTCGATGGTGACGGCGTATTTTTTGCCGAGCTCGACACAGCGGTCATGCAGCACTTTTGCGCCGCTTCGGCTGAGTGTGAGCATTTCGTTGTAACCGATGCGGTTAAACTTGACAGCATCGGAGAATTTTCTGGGGTCTTTATCGTACACGCCATCGACATCTGTGCAGATCAGGCAGCGGTCTGCATGCAGGAAAGCCGCTAAAGCGACCGCAGTGGTATCGGAGCCGCCACGTCCCAAGGTGGTGATATTTTCATACACATCGACACCTTGAAAGCCGGCAACCAAGACGATGTTGCCCTTTTTCAGCTCCTGTTCGATGCGATCATTACAAAGTGCTTTGACGTTTGCGCTTCCGTAAATATTGTCTGTAAAAATACCTGCCTGCCATCCGCATAGGCTAATGACGGGCATTTTTAATCGTTCAAGCGCCATGGCGCAGAGACTGACTGAACAGATCTCTCCTGTGGACAAAAGCATATCCAGTTCCCGTCCGTGACAATCGGGGTCAATTTCCTTCGCACGTGCGAGCAGGGCGTCGGTGCTGCTTCCTTGGGCGGATAAAACACCGATGACCTCGTTTCCAGCGCGGTGCAGAGCGGCAAGCTTTCGTGCGGCGAGATAAATTTTTCGAGCGTCAGCAAGAGAACTGCCGCCGAATTTCACCACGAATCGAGCCATAAAATCACCTCTTGCAGCATTCTATGCGAAAAACGTAAAATCGACACAAAAAAAGCGCCCTCTCAAAAGAGAGGGCAAGTCGGTTGCTTACTTGACGTGCGATACGTCGGGATATGAAGTGCGCTCGCATTGGATAAGCTGTAATGAGAGTATAACACAGACGAATGAAAAAGTCTGTCGAAATTTCTCACACAAAAATATTGATCAAAAAACCGCTGATCACGCTCAGAAGATATAAAACCGTGGTGATGGAAAGATTTTCTTTCAGATTCTTATTGGTGCGGAAGAGAACCAGCAAGCCGATGCCTGCGTTCGACAAAAGACCTGCAAAAAGTCCACCCAAGCCGATCAGACCGTTCAGATAAGACTGCGTGATGATGATCGAGACGGAGCAATTCGGGATCAAACCGAAGAGTGCAACGATGATCTCACCGATCACGGGAGTGCTCAAAATGCTTGCAGACAGGCTTTCCATGCCGATCAGCTCAAAAAGAACATTGAGCACGATGTTGACCAAAATGAGCATCAAAGCAATCTTTAAGGTATGCTTCAGTGCCGAGAGGAAAACGTTTCCTTCTTCCTCCTCGCAGGCGCAGTGTTCACGTTCACAGAAGCTGTGGATATCCTTTTGAGAGCGAACAAAGCGCTTGAGGATCAGATCCGCCATGTAGCCGAGAACGATTGCCAAAGCTGCCTTTCCGAGAACGATCAAAAGCAGAGAGGTGAGATCAATTTGCTTTCCAATGGACGAGAGCATTAGCGGAAGCATCTCGTCGGAGGTGGCAAAAAATACGGCAAGCATTGTACCAACGGAGATCGAGCCTGTGGAGAACAGGGTTGCTGCTGCACCGGAGATGCCGCATTGTGGGATGATGCCTAAGAAGCTGCCAATGATGGGACCTGCTTTCTTGGAATGACGGTGCAAAACGGCTTCGTTCAGCTTTTGGCTATTTTCCAATAGTTCCATTAAAAGATAGGCAATGAAGAGGATCGGGATACTCCAAGCGCCGTCGATCAGAGCATCTGTTACGCAGTGGCAGAGCATCTCCCACACCGATTCATGCGCATGTGCAGTGCTGTGTAAAAATAAATTCAAATTAGGTTCCTCCCTTATTGCGACATGAGCGGACGCAAAACTGCGAGCTCATCAAAGCGTGTGTCTCGGGAATTTGCAAGGAATACAAGCTCCTTTAAGTTTTCGACCTCGCCGTAGATTTGATTATAACGCTCGACCTTCGACCCATCGACCTCGCTGACATACAGACGACCGGCACAGGCTTCGGCAGGGAAGTCGGTATCCTTCACGCTGAAGGACACTGTGACATTGCTGCCTTGGAAGAAATTTGTGAGCTGCTCGGCGGCATTTTGAATGATCTGCGTGCCGGTCAGATCGGATTCATAGTGAATGTTATTGCTGACGGGGAAACGGAAGTCGGAGAAAGCGACCTCCTTGAAGCCCAATGCGGAAAGCTCACGAGTGATCTGCATCAGATAAGAGATGACGGTTTCACTGGCAGGGTCTAACCAATAGCAGCCGTTTTCATCCATCCATAACGCACCGCTTTTTAACGGCAGTCCCGAGGTTTGATTGTCCAAAGCGAAATTGTAATCGGAAAAAGCCGCAACAGAGGCGATCATATAAAAACCGTGTTCACGCAGGTATTGAATGATGCTGTCCACAACAGTGATATCGACCGAAGCTGTCTGAGCGCCGCCGATCGAGGTGGAATAGTAGAAATTGCCGAAAATGCTTTTCAGCTCGATCATAACTGCACAAGGGTCTTGGATCGTTTTCAGCTGCTCGAGGACTTTTTCGGGCTCTTGCAGCATACTTGTTGTGATATAATAGCCGCCGACTTCCGAAAGAGGCTGTTCTTCCGGCTCCTTATTCATATAGATGATCTCCGGTGGATCCAACGGGATATTTTCGCTTACCTGTATTTCCTCAACGTTCTCCGTCGGGGCATCATAGCTCAGATGCGCACCTTGACGATCATAGAGAATATTGGAGTCCATATAGATCAACAGTGCAACAAAGAATACAGCAAAAATGATCAGTGAGATCAGTGTCACACGCAGGATCTTTTTCATCAGCAGCTTGTTGCGGTAGGGAATTCGCATGATGCGTCCTCCTTTCAATTATTTTGCGGTTAGACAACACCACTGCTCAGTGCGCTCGCAGTCGATCACGTGCAAGCCAACAGCTTCGATCGCTTGACGGACCTCATCCTCTCTTGTACGCAGAATGCCGGAGCAGAGGAAAATGCCGTTCGGCTTCAAAAAATTCGGAACAACGGGAAGTAGCTGAACGATCACGCCTGCGACGATGTTTGCACACACGATCTCATAACCGCCGGCAGAGAGCTTTTGCATCAGGGCGTGATCCTCGACCACATTTCCTGTATATGCGGAGAAAACATCGGCGGAAAAACCGTTTGCTTCGGCGTTACTTTGGGCAATATGCTCCGCAGCAGGATCGATATCAACGCCGATGGCACTTGCTGCACCCAAGCGCAAGGCACAGACTGACAGGATACCGCTGCCACTGCCCAAATCGGCAACTCGCTCGCCACCGTGGATCAAACGCTCCAATGCACGCATGCACATTTGGGTGGAATCGTGCTCGCCTGTGCCAAACGTCAAGCCCAGATCCAAAATCACAGGCAGACGGCCTTGTGTATCTTCTACGTGCATCCATTTTGGAACGACCAAGAGCTTTTCACCAACGGGCAGAGGACGGTAATTTTTCTTCCAGCTGTTTTCCCAATCCTCATCGGGAACGTTTTCGAGCGCAATGGTCAAAGGTCCGAACGAGACCGAAGGGTAGCTTTCGGGAAGCTGCGACAGAAGTGTGCGCAGACGTTCTATCTGTGCTTCGGGTTCTGTGTTGTCCAGATAAAGGCGCACCTGAGAGATCGCCTTCATCTTCTCACTCAGATCCTCGTCAACATAATCCCAATAGTCCTGAGAGGTCTCCAAAAAATCATCAAATTGGTTAGAATCCTCGACAACGAAGCTGTCAAAGCCTGCCTCGGTCAGCTCGGCGCACAGCAGGTCAATACCGCCCGAGGCGGTTTGGACGGTCAATTCAATCCATTGCATCAGTGTTCTTCCTTTCAAAATACGACAAACGTCATACTTCCTCATTATAATACTGTTTCTTGATAAAATGGTTTGAAAACCATTTTATTGCAGGATGAACATCCTGCACCGCCTGTGGCGGCAAGAAAAGTATTGTACAACATTCTTGTCGGCTATGCCGCCACCCACTCGTAGAGCGGGTAATTAAACGATGAAACCGTTTTATTAAGAATTAGTATAAGTTCATAAATATTTTACAGGATAAAGGCGCAATTGACAAGCAATATTTTCAGAAACTCTTTCTTTTCTGAAAAAATCGTGTATAATATATAATCAGGAAATAAAACTTTTTGAAAGGAAGCAACGATTTGACTACAAATATTGAGCTTGCGCCGGGGGTAATGCTTCGGGTCCTTCCTGCAGATAAATTTAAGACCGCCTGCTTTAGCATCAACTTTCTGCGTGAGCATAACAAAGACAGCGCAGGCTTAGACGCACTTTTACCGAGTGTGCTGCTGCGCGCGACGGAAAAATATCCCGACATTCAGAGCATTTCCATGCGTCTGGACGAGCTTTACGGTGCGACGTTTGGAACCTTGGTACGCCGCAAGGGCGATGTGAAGCTGACAGGCTTCTTTGCCGATTTTATTGAAGATGCGTTTTTGCCCGAGGGTGAAACGGTGTTTGATCAAATGGTCGATTTTGCCAAGGAGGTGCTGTTGCATCCATATTTGGAAAACGGCTGCTTCTGCGAGCGCTTTGTGGAAGGCGAGAAGCAGAATCTGATCAATGCCATTGACTCTGCACTTAACGATAAGCGCACCTATGCGGTGCATCAAATGCTGAAGGTTATGTGCAAGGATGAGGCTTACGGTGTGCCACGCTTGGGCTACAGCGAGGATGTACGCCAAATCACGGCACAAGTGCTATGGGAGCATTATTTGGATGTGCTGAAGACTTCAAAAGTGGAGATCTTTTATGCAGGACGTCAAAGCGCGAAAGTGGTTGCAGAAGCATTTGCACCTCTGTTTTGCCGAGAAAAAGCGGAGTTTGTATCTGTTCAGACCAAGGTCATAGCCGAGGTCAAGGAGCAAAAAGAGCTCTCCGAGGCGATGGATATCACACAGGGCAAGCTTGTCATTGGCTTGCGCAGCGGAATTACGGCGCAGCATGAGGATTATGCGGCTTTGATGCTGCTCAATGCGGTCTATGGCGCAGGCATGACGAGCAAGCTTTTTAACAATGTGCGTGAAAAGCTGTCTGTTTGCTATTACGCATCGTCTTCCATTGATAAGTATAACGGAACGATGGTCATATCCTCTGGCATTGCATTTGAAAATTATGAGCTTGCCAAGAAGGCGATCTTAGACGAGCTGGAGGCTTGCAAGCGTGGCGAAATCAGCGAAAATGAGATCGAATCGGCAAGAGGGCAGGTTCTCTCTGCACTCAAGATGACGATGGATGCGCCGACACGCCTGGATGATTACTATATCGGCATGGCGCTGACGGATTGTGTAGATATTCCCGAGCTGATGGAGCAGATCGCTGCGCTTACCATCGATCAGCTTGCGCAAGCGGCGCAGAAATTGACGCTCGATACGATCTTCTTCCTAAAGGGGGTAGAGGCATGAATAAACGAGAATTTCCACGCTTGGGGGAAAGCTGCTACGAGGAAGTTTTGCCGAATGGTATGCTCTTGCGCATTGTTCCGAAGCGGGGCTTTGCGAAGAAATATGCTTTTTTGGCGGTGAACTTCGGCGCAATTGACACGTCTTTTACTTTAGACGGAACGAAATACCGTGTTCCCGACGGAATTGCGCATTATTTGGAGCACAAGATGTTCGACCTGCCCGAGGAGAATGCGATGAACCTCTTTGCCGCACACGGTGCAAGCCCCAACGCCTTTACAAGCTATGGCATCACAGCGTATTATTTCTCATGTACGCAGGATTTTGAGGAAAATTTGCGCACGTTGCTTTCCATGGTGCTGACACCGTACTTTACGGAGAAAAGTGTCGAGAAGGAGCGTGGCATCATCGCACAAGAGATCCGCATGTATGAGGACAGCGCAGATTCTCGCGTGTATGAGGATCTGTTTGAGAATATGTTTGCCGAACATCCGATCCGTGTCCCGATCGCTGGAACGGTCGAGAGCATCGGTGAGATCACGGCGCAGATGCTTTATGATTGCTACAATGCGTTTTATCAGCCTGCAAACATGATGCTGTGCATTGCTGCTGATGTGGATCAGGAGCGTATCTGCGAGCTGGTCAAGGAGTTGACTCCGCAGGAGGCGAAAGGTGTTCCCGTGCGCGATTACGGCGCAAAGGAAGAAATGCGGTGCGTCCGTCCTCGCTCACAGAGAACTATGACCGTTTCCATGCCTGCATTTTCCGTTGGCTTTAAGTGCGAAAGCGTGGAGGAAGGCGAGGAGGTCATGCGTGAGGAGATCATCGGTGATATTGCAGCGGAGATCCTTTGTGGTGAATCGTCTGCGCTTTATTCACAGCTCTATGAAAGTGGCTTGATCGATGCAGGCTTCTCAGCAGGCTTCGAGGGAATGAAGGGGGCTTCCTTGCTCTCAGCCGGTGGTGACAGCAAAGATCCCAATGCGGTCTATCAGGCAATCTTGAAGGAAGCAGAACGCATCAGTAAGGAAGGCTTTGAGCTAAGCCAATTCGAGCGCCTGAAAAAAAGTGCTTTGGGAAGACGCACAAGAGACCTTGACGGATTTGAAAGTGTGTGTTATCGTAATTGTGCCTACTATTTTGATGGCATGGACTATTACCGTTTCCCTGAGATCTATGCTTCGGTGACGCCTGAGGCAGTGCAGGGGTTTATCACACGAGTGGTCCGTGAGGAACGTGCAACCATGGCGATCATACTTCCGAAGGAGGAGATGGAATGAGATTTTTGAGCGAATCAAACGGTGGGACGATCGGCTTTCCCAATCTTGGCATCGGTGATTTCAATCCTCCTGACGGCATTCCGCTCTTTGGTATCGAGATCAAGTTTTATGGAATTATCATTGCCCTTGGGCTGCTTTTGGCGGTGCTTTACTGCATGCGCAGAGCAAAGCAGTTTGGCATCACAAGCGATGACATTTTGGACATTGTCCTTGTCGGCACGCCCTGCGGCGTGATCGGCGCAAGATTGTATTATGTGCTCTCAAAAGGGGAATCGATTGATCAGTGGATCAATATCCGTGGCGGCGGACTTGCAATTTATGGCGGCGTGATCGGTGCGGTCGGCTCGGTCGTGATATTCTGCCTGCTGAGCAAAAAGCGCCGCAGAAAGCTTCTGCCCTGCATGGATATTGCAGGCATAGGCTTCTTGATCGGTCAGGCGATCGGTCGGTGGGGCAATTTCTTCAACCGTGAAGCGTTTGGAGATTATTCCGACGGCTTGTTTGCAATGCGCTTGTCCGCTGATCGCCTCAATGCACTTGCACTTGCAGACAGCGCGCAGAAAACCATGCTGCAGGAGAAAATGGTCGATGGTTTCATTCAGGTTCATCCAACGTTCCTGTATGAATCGGCATGGAATACAGTTGGCTTTGTGCTGCTGCACTTCTTGTCGAAGAAAAGAAAATTTGACGGTCAGGTATTTTTATATTACCTGGTTTGGTATGGACTTGGAAGATTTTATATCGAAGGTCTGCGAACTGACAGCCTGATGCTCGGAAGCTTCCGTATCAGTCAGCTTTTGGCAGGCGTGACCTGTTTGCTTGCGTTGGCGATTTTGATCTACATGCTGATGATCAAGCGCCCGACAGGAGAGAGAATGTTGGTCAACCGTGTGGCAGCCAAGGCTGCGGAAATTGAGCAAGAAAATGAGAGTGAAGAAGCAGAGCCTGTTGAACAGACAGACTCTGCAGACGAAATTGAAACGAACGAACAGGAGGAAGAAGCATGAGCAATATGGAAGATCTGAAGGAAAAAGCGGCAGGCGCAGCCCTAAGTGCAGCAAAAACCGCAAAGTTTGTGGCATCGGTCAGCAAGAAACACATGGAGATCGCCATGGAAAAGGAGCGTATCCGCAAGATTTATGCGAAGCTGGGCAAAATCTATTACAAGGATTACATCACCGATGAAGAGCCCGACGAGGCAGAATATCGTCCCTTGTGCGAGAGTATTTCCGAGTCTTTCCGCCGTATCAACGAGCTGAAGGATGAGATCGCAGAGGCGAAGGAAGAGTATTTTGACCGCAAGAGCGAGGAAGAAGAGATCATCGCTTTGGAAGAAGCAACCGAAGAATAAGCGCGACCGCCGACTTGATTTACAAGTCGGCGGTGTGTTTTTCGATCAGCACCAAATTCCGCTTTATGGGTGAGTTTAGTATCACGAAAATGCAACTTCATATTATAGCTGCTTGATCTGATACAGAAGCTGCGCTACGTCACGCACTGTCATTTCCGTGCTGTTATAATCCGCAATGATGCCGGCATCGCTCAACGCCATGACCGCCTTGCCGGACCAAGCAGGATATGCGTTATAGCTGAAAGAGGTAGGGATGGGGAGCTGCAGCATGTTTTGCAGCATAACGGCAGCCTCTTGAGTGCTGATAGGTTTATCGGGATAGAAGCAAAGTCCGTCTTGGCTGCTTTCGCCACGAATGATCCCATGGCGGAGCGCACTTGACAAATAGCCCTGTACCCACTTCGGAACTTCTTTGCAATCGGCAAAAACAGCAGTGGAACCGTTTTCCTTCGGAAGCTGCATCAATTCCATTGCCATAACCAAGAATTCACTGCGGCTGACAGTTTCGTTTGGGCAGAAGCAAAGTTGAGAGCCGAGCTGCTTTCCACCGTAAAGACCGGCTTCGCGCATCCAAATAGCTTCAAAGTGCATGGTGTCATCTTCCATGTCGGAATAGGTCATTTTATCTGTGGGATTCAGGATGCGAATATTGACCGTCGCAGGCGTGGAAACGTTGCCTGCTTCGTCTGTTGCGGTGTAGGTGAAGCGATCTTCCCCGACCTTGTTGTCCTGCGGCGTGTAGAGGAAAGTTCCATCATTGGAAAGCTTTACGCTGCCACGCTTCGGTGCATCGACAAGCTGATAGGTGAGTGCGCCCTTTTCAGGATCCTCGGCACTGAGCTTGCCATCGTTTGCAATATTTTTGTAGGTTTCAAATTCGACATTATTTACCTTGGGCGCTTCGTTTTTTCCGGATTGAATGCGAACGGTGACTTCTGCGGGATCGGCAACATGATTCGCATAGATCGGAAGATAGCAAAGCACAGCATCGCAGCTTTCAGCAGTGATGGGGATCAAACGTAGCTTGCCCAAAGACTCGGCGCTGAGCACATCGCCTGCCAAAATGCTGCGAGAGCCGAGCTTCAAGGTTGCAACGTCGGCTTCGGGAACAGCGGTCACAAAGATACCGTCAACGCTGCCCATGTCACTGATGCAGAAATCCGCTTCGCTGAAGCAGTATTCCGCATCGTACATCGTTTCGGCGTCGCCTGCAAGAACGCTGAAGCAAAGCAGAAGGCAAATTGCGCAGGTCAATAAAATTTTGCGTGGAAAAGAATTCATAAATAACCTCCTTATACTAATTCCCAATAAAACGATTAGATTGTTTTATTGTCCGCTCTGCGAGCGGGCGGCGGCGTAGCCGCCGGGAATGTTGTACAATACTTTTCTTGCCGCTGTAGGCGGTGCAGGATCTTCATCCTGCAATAAAATGATTTTTCAATCATTTCATCGAGAAGCAGCATTATAACTGTCTGCGAGGTTAGCATGAGCCGAAAAATTGAAATTATGCAAAAAACTTCCGCCCAAAAACCAATGGAATTTTTTGCAAGTGCCGGTTTCTCTATTTTGAAAAGTTGCTACGATTACCCAATAAAAATGATTAACAAATTACTCTAATCGGTATTTTCAACAATTAAGGGTTGCAATTTCTATAAATAAATGGTAATATGATGATATCACAAAGAGAGGAATATTTTACTATGATGGATTTTAGATCAATCAAAAGGATTCTTTCTTTTATTTTGGCAATTGCTTTGCTCGTATCTGTTGTGATCCTGCCTGCTTCGGCGGAGGAGACGGAAATTACGGAAAGCAGCACCTATGTTCTCGACCGTGATGCCAATGGCGATCATTTGTATCGCTACCAGAGCCCCTGTATGGTCGGCTACGACCTTGACGGTATCTATGGCGGCAATGGCAAGGCTACGCAGGTGTTTGTCTTCACCATGTACAATTCTATAACAGGTGAGCATTTCCCTGCATATTGCTGTGATATTACAGTTACTGCAAAACAGGGCGTTGACTACCGCCGCCTGAATTTGGAGGATTCTCCGTTCTCGGCAAATGCAGCAGGTCAGATCCGTGCGATTTTGACCAATGGCTTCTATATCCAGCCGATCAGTGGCGAATCGGACGAGGACCACGCTGTCAGAGTCGCCGCGAAGGTCGCTGAGATCGCAGCAGCGTCAGGTGTCGCAGATCTGACCGCAGGTGAGGCGATTGCTGCCACGCAGACTGCGATTTGGAGTGCAGCCCATGGTCCGATCCTTACATTCCCCAAGTTCTGTAGATCGGTTTTCAAACCTACCAACACGAAATACGCAAGCTTGTGCTCTTACGACGAGCTGAGATACAAGGACAACGCCCTGATCAACAGCACGATCGAGGCAGTTTATAACTATCTGCTTTCTCTCGAACCGATCGCTGCTACGGAAAAGACGGTCTCCAATGCTTCCTTCTTGGATCTGCAGGAGCCGGTGCGCACCAAGAATGCTGATGGCACCTATGACGTAACCGTTACCACCTCTGTAGATGTGGATATGGTGAGCGGTGATACCCTGACGCTCAAGGCGCAGCTGGGCGAGAGCTATTCTGCATCGACCGCGCTTTCCGGCGGTACCGAGGTCATCACGTTGACCATTCAGGACGTTCCTGCTGAGCAGGCTTCCGATGAGGTTCGTCTGTCCATCTCGGGCTATCAGACCGCTGCCGGATATTTCTTCTTCGATGCTGTCGGCGGACGTACGGAGTCTCAGTCCATGGTTGGCTATAGCAACAGCCGTCTGCCTGTATACGCAGAGGTCGCTGCCACTGAGGAAAGAATTCTGAACATCTACAAGACCACCAAGAGCGGAAGCATTCCGCTTGCAAACATCATTTTTGATATTTACACTATGGAAGATTTGGGTGACACGGTTGGAACTCCGAGCGTTACTCAGCTTCCGTCATACACACTGATCACCGATAAAAACGGCAAAGCTTCCTTGAACTTTACCCAGTACGGCCTGCCTGATGGAAAATACTATGTCGTTGAGCGCAATCATCCCAGCATTGTTGAGCCGATCGAGCCGTTCTATTTGGATGTCCCCCTCAATGGAAATACCTATGTGATCAACTGGGAGCCTAAGAACGAGATCAAGGGTAACGTACAGATCGAGAAGGATGTTATTTCCCTCGGAAATGACGAATCCACCGAAAATGCCTATGAATCCCACACTTGGATCATCGGCACCACCGTTCCGAGTGATATTTCCAGCGGCAAGTCCTATGTGATCTCGGATACCTTGGATAACCGTTTGGATTATCGCGGAAATGTGAAGGTCAATTTGGAAAGCAAGGACGGAACTAACGTTGCCACAACTCTGATTGCCGACACGGACTATACGTTGACAGTGACGGATGTAGATTCTCTGTCTGCGGAAAAGTCCTCTGACGCCTTCACCATCGAGCTTACCGGCACTGGCATGAGCAAGCTTGCAACCACGATCGGCACGAATAGCTTCAGCGACTATATGCTCAGAACCTATTTTGATGCGCAGATCAACGCCAATGCCGAGATGGGTGCGCAGATTCCCAACCAGGCGAAGCTGGATTATGTGAATGCCGCTGATTTTGAATTCAGCGTGCAGTCTGATATTCCGTATGTCTATACCGGCGGCGCAAATCTGCTCAAGGTCGATGCGGAGGATAATACCGACACCTTGTCCGGCGCTGTTTTCGAGGTATATCGCACGGCGACTGAAACAGAGGTTGCCGCAGGCGGCGATGATCTTGTGGAGCTGCCCGGCGTTGTCGGTAAAGTGGTAAAAGCCCCCTTCTTCGACAATGCCGCACTGGAAGGCGAAAAGGTGACTTCCGCTACATCTGACGAGGAAGGCAAGATCGCAATTTACGGACTTGCGCACGGTACATACTATTTGGTCGAGACCAAAGCACCTGCCGGCTATAATCTTTTGGGAAAGACGATGGAGCTGACGATCGATAACACCAGCCACACAGAGGAAAATGTGATCATCGTCGAGAATAAGTCCGGCACCGTTCTGCCCGAAACCGGCGGCACAGGTACCACCGTCTATACCGTTGGCGGCATTGCCCTAATGTGTGCTGCATGTCTGTTCCTCTTCATGAAGAAGCGTAAATCCATCGAATCATAATCACGACCTGAGGCTGCGGTGAGATCCGCAGCCTCTTTTTTCTGAATCATGAAAAGGCTTGCTGTCTGCATTGTGCAAACGGCAAGCCTTTTTTGCAAGTCGGGACAAATATAAGGACAATGGGATTAGACATGAGATTTCCAAAGTGCTAAAATTGTCAAAAGAGGTGAGGTACATGGCGGAAAATAGTCCGGAGCTGCTGAATCATGTTTATAGAGAAATAAGTGAAAAGCTTGGAATGGATGTCGCCATGGAGATCTATCGGATGTTCAAAGGACAACAGATCAGCTTTCCGATCCGCTTTTTTCATCCCGGCAGGATCCAACAGCTCATTATACAGGAGTACAACGGTGCAAATGTCAGGACCTTGGCGGTGAAATATAATTACTCCGAAAAAACGGTGCGCAGGATCATAAAGGACAGCCTGCATGAGTAAATTTTGAGCGTATTTGTGTTATAGAGTTTGTTTCATTATAACTTCATAACATCTGCGCTGTATGATAAGGCTGCAACACAGCAAAACCAAATCGGAATTTACTCTGTGGAGTGAGTATAAAAATCAAAAAAAGAAAGGAAAATTCAAAATGGCAATTCAGGTGAAAAATTGGATCAACGACAATCGGAAGGTGATCGCACAAAGAGGCATGTTCCGTGTCATCGAACACCAAAAGGATCTCAGCGTTAGCAGTGGTTCGGCACAGAGGGCATATTTTGCAAGTGAAATGAATGTGAAGCTGCGGCAAGTCGAGATCGCTCTTGATGGCAGCAAAACGGTAAAAACGCAGGCAGGCGCCATGCAGATGATGGTTGGAAATGTGGAAATGAACACCGGCGTTAAAAGTGCAAAGGGTTTTTTTGGCGCTATGGTTAAGGCAGCTGTTACCAATGAAACTGCGGTGAAGCCGGAGTATTGCGGAAACGGTCAGATCATTCTGGAGCCTACATACAAGCACATCATTTTGCAGGATGTTGCCGAGTGGGGCAATGGCGGACTTGTTATCGAGGACGGGATGTTCCTTGCAAGCGAGGGCTCTGTGACGCACAGTGTTGTGGAGAATACGCAGAGCCTTGGAACCGCACTTGTCAGCGGTGAAGGACTTTACAACCTGTGCTTCACGGGTTCGGGCGTTGTTGCATTGGAAAGCCATGTTCCGTTTGAGGAATTGATCGAGTATACGCTGGAGAATGACGTTCTCAAGGTGGACGGAAATATGGCGGTCTGTTGGAGCGGATCCTTGAATTTCTCCGTTGAAAAGGCAACAAAGAGCTTTATTGGCTCGATGGCAAGCGGCGAAGGACTCGTAAATGTTTACCGAGGAAGTGGTAAGGTGTGGGTCAGCCCTGTTGCAGGAACGACAGATAGCGCACCTAAGACCATGTCCTCCAGCCAAAATTCTACAAAGGAAGCATCTTCGGGCAGCCTTTTGGGATCGCTGTTTGGCTGATCATACGATTTTTTAATAATACTGTTTCTTGATAAAATGGTTTGAAAACAATTTTATTGCAGGATGGTATCCTGCGCCGCCTGTGGCGGCAGAAACAGTATTACACGGCATTTCTCGGCGGCTTCGCCGCCATGCCGCTTATCTGCGGCATAATAAAACGGTCAATCCGTTTTATTGGAAATAAGTATAAAAAGCGAACGGATGAGGCGATGGACCTCATCCGTTCGTGTTATTTTAGCCGTCGTGCAAAATTCTGATTTGCCGGTGAGATTATCGTTTCACGCTGTAGGGGAGGGTCATGACCCTCCCCTACAGTTCAAAATTTGAAATTCAGCGATAAATCGGAAATTATTTGATCAGCTCGCAGATGAGGTCGGTATAGGCGATGGGATCCCCGATCGGCAAGCCTGCCATCAAAAGACCTTGGCAATGCAGGATCTGTGCATATTTTTCTGCCTTTTCCCGATCATTTTCGACGGCGTCGTTGAGCGCAGCAAGGGCAGGGTGTGAAGGATTGATTTTCAGAATTCTACCGACCTTGAAGTTGCTGTTGGGATCCACTTTTTGGAAGTATTTCTCCATCTCAAAGCTCATGCCGCCCTGCGGAACCAGGCTGACAGGATGCTCGCCGAGATCATTGGAAATGCTGACTTCGGCAATTTTTTCGCCCAAGGTTTCTTTTATAAATTCCAGGCAGGACTTGTATTGCTCCGCCTGTTCCTCTTCTGCCTTCTTTTCCTCATCGGTCGCAAGCTCTAAGTCATCGGAAAGAATGTTCTTAAACGAGTGTTCTTCATACGTTCCGATGGATTGCGGTATAAATTCATCCACCTGCTCGCACATCAGAAGAACATCGAAGCCACGCTCGAGCAGCATCTTCGTCTGCGGCAAACGGGCTGCATTTTCGCCGCTTGCATAATAAATATGCTTCTGCGACTGCGGCATATTGGCGCAGTATTCCTTGAGGGTGAGAAGCTTTTCTTCCTTTGCAGAGCGGAATTCGACCAGATCCTGCAACAGCTCCTTGTGGGCGCCGAAATCAGAAACCAAGCCGTATTTGATCGATCTTCCGAAGGCTGCATAAAACTTTTCATACGTTTCACGGTCGTTTTCGAGCAATTTTGACAGCTCGGCTTTGATCTTCTTCTCGATATTCGATGCGATCACCTTCAGCTCACGAGTTTGCTGCAGCATCTCACGGCTGATATTCAGGCTGACATCCTGCGTGTCCACAATGCCGCGGACAAAACGGAAGTGCTCGGGCAAAAGGTCTTCGCAATTGTCCATGATCAAAACACCGGAGGAATATAACTGCAAGCCTGCCTTATAGTCCATGGTGTAAAAATCATAGGGCGTTTTCGCAGGGATATACAAAAGGGCTTTGTAGGTGACAGCGCCTTCTACGCCGAAGTGAAGCACAGACAAGGGTTTGTCGTAGTCGAAGAACTTGTCCTGATAGAAGGTGTGATATTCCTCCTCGGAAACGTCCTTCTTCTGCTTTTGCCAAATCGGAAGCATGGAGTTGAGCGTTTCTTCTCCGAGAACGATCGGGTAACGGATATAATCCGAATATTTCTTGATCAGAACACGCAGACGTGCTTCTTCCAAATATTCCTCTTCTTTCAAGAAAAGAATGATCTGCGTACCTGCGGAGTCTTTTTCACAGCTTGTGATGCTGTAGCCGTCGGCACCGGTGGATTCCCAGCAGTATGCTTCGCTTTCGCCAAATTTTTTGGAGATCACACGAACTTTCTCAGCGACCATAAATGCTGAATAGAAGCCGACACCGAACTGACCGATGATGTCGATATCCTCCTTTTGCTCCATTTCGTTTTTGAATTGGAAGCTGCCGCTGTGGGCAATGGTGCCGAGGTTTTCCTCCATCTCGGCTTTGTCCATGCCGATACCGTTGTCGGAAATGGTCAGCGTTTTCTCGTCCTTGTTTGCGGCAAGCTCGATCTTGAAATCGCTGCGGCTTAAACCGACAGAGTCATCCGTCAGCGCCAAATATGCCAGCTTGTCGATCGCATCGGAGGCGTTAGAGATCAGCTCACGCAGAAAAATTTCCTTATTCGTATAGATCGAATGGATCATCAGATCCAACAGTCGTTTGGATTCAGCTTTGAATTGCTTTTTTGCCATGTTTTCAGTTCCTTTCTGATTTTGGCACTCTGCGTGCCTAAGTGCTAAAATTAATTATAACGCAAATTTTTTATTTTGCAAGTCCCATAATAAATAATTCACACTTTATTTATTCTTCCGTTTGTGATACACTGTAAGTGAGGTGAATATATTATGATTACAGTTTCTGATCTTGCGTTACAGTTCAGCGGCTCTGTGCTGTTTCAGCATGTTGACTTACAATTTACCGCCGGCAATTGCTACGGCGTGATCGGCGCAAACGGTGCGGGAAAATCCACGTTTTTGCGCTTGCTTTCCGGTGAGCTGGAATCGACCAAGGGTGATATTTTCATTAAACCGGGGCTTCGTATGTCTGTTTTGAAGCAGGACCAGTTTGCCTACGACGCATATACCGTTCTGGATACCGTGATCATGGGCAATCAGCGTCTTTATGACGTGATGAAACAAAAAGATGCGCTGTATGCAAAGCCTGATTTTTCCGACGAGGACGGCATGCTTGCCTCGGAATTGGAGATTGAGTTTGCCGAGATGAACGGTTGGGAAGCGGAAAGTGATGCAAGCCGAATTTTGCAGGGCTTGGGGATTCCGACGGAGCTTCATTATGACCTGATGGCAGATACGGACGGCAGATTGAAGGTCAAGGTTCTTTTGGCGCAGGCGCTTTTTGGAAATCCCGATATTATTTTGCTTGATGAGCCGACCAATAACTTAGATATCGAGTCGATCAACTGGCTTGAGGATTTTATTTTGAATTACGAGGACAACGGCATGGTGATCGTTGTCAGCCATGACAGACACTTTTTGAATACGGTCTGCACGCACATTGTGGACATTGACTACGGAAAGATCAAGATGTATGTCGGCAACTATGATTTCTGGTACGAGTCGTCGCAGCTTGTGCAGAACCTGATCCGCAACAAGAATAAGCGTAATGAAGAAAAGATTGCCGAGCTGCAAGCGTTTATTGCCCGTTTTTCGGCAAACAAATCCAAAAGCAAGCAGGCAACCGCCCGCCGCAGACTTTTAGACAAGCTGTCTGTTGAGGAAATGCCGGCGTCCTCCCGCAGATATCCGTTCGTCGGCTTTACCCGTGAGCGTGAGGTCGGCAAGGACATTCTGTTTGTCACGGAAATTTCAAAAACGATTGACGGCGTCAAGCTGCTCGACAAGGTTTCCTTCATCGTGAACAAGAATGACAAGATCGCCTTTGTCGGTGAAAATGAGCTGGCACAGACGACGATGTTCAAAATTCTCATGGGCGAGCTTGAACCTGATGAGGGCAATATCAAGTGGGGCGTTTCCACCTCGCAGAGCTATTTCCCGAAGGATAATTCCGCATTTTTTGACGGCTGTGATGACGCGCTTGTGGATTGGCTGCGACAGTTTTCCGCAAAGAAGGACGATGTTTATCTGCGTGGCTTCCTGGGGCGTATGCTTTTCTCGGGTGATGATGTTTTCAAATCCGTTAAGGTGCTTTCCGGTGGCGAAAAAGTGCGCTGTATGCTCTCTAAGATGATGCTGTCGGGCGCAAATGTGATTTTGCTTGATCAGCCGACCAACCATTTGGACATGGAATCCATTCAGGCGGTGAACAAGGGAATGATCGCCTTCCCCGGAAATATCCTCTTTGCCAGCCACGATCATGAGCTTTTGCAATCTGTGGCAAATCGCATCATTGAGTTTAAGCCGGACGGCAGCATCTGTGATTATCTCGGCACTTACGATGAATACTTGGAGCATCGTGCCAATGTGTAAGCGAATTTAGAAAAAATAATGAAAAAATTCGAAAATATTGAAAAAAGCACTTGCAAAAATGAAAAGTAAGTTGTATAATGGGGGAGAAAAAAGATTGTATGCCTAAAATTATAGGCTCGTTTGAAAATTTGTTTGATTTATGGAGAGAATAAGATGAAGAGACCATATCAGAAGCCCTATCTCGGGCTGGAATCTTTTCAATTGAATGCTGCGGTTGCTGCTGCGTGCTCAACGGATGGCTATACGCCGATTCGCCATCGTGAGGATGATTGCACGTTTGACAACGGACAGTTTTATAATTTGTTCAATTGCCAGGTCGATTTGACCGGTCCTGCCAATGACGGCAACGATACAATTTGCTATCATGGTCCGACTGCGTCTCAGGGTCAAATTTTTACATGGTCTTAAAATATGCGGAGAGTCGGGGGCAACTTCGGCTCTCTTGTTTTCTTGAGGTGGAAGATGCGCTGTTGCTTTGCCGATCTGGAGTTTGAATTTGACATAAAGGGCATGCCGATCGTTTCCGATGCGATGTGTAAGCCCTTTCTTTCCGATCTGACGACAAAGGCGGATTTTTTCTATTATGAAAAGCCGCTTGTGCCGCAGCTGCTCCACGGCAGCAAGCAGATCAAATATGCCGGCGGCTATGAGCTTTTGCAGACGGAAAACGGAATGTTCCATCGCAATCACTGGGCAACGTGCAGGAAGGCGTATGGCTTTTTTACCGACGATTTGGCAACGACAACGCCGATCTATGTCAACGAGGCTTTGATGCAGGAAATTCCGATCTCCGCAAGCTATTTTCTCAGCACGATCGGACTGCATCGCAAGCTGCTCAGCAAGGGTGCTGTGGTGCTGCATTGTTCTTATATCGAGCACAATGGAAAGGCGATTTTATTCCTGGGACCCTCGGGGACAGGGAAATCAACGCAGGCGCAGCTTTGGCAGGAACATGAAAATGCGCAGATCATCAACGGCGATCGGGCGCTCCTTCGCAGAAGTAGCGGTCGTTGGATGGTCTACGGCTATCCATGCTGCGGTTCGTCCTCTGTTTGCATCAACAAAACACTGCCCTTGGCAGCGCTCGTCGTTTTGCGGCAAGGGAAGGAAAATATCATAGAGCCTCTGCGCGCAGCGAGGAAGATCTGTGTGCTTACCGCTGCGACTGAAGTTTACCCATGGGATTCATGGGAGGTTGCGCAAGCCTTTGACACTGCGCAGAATTTGAGCGGTTCGATACCGATGTTTCAATTCTCCTGCACAAAGGATCAGCGTGCAGTTGAGACTTTGAAAGAGTATTTGGAGACGATAGTATGAAAACGATCGTGGATTATTTGCATCAGAAGGCATCGGTGAATGCGGTACCGCTGAGCGGTGCGTTGGAGCTTTCGCCGGTGTGCAATTTTCGGTGCAAGATGTGCTATGTGCGCAAGACACCGCAACAGCTGCAAAAAGAAGGAAAAGCGTTGATCGATTGGAAAGCGTGGCTGGAGCTCGCCAAACAGTTCCGTGAGGCAGGGACCTTGTATCTGCTCTTAACGGGCGGAGAGCCGTTTTTGTATCCGCATTTCCGTGAGCTGTACCGGGCACTGCACGAGATGGGATTTTTGCTTTCGATCAATACAAATGCGTCCATGATCGATGAGGAAACCATGCAGTGGCTGAGGAAATATGCACCGACAAGGATGAATGTTACGCTTTACGGAGCCTCGCCGGATACATATCAGCGTATTTGCGGCAATGCCGATGGTTATGACAGAGCTGTGCGCGCGATCCGATGGCTGCTTGATGCAGGGATTCCCGTGGTACTCAATGCCAGCATGATCCCCGAAAATGCTGACGATTTGGAGGCACTTGTGCAGATCGGAAAGGAGTTGGGCGTCAACACCCGCTTGAGCACCTATATGTTCCCGCCTGTGCGCAGAGAACGTGAGAGCACGGATTCCCGCTTTTCACCCGAGGTGGCAGCGCAGATGTTTATGAGAAAATGCAAATCCCAGTTCGAAACGGATACTCTTTGCGAGATGTTCAAAAAGCAGGAAAGCAGAACGGATGATTGGGGAACACGGATGGACCATATGCGTTGCAGAGCCGGCAGAAGCAGCTTTTGGATCTCGTGGGACGGAACGATGGCGGCGTGCGGCTTGTTCGATTTTCCTCAGACGCAAAAGCCGTTTGAAGAACCGTTCATCGATTGCTGGAAGCGATTGACGCACAGCGTCAGAACGGAGCCTGTTTTGAAGCAGTGCCGGGATTGTGAGCTCAGGCAGGTCTGCAATCCCTGCGCAGCAACGGTTTATGCCGAATGCGGCGATGTCAACGGAAAAGCGGAATATCTTTGCCGCATGGCAGAGTGTACCAAACAAGAAATTTCAGCATTTTTATCGGAGGAAAACCATGATTAAGAAAATCATAGCACTTGTAATGTTACTTGCACTGCTTCTGACAGCATGCTCGCAAACGTCGGATGCGACAACGGCTGCGCCCGATGCGGAAAATGGTCAGAGCGCTGCAACGGAGCAAATCGATACTGAGATCGCAGAAGAAACTACACAGAACAATGCCGATACCGGCGAAATTGCAGGCGGCGAAACAGAACCTCAAAGCTCTGAGGGCACGAGTGAAAGTGAGCCTGCGCAGACGACGGAGGGCACAACGGATACTGAGTCCGTGCAGACGACGGAGGGCACAACGGATACTGAGCCCGTGCAGACGATGGAAGGTACGACGGAAACTGAGCCTGAACAGACAACGGAAAGTGAGCCCGAGCAGACAACGCAAGGCACGAGCGAGCCGGTCGAGGTCAGGATTTATGAAGAATACCTTGCGGCGCTGACACTTTTTGCCCTGTCGATGGAATACCCCGATTTTGTTTTGCAGGGAATTTACAGCGGCACATCGGTTTCCATCGAGAACAAGATGAGCAGCTCCGGCGTCTATACGATGTTTGAAAGCGGCGGCAGCAGCTTAATCGCTCATGTTTATCCCATCGATGCCGAACGAACCGAACCCGGAACCTCCGATCTGTATGCGGCGGAATTGGGCTTTGCGGCGTTTGATTTGGTCGAGAGCAGAGACGACAACTACAGCGAAATTCCGCAGGATGTTTATACAGGCTTGCTGTCTGAGATCAGCGGTGTGAGCATATTCAGCCACTAAGAGGATGCAGATATGAAGCTGAAATATGAATTTACGGTTCGTGAGATCATGGGCGAATACGCATTGGTTCCGATGGGCGAAAGTGCTTTGCGGCTCAACGGTATGATCATTACGAATGCAGTGGGCGCCTTGCTGTGTGAGAAGCTGCGTGAGGAGGCTGAGACGGACGAACTGGTGCAGGCGGTTTTGGACGAATTTGAGATCGATGAGGAAACCGCCAAACACGATGTCGGGGAATTTATCTCCTATCTGCGCAGTGCCCAACTCCTGACGGAATAAAAATGATTATAATATAATGTGTACCGAGTTATTCCCCGGTACACATTTTTTTTCATAACAATTTCATAACATCTTGGATGTATTATAATATCAACCAATGGCAGTGTTTTCAAATTCCGATTTATCGCTGAATTACAAATTTTGAACTGTAGGGGAGGGTCATGACCCTCCCGCACAGAAAACGGTAGAATTTTGCAGCAAACCAATGTGAAAACGTAATATTTTACGATAATTAACAACAATTATGGTGGTTCCTGCACACGGGAGGGTCATGACCCTCCCCTACAGTGTGAAACGATAATCTCACCGATAAATCGGAATTTGCTGGTGCGTTTGGGTTGGGCAACGGCGTGTTGATATGATTAGAAAAAGTGACCAAAAATACTGTTGCGACAGGGTGATTTTTTAGATTTGTTTGGTAAAAACACCGAAAAATTTTTGTTTATCGGGAAAATATTGACTTTTCGAAAATTGAGGGGTAAAATGGGCATGTAATGAAGATTTGCCGATGTCGTTTGCCCATTTACGCATCGTTTTAGCAAGTCTTTTTTTATGCTTTTAATGTTAGTGAACACTTAAACTTATGCTTACGATTGGAGGAGCACGTTTGGCAAGACCCTCGAAACATGAAGAAATGCGCCGAAAGCTTAAAAAGGCTGCCATCCGCATTGCGGCACGTGAGGGAATTGAGAACCTCACAACAAAGAAAATTGCCCGTGCCGCAAGCTTGGCTGAGGTTTACATATATAGATACTTTGACGGAAAGGATGACCTTCTCCAAAGATGTTTTTTGGATATTGACAAGCAAATCGGTGAGATCGTATGTCAAGCCTGCGTTGAAACGCAGAAAAACGGCGATACGATGTACACCGCTATCCAATATATTTGGATGAAATATTGGGATTTTCTGTTGCGTCATCCGGAAAATACACTGTATTACTTCCGCTATTATCTGTCTGCGAATTATACCGATGATGCTGCGCAGCAGAGAAG
The DNA here is from genome assembly GCA_015068235.1 of Oscillospiraceae bacterium. Lineage (GTDB taxonomy): Bacteria > Bacillota > Clostridia > Oscillospirales > Oscillospiraceae > JAZOXB01. Next base: position 37,639 of record SVKY01000007.1, read on the forward strand.
AAAGAATTACGAGAATTTGGTTACAAAGGCGCTGTCGGAGACGAGACGAACGATATTTTCAGACCGCGATATACTGTGGGGCTTGTTGGATCATGTGACGGATAATACCCTAATTTGCGCTGTGCGTATGATCAGAGATAGGGTAATCCGTGAAAGATCCAAACCGACACAAGCAGAGGTGGAGCTGATTTATCGACTTGTGGTCATTCCTGCCATCCATGTGGTGAATGAAGTTTTGATCGAAAGCGAGAACAATCATGACGGATAAGGATTTCAGGAAGCTCAATCGCACAGAGCTTTTGGAGCTTCTGATCAAGCAGACGAAGGAAAATGAGACGCTTCAGATGCAGCTTGGTGCGCTCAACACACGCATTTCAGAGCTTGAGCAGCAGCTGCAGCAACGTACAATTATGATCGAAAATGCCGGCTCGATCGCTGAGGCGAGCTTACAGCTTAACGGTGTTTTTGAGGCGGCGCAGAGGGCTGCGCAGGAATATCTTGACAGCATTCACCTGCGTTATCAGGCGCAGGAGGAATATGCGCAGCGAGCCGAGGCGGAGACGAAAACAAAGGCCGATCAAATGCTTCGCCAAGCCGAGCAGCGCTGCAAGCTTCTGGAAAGCGCAACGACAAGAAAGTGCGAGGAAATGACGGCAAAGGCAAGTCGGGAGTCGCAGGAATATTGGGATCAGGTTTCTTCCAAGCTTGACGAGTATCTCAAGCAGCGTGCAGATTTGCGTGAGCTGCTGTCGGTCAATTACAGAAAAATTTAGGCGGAGATTTGATGAAAAAGAAAAAATCTCAGGAGCTGCCCACATTAGATGTTATGGAGGCGGAGCTGAAGCGGGTCAAATACCGCAGACGCTACGCAAGGGTACTGCGCAGTACGCTCTACACGCTGATCACGGTTGCGGCGGTTGCAGTTCTGGTTGCAACGCTGTGGCTGCCGGTTTTGCAGATCCATGGCAGCTCGATGACACCTACGCTTTATGATGGCAATATCATTGTTTCGGTAAAGGACAGTGAATTTGAAAGCGGAGATATTATCGCTTTCTACTATAATAATAAGATCCTCGTGAAGCGAGTGATCGCACAGCCCGGTGAATGGGTCAATATTGATGAAGATGGTACGGTCTATGTTAATGGTGTTGCCTTGGACGAGCCGTACCTGACGGAGAAAGCGCTTGGCGAGTGCAATATTGAATTGCCTTATCAGGTGCCTGCGGCGAAGATCTTTGTCATGGGCGATCACAGAAGCGTTTCGGCAGATTCGAGAAATACAGCAGTTGGCTGTGTGGCAGAGGAACAAATTGTCGGAAAAATCGTATTCCGTGTTTGGCCGTTAGCACAATTTGGTCCGGTAGGATAGATGAAAGGTGGTGAGTCACGAATGAAATATGATGCCCTTCAGCAGGCGGCAGTCTATAGCAAGGTGCGCAAGCGCAAAAAGCGTTGGCACAAGGTCGTGACTTGCCTTGCAGCGATCGTTGTGTTCTGCACAGCGTATGCATTGATTTTGCCTGCAATTACACAGGAACGTCCAACGTTCTGTGGTTATGAGGAGCATACGCATAGCGAAGAATGTATGCACAAAACGGTGACGCTTTCGTGCGACCCATCGCAGCATACGCATACAGATGCGTGCTATGATGCGTTGGGGAACTACCTGTGTGGTATCAGCGATGTGCTATTGCATTCACATAGCGAGATTTGCTATGATGCTGATGGCGCTTTGAGATGTAAATTGGCGCAGATAAGCGCCCATGAGCATTCGCAGGAATGCTATGGAGAACCGAGCTTGATCTGCGAGCCGATCGAGCATGTACACAATGAAGAATGCTATGATGCACCGCTTCTGATCTGCACTGAGGAGACACAGCTCCACGAGCATGACGAAACGTGCTACGATGCACCGATTTTGATGTGTACAAATGAAGATCCCGAGCATACACATGAGGAAATCTGCTATGCACAGCCGGTCTTAAATTGCACGGTGAAGCTTGAAGCGCATGAGCATGATGAGACCTGCTACGCCGAGCCTGTTCTGCATTGCACGCAGGAGTATGAAGCGCATGAGCATACGGATATGTGTTATGGGCAAGCTCCTGTCGTATGTGAGATGACCGAGCTTGTACCGCATTGTCATAATGCCGATTGTGCGGCACAGGGATGCACACTTCCGATCATATGCGAGCATGTACATCACGATCAATGCTTCACCTCCGAGGAGACGGGCATATTTTGTGAAAAAGAAGAACATATACATAATGACTATTGCTACATCGACAAGAGTGCCGATGTTGAAACAGCCAAAGCCTGGGAGGCAACGCTTCCGCAGGAGCTGAGCGGCGTTTGGGCAGAGGATGCCTTGTCCGTTGCGCTCAGCCAGCTTGGCTATCACGAAAGTGAAACAAATGCTGAAATTACGGCAGACGGCGTAGTGAAGGGCTATTCACGCTATGGCGCTTGGTATGGCGATCCTTACGGTGACTGGTGCGCAATGTTTGCCTCCTTCTGCCTGAATTATGCACAGGCAAAGCAAGAATTTATCCCATTTGAAGCAAATTGCCAGCGTTGGGTCGAGAAGCTTACGGAAAATGAGCTTTATGTTCCTGCTGAGAGCCATGTGATCGAAAGCGGTGATCTGATCTTCTTTGATTATGAGGGAGATAATTCCGCAGATCATGTTGGTTTGGTTGTGGAGCTGATCCCTGCGGATGAAGATCATCCCGCGAGAGTCAAGACCATTGAGGGCAATAGCAGTAACTGTGTCAAACATAATGAGTATGAGTTGACGAACCCGAACATCATGGGCTACGGCGATGTGAGCAAGGCACAGAAAAATTATGACCTCACCATCGTACAGGAGCTGTCTTATACAGACGATAGCGTTACGGTGAAGGCAACTTATACCGAAGCGGCGCAGATTCCCGAGGGTGCGCAGCTGTCTGTGAAGGCGATCGACGCTGAGGCTTCCTTGGAAGCATATGAGAGCTGCTATCAGGAGGCACAATCGCTTCTTAGCAAGGCAGACAGCGATCTGAATGAAACGATCATTACGGATTTCAAGCTTTATGATATCTGCTTTGTTTTAGAAGGTGAGGAGATCCAACCTTCCGATACGGTTGACATTCAGATCACCCTTCCTGAGACAAAGCTGAACAAGGATGCTTGCGTGAGTGTCATTCACTATGAAGATGACGGTGCGCAGTTCCCGACCGAGCAGGAGTATAAGCTCGATGAAGAAGGCGTACTCAATACACAGTTTGAAACGGACAGCTTCTCCCTGTTTGCGGTCGTTACGACGGAAAGCGAAGAGAAATCTATCGTCAATATGTCGCAGTACAGCGTGACGAGGACGAATGTTTCTCAGCTCAACGGTATGACGTTTGCCATTGCAGCAGGTGATTATGCTTTGCATGTCAATGCAAGCAATGCACTTGTGACGAAGAAGCTGCTTACCCTTGAGGATTCGAGCAAAACAGGTGACGAAGGTCTTGCGAGATGGACCTTTGAACAAAGCAGTGGCAGCAACTACTATTTGTATACGACGCAGGCTGATACGGTAATGTATCTTGCTTGGACGAACGGAACACTTGCCTTGGTGACCGAAAGAGCTTCGGCAACGGTGTTCACCGCAGCAAGAACGGGTACGAATTTGACGTTGGCAAACAGCGGCTCGTATCTCAAGCTGAGCGATACCGGCGTGAGCATGGGAACTTCGACAGCGCTGAGTCTGTATACGGTACCGACCGGTACATTCAGTGTTGTGTTTGATTGCCAGATCGGAAATCCGAAGTACATGGGCAGCAATAATCGAAAGTACACCATCTCTTCAGAAACATTGGCAGCACTGGGCATTACGGATCTGTCTGCTTGGAAGAACCGCACGACCGACGCAAGCGGCATGATCAAGCTGCCGACACCTGAGGAAACTCCGATCCCAGGCAACTATCCGCTGAAGCTTAACGGTTGGTACGATATAGTCAATAAGGTTTTCTACGACAGCTCCATGTTCGGCAAAGAGATCAAGGTGACCAATGACACCATCTTCTATCCCGAATGGATCGCAGAGACCTATGACATTGGTCAGGATGAAGGTTTGACCACAACTCCGCAGCCGGATACCAGTGATTTTATCAATACCTATGTGTTTGACTATACGGAGTTGTTTAATACGCATAGCGCAAACTATAGCACTTCGGATGGTAACTGGTATTTTGATCCCGACAGTGAGCTTGGATTTTTCTTCTTTGACTACTTGGATTCAGGCAACATCTCTTATATGTTAAATAAGGATAATGCTGTTGATGGCGTTACGGTCAATGCAGAGAAGACAGCAGGCACTCGTGGTTCAAGCGTTACTTATCCCGGCACGATCACAGCCGGTATTGCAAATGAAAAACGCTTGAACGCGCTGTTTGGAACAGATGACACACTTCCGGGACGTCATTATCTCGGTGAAGGTGACTGGCTGTACAGCTACGATTCCGAATCCGGCTTCTATTTCTACAACAGTGCAAGAAACGCTGCCGCTTATAACCAGAGCTTACAGCGCTTCTATGTCTATGATTATGTCGAGAACATCGACAGCCAGAACAGCTTGAACGACTTCCTGCCGTTCAATTATGGCGATGAAGAACGCATTTACAAAGAAAAAGACAATGAGGCAAACTATTGGGTTGGCATGAAGAGTGAAATTACGTTCTATCTGCCCGACGACAGCGGCACAGGCAAGAATAAATCCACGCATGGAACGGATATGCAGCTTCGCTTCTCCGGTGACGATGATGTTTGGATTTATATTGACGATGAGCTTGTGCTGGACTTGGGCGGCGTGCATGACGTTGTTTACGGCGAGATCAACTTCTCAACAGGCGTCGTCAGAACCGGTCAGGCATTTGCCTCGAACAATGTTGCGCAGTCCTCGGCACACGGCTATGCTGAAATGCCGGGCTTGGCGGACGGCTCAACAACAGGTATTACGACAACGACGCTGCCGACCATCGAGGGTGGCAAGGAACACAAGATTACGATCTATTATTTGGAGCGTGGTTCGTCGTTGTCGAACTGTGCGGTTTACTTCAATCTTTCGCCGGCACACGGCTTGCAGATCACAAAGCAGGAATCCAACAAGATCAAAAAGCTTGCCGGTGCGGTGTTCCAGGTTTTCGATGATGAGGCATGCACGACTCCGTCGTCACTGTATCTGTTGGATTTGGAAACCGGCGAGAGAACTAAGGTCGATGATGCAAAGTTCACCACCGGCGAAGATGGCGTTGTTGCTTGCTGGGGCTTGCTCGCAGGCAGAACCTATTACATCAAAGAGGTTGTACCACCACCCGGATACCCCATTGTTTCCGATTATGTGATCAAGATCAATTTGGATGTCGAGGGTGAGGCGGTCATCACGACATTGGACTCCTCAGGCAAGGAATGGACCTTTGCCGATGCCTATTACCGTGTGGATGACACCGAGCATATGATCGCAATCGATGTCTACAACGACAAGTTTATTTCGGGTGACCGAGAAATTCATGTCCGTAAGATTTGGGCAGAGGGTAGTGAGGATATTCCCGAAACGATCACGGTAAACCTCCTTGCAAACGGTGAGGAAACCGGAAGAAGCATGGAGCTCAATGCACAGGACGATTGGGAAGGAACCTTCTACGAGCTTCCGATCGAGGATGCAGACGGCAACGAGATCGAATATACTGTGCAGGAAATTGTCCCGGAAGGCTTTACCGACGGTTATGTATATGTCGAAGGTCAGAAGTATACCGAAATGACGCAGGAAGGCTATTGGGGCACAGCAACGGCATTCGAGGACGGTAGAAAATATCGAATCCTGACGAGTGACGGCAAAGCTGTCAGCAATACAAGCTCCTCGTTGCTTTCCCTTCAGACCGCAGCGGAAGATGATACAACGCAGAACTGGATCGCAACGGCACTGTCCGGCGGCTTCCTCCTGCAAAACGAAAGCTCCGGACGTTCTCTGACGATCGCTTCGAGCGGTGTCAGCGCTTCGCAAACGACAAGCGGCAACAATGTTACGATCACATTGACAAACGGACGCTTGCGTTCGAATGCTACAACATGGAACCGCTACTATTACCTGTACGTTCAGAACAACTCGCTTGCTTCCAGCTATCGAAGTCAGACGACCTTTACGATCCAGGTTTGGAACGATCCGGTTTATGAGGAAGTGGATACGCCGCCTGTTTGGCAGATCACAAATACACCGCTTCCGACAAAGCTTGACATTCCTGTTCAAAAGATCTGGGACAGCACTGTTTCCGAGGAGAGCAAGAAGGAGATCAGTGTGAGCCTGTATCTGGTCAGCGGCGATGGAGGAGCAGCAACCCGTTTGGCAAGCCTGAATTTGAACGAGGCAAACGGTTGGAAGGGCACCTTTGAGGACTATGATAGACCAGAAGAGGGCAGCTTCTACTGTATCGCTGAAAATACGACTGATTTCAAGGTGACGTATGGCGAGAATACCGTGAGCGTCTTCATTGACGGACAGCTTTCCAATGCGGCGAAGGTAACAACTGACGACAGCGGCAACGCTGCGCAGGTTGAGGTTACAAACGCATTCCTTGTGGTGCTTCCGGCAACCGGCGGCTCCGGCACTTACATGTATACTTTGGGAGGACTTGTCATGATCTTGGCAAGCATTCTCCTGCTGTATAAACATCAAAAACGCAGGAAGGAGGATCGAGCATCTTCCTGATGCGCTTAGCTTCAAACAAAAAAATTATTTTGAGAAAGGACGAAAAAGTCATGAAAAAACTCATTGGCATTCTCTTGGTACTGACTCTGATGCTTAGCCTTACAAGCATCGCAATGGCAACCGACATCACCGTCAACGGCGGAGCAGACGGCTCCGAGTATGCAGCTTATGCACTGCTCAACGTAACTGACGGCGGCGATGGCAAATTCGCATACACCTTCAACGAAAAGTACACCGCAATCCTCCAGAGCGTTACCGGCGCGACCGAGCAGGCTGATGTCGTTGCTTACATCAGCGCGCTGGACGCCGACGGCATTCGCGAGTTTTCCGATGCAGTCTATGCTGCAATCTTGGCTGCAGATCCCGCAATCGAAGCTGACTACACCTCTGTTGATGGTGCATTCGCAGAAGTTGCACAGGCATACTACCTGATCGCTGAGACCAAGGTTGGCGACGAATCCGACACCTTCTCTTTGGTCATGCTCGATACCGCAGGTGCGGAAAACATCACCGTTAATACCAAGGAAGACAAGCCTTCTGTTGAGAAGAAGGTTAAGGAAATGAATGACTCCACCGGTTTCGAAGAGTGGGGCGACAGCGCTGACTATGACTTCGGCGATGTGATTGCCTACACCATCGAAGGCAGAGTTTCCAACAAGTATGCAAACTACAGCAGCTACTACTACAGCATCAACGACGATATGGAAAAGGGCTTGACCTACAACGAGGATGCTAAGATCTATGTCGTCAATGGCGAAAACAGCTATGATGTTACCAGCTACTTCAAGATGGCTGTCAGCACGAACGAAGAGACTGGCTACGCAAATGGCTTTGTTGCAGAGTGCAACCTGAAGGAGCTTGACGAAGCTTGCGAAGATTTCGAGATCACTGCTGACACCACCATTTGGGTCGAGTACTCTGTCACTCTGAACGAGTATGCAGTTGCAGGTCCTGAAGGCAACAAGAACTTTGTTTACCTCGAGTACGAAAACAACCCCTATGTTGATGCAGACGGCGATATCAACACTCCCGACAGACCCGGTAGCGATGAGCCCGGCGAAGGCGGCGACGAGCCCGGCGGCGATCAGCCTGGTGACGGCGGCGATCAGCCCGGCAAGACCGAGATCGACACCAACATTGTCTTCACCTTTGACGCAGTTGTCAACAAGGTTGACAAGAACGGCAATGCACTTGCCGGCGCAGGCTTCACCCTTTACAAGTGGATCAAGGGCGAAGACAACGGCAGCTGGGAGCAGGTTGGCGAAGAGATCACCGGCGTGACGACCTTCACCTTCGAGAGCCTCGATGCAGGTCAGTACAAGCTCGAAGAGACCACCGTTCCCAATGGCTACAACAAGTGCGAAGACATCGAGTTCGAGGTTGTCGGCGTTTATGACAAGACCACCGATCCCCACACTCTGACCGCTCTGCAGGTTCTGAACAAGGACGGCGAAGACATTTCCACCGGCGACAACGCTACCTTCAATGCAACGCTGGCTCTGGGTCAGGTTTCCACCAATGTCATCAACAGTTCCGATGAGGTTCTGCCCGGAACCGGTGGCATCGGTACCACCATCTTCTACGTTGTCGGTGCTGCTTTGGTACTCGGCGCAGTTGTTCTGCTGATCACCAAGAAGCGCATGGGCACGGAAGAGTAATATTTCATTACTGCTGTGATACGGGGGAGGAGCTCCTCCCCCGATACAGTGGTTAGGAGAGCCCAAAATGAAAAAACGTATTTCGACCATTTTGTTAATATTGGTTTTTCTTGTTGGGTTGTCCTTGCTTCTGTATCCTACCATCAGTAACTATTGGAATTCAAGGCATCAATCCAAGGCGATTGCGGGCTATGTCGAAGAGGTCTACAACATGCAGGAGGAAAAGTGCAGGATTTTGTGGAACGATGCTGTTGCATATAACGAAGCGCTTTCCAAGATCGGAAATCAGTGGACGGTCGGCGATGATTTTAGAGCGAACTACAGAAAACAGTTGGATATTTCCGGTAACGGCATCATGGGATATATTGAGATTCCTGATATCGGCTGTTCTCTTCCGATCTACCATGGCACGGACGATTCTGTTTTGCAGATCGCTGTCGGACACTTGGAGGGCACATCACTTCCTGCCGGCGGACTCGGCTCGCACTGTGTTCTATCCGGACATCGAGGCTTGCCTTCTGCGGATCTTTTTACAGATATCGATAAGCTTGCCCCGGGTGATGTTTTTACGCTGAATGTTTTGGATCAGACATTGACCTATGAGGTTTTCGAGATTTTGACGGTTTTGCCGCATGAGCTGGATGCTTTGAAAATCGAAAGTGACAGAGACCTTTGCACCTTGGTCACTTGCACTCCCTATGGCATCAATACGCATCGTTTGCTGGTCAAAGCGCAGAGAATTGAAAATGCCGAGGAAACTGTACTCGTTCGTGTTACAGCCGATGCGATGCAGATTGAGCCGATCATTGTCGCTCCGGTGATCGCAGTGCCGATGCTTTTGGTTTTGTTTGTGATATTGTTGGTGCAGCCAAAAAAGAAGAAATGAGGTGTTACTATGCAAATAAGAAAAATGATTGTATTTTTCCTGCTGATCTGCAGCCTTACAATCAATATATTTGCAGCCGGACCTCTGAATCAAGAAACAGGATCGATATCTGTTACGATGGAATATGAAGGTCATGCGGTCAGCGGTGGCTCTCTGACTTTGTACCATGTGGCGATTCCAGTTTGGCAGAATGAAGATTATGTGTTTGAGTTTACGCAAAGCTTTGCGCAATGTACGCTTTCTCTTGAAGATTTGGACAATCAGCAAGCGGCAAATCATTATGCCGAATATGTTTTTGCAAACCGCATTGACGGCGTGACAAAGACGATCGATGCAAACGGCAAGGTATGTTTTGAGAATTTGGAGCTTGGCTTGTATTTGCTCATGCAGCGCGATGCTGCCGAGGGCTATTTTGAAGCAGCACCGTTTTTGGTCAGCGTGCCGATGAATGGGGAAGAGGATTGGATCTACGATGTGGACGCTTCTCCCAAGGTGGACCTCGATAAGGAACCTGAGCCCACCACGCCCACAACACCTCCGACACCGCCCGATATTCCGCAGACGGGGCAGCTCAAGTGGCCGATTCCTGTGCTGATCGTAGCAGGCTTGGCGATTTTTATCCTCGGTTGGGCGCTTTGCTTCAGAAAAAAGAAGGAAAAAGATGAAACGTAGTATCGGCATTGTTTGCATGATCCTCGGGGTAGTGATGCTGTTGGGCGCAGGTGCGCTGCATCTGATGAATACCGAGGAGGGGAATCAGGCGCAGGAATCCGTCGAGAAGCTTATGCCGCAGCTGATGGAAGCAATTCATGAAAAGAGCAATGCGCAAAGTAACGAAGCTTCCGATTTACCACAGCATGAAGCGCAGACAGCGCAGCCGATCGATCCGAATTTTTACAGCACGGAAATGACAGAGGAAATCATCGACGGCTATGGTTTTGTTGGCTATTTGAGTGTGCCGTCGCTTGAATTGAAGCTTCCTGTGATGTCACAGTCCGATGATGCAAGGCTGAAAATTTCGCCGTGCCGATTTTCGGGCTCGACAAAAACCGACGATTTGGTCATCGGTGGGCATAATTATTGGCAGCATTTCGGTCAGCTTCCGGATCTGAAGAACGGAGCGATCGTGACGTTTACCGATATGGACGGAAAGCAAACGACATATGAGCTGATCACCATGGAGGTTTTGGAGCCGAACGATGTGCAGGAGCTGACGAAAGGGGAATACCCTTTGACGCTTTTCACCTGTACCTACGGTGGCTCCAGCCGTATTACTTTAAGATTTGATATTGTAAAAAATTGAAGAGGCTGTAAAAATCAGGCAAATAAAAAGCGGAGGATTCCGAAAGCGGGATCCTCCGTTGATGATATAGAATCTAATACGATTACCCAATAAAAATGATTCATAAATTCCGATTGATCGAACAGACGTATCAACCACTGTAGGGGAGGGTCATGACCCTCCCGTGTGCAGGAACCACCATAATTGTTTTTGATCATCGTAAAGTATTACGTTTTCACATTAAACTATTGTATAAATATTTTGCAGGCTGTACCTGACGGCACAGCCTGCTTTTTGATGGGACTTTTTTACAGCCCATTTATGGTATAAAGATTAATCTGCAACGTAGGGCAGCAATGCAATCATGCGAGCACGCTTGATTGCGATGGTCAGCTGACGCTGATGAGCTGCACAAGTGCCGGTGGTACGGCGGGGCAGGATCTTGCCGCGCTCGGAAGTGTAGCGGCGGAGCTTGCCTGCGTCCTTGAAGTCAATGCTCGTAACCTTGTCCACGCAGAAGTTACATACCTTCTTGCGCTTGCGCGGGCGAGCGACCTTCTCGTTAGCCATGAACGAAATCCTCCTTTTTACATACTCAAGCGGAAAAGTTACTTAGAACGGCAGCTGGCTGTCTTCGTCCTCGATCATTGCGAAGTCCGAAGTGGGAGCCGGAGCGACCGGTGCAGCATAACCGTAGTTATTTGCAGGAGCTGCGTTGCCGTAGCTCGGAGCATAACCGTTATCGCTGCTCTCACGCTTGGAGTCACCGAAATAGACATTGTCTGCGATGACCTCAGCGCTGCGGCGCTTGTTCCCGTCCTTGTCGTTCCAGTTACGAATCTGGAGACGACCGGAGACCACTGCCATACGACCCTTGGTGAAATACTTGCTGACAAACTCAGCGGTATTTCTCCATGCGACGATGTCAATGAAGTCCGTCTCACGTTCGCCGGTCGTGCTGTTTGCAAAATCACGATCAACGGCGAGCGAGAATGTGGCCACGGCAGTGCCGGTAGCAGTCCGGCGCAACTCGGGGTCACGGGTAAGACGACCCATGAGAACAATATGGTTCAGCATGCTTTGGCCTCCTTACTCTTCAACTGCGACGATGATGGAACGCAGGATGCCGTCAGTGATCTTGAACACACGGTCCAGCTCAGCGGGGAGCTCGGGCTTGCATTCGCAGTTCATGAGGACATAGTAGCCTTCGGGCAGATCGTTGATGGGATAAGCAAGACGGCGCTTGCCCCACTCCTCGATACCGGTCAAAGTACCTTCTGCCTCAACCATCGCCTTGAACTTCTCCACGAGAGCAGCGATACCCTCTTCACCCTTAGCGGGATCGATGATATAGATGATCTCATACTTTGCGGAAATCTTAGCCATTGTTGTTTGCACCTCCTTTTGGACTTTTGGCCGACAATCTCGTTGCCGGCAAGGATTGCCTGTTTTCACAAGCTCATATATTTTACTTGCAAAAACTGCATTTGTCAACTGTTTTTTATAATTTTTTATAGTATCAATTGACTTTGTTTTTTCTTTCGTAACTTGAGAAGACCTTGAGCGGCTCAGCTTTAACATAAATGTCTTCGCACATTTTCTGTGCGGCTATTATTAGGTTTATTACCTTCTCGCTCGTTCGTGCCATTTGTAAGTACATTTCCCTGTAGTCAACATTGATGTCGTCCATAATAAACCTCCAAAATCAATATTGCGATTAATTTCATCGCTCTGCAATTATTTTATCACATTGATTTTGTCGTATTATGTCGAAAAAACAAAGTTACTTTTCTTTTGCACTGCGGATCATAGTGGCAACAACATCCATGATTCTGCGCTGCTCTTCGGGGGATAAGGTCGAAAGCTGCTGCGAAAGCAAAGAGGCTTGGTATTGTCTGCCGCTGTGAATTACATCCTGCAGAAGATCGTCTGCGGTGCAGCCCAAAGCATTGATAATCTGAATGAGCTTTTCGAGCTTCACACCGTATACACCACGCTCTAACGCAGACAAGTGATTCGGAGAAATGTCCAATATTTCTGCAAGCTGCTCTTGTGTGTAACCTTTCTTTTTGCGCTGCTCCTGAATTCGTTTTCCAATTTTCTGTTCCATATACGCTACCTCGATTCATAGATTTATCAGTAGTATAATTGAGATACAATGAATGAAACAGAAAGATATACAATGACAATAATTGTATAACCGTTACTTCTATGTTTTTTAGCGATGTGTTTTCATTTCGCCACAAAACACTTGCATTTTGGGTAAAATAATGGTATTCTTATGTTGGTAGAAAGTCGGCTTGTTTTGGACACAAACAAGGAGGTTTTTATGATGAAAAAAATTACCGGCTCTGTGGTTGCGTTGGTCACGCCGTTCAATGCTGATGGCTCTGTGGACCTTGGCAGATTGCGCGGCTTGGTCGATTGGCATGTTGAAAATCAGACCGATGCCATTTTGGTGCTCGGAACAACAGGAGAAACTGCCTCTACAACTTTAGAAGAGGATATCATCACCGTTCGCACTGTCATCGAGCAGGTCAACGGGCGAATTCCTGTCATTGCAGGCAGTGGCTCCAATTCCAGCCAAATGCAGCGGCACAAGAGCGTATTATATTCGCAGATGGGCGCAGATGCGCTTCTTTGCATCAGCCCCTACTATGTCAAGACCAATGAAGAAGGCATGTATCAGCATTTCTTGATGTCTGCGGAAGCTGCGACAGCACCGATCATTTTGTATAATGTTCCTGGGCGCACCGGCTGTAAGATCTCTCCCGAGGTCGTTCGCCGTTTGTCTACGCACCCGAACGTGATGGGCATCAAGGAAGCCAGCGGCGATATCGGCTATGCAATGAAGATCGCTCGGTATCTGTCCGATGATTTTGTGATGTATTCCGGAAACGACGATATCACCGTGCCCTTAATGTCCATCGGTGCGGTTGGTACGATCTCGGTTTGGGCGAATATCATGCCTCGCACGGTGCATCAAATGTGTGAGGATTATGCGCAGGGACGGCATGCCGAGGCACTTGCGACACAGCTTCAGTATTTAGAACTGATTGATGCGCTGTTTATGGAGGTCAATCCGATCCCTGTGAAGGAAGCGATGAATCTTATGGGCTTGAAGGCAGGGCATTTCCGCATGCCGATGTTCCCGATGGCTGACGAGAACCGCAAAAAGCTTGCCAAGATTATGCAGAAGGTCGGTCTTACCTTGGAGGACGGCGCATGAGAGTGTTTTTAAGCGGCTACGGCCGCATGGGCAAGATGGTCGAGTCGCTGGCTGAGGCAAAGTCCTGGCAGGTTGTCGGTTATGCAGATATTGATTGCCCTGAAGCTTATGATACTGCGCCGAAGGCAGATGTCTGCATTGATTTTTCAGGCGTGGGTGCGCTGCATAAGGTTATTTCTTATGCCAAGCGCACAAAAACACCGCTTGTCTGCGGTACAACCGGCTTGACCGAACCGGATTTTGTGGCTTTGCGTGAGCTGGCGCAGGAGGTTCCTGTGATTTGGGCAGCGAATTATTCGACAGGCATTGCGGTTTTGCGCAAAATTCTGAGAGAATATGCTCCCGTATTGTCCGATTGGGACAAGGAGATCGTTGAAAAGCATCACAATCAGAAGATCGATGCCCCCAGCGGAACGGCAAAGGTGCTTTTGCAGGAGCTTGACCCGAAGGATGAGGCATCAGTGATCCACGGTCGTGAGGGCATTTGCGGTAAACGAAAAGCCAATGAAATCGGTGTCTTTGCCCTCAGAGGCGGCACAGTCGCAGGGGAACACAGCGTGTTCTTCTTTGGCGAGGACGAAACACTGACCTTGACACATTCGGCAAGCAGTCGCCGTATTTTTGCGGCAGGTGCGATTCGTGCGGCAGAGGCTTTGGTGCAAAAGCCGAATGGCTATTATACTTTGGAAGAATTAATTTTTTAGATAGAGGCAAAAGATATGGAAAAAATCAGACCACGGACGTTGTCCGGTTTTATGGAGCTGCTGCCTGCACCGCAGGTGCAGCTTGAGCGCATGATGCAGATTTTGCGTGAGACGTATGAGCTTTATGGCTTCACGCCGCTCGACACACCGCTTTTGGAATCGTCGGAAATCCTTTTGGCAAAGGGTGGCGGCGAAACAGAGAAGCAGATCTACCGTTTTCAGAAGGGTGACAGCGATCTGTCGCTGCGCTTTGATTTAACGGTTCCGCTGGCAAAATATGTTGCCATGCACGCAGGTGAACTTGCCTTCCCGTTCCGCAGATATCAAATCGGCAAGGTCTATCGTGGCGAACGTGCACAAAGAGGTCGTTTCCGTGAATTCTATCAGGCGGATATCGACATCATCGGTGATGGAAAGCTTGATATTTTGAACGAAGCGGAGATCCCTTCGATCATTTATACGATCTTCAAGCGCTTTGGCTTGACACGATTTGTCATCCGAGTGAATAATCGCAAGCTTTTGAACGGCTTTTATGCACTTTTGGGCTTGTCCGAAAAATCGGGCGATATTATGCGCACGGTGGATAAGCTGGATAAGATCGGCGTGGAAAATGTGCAGAAAATCTTGCTCGATGAAGAAATTAGTGAGGAAAACACTGCTGAGATCCTGCGCTTTATGCAGATCAAGGGCACAAACGCTGAAGTTTTGGAAAAATTGCAGGCTTGGCAGGGCAAGAACGAGACATTTGATCTCGGACTTTCCGAGCTGACAGCGGTTGCGGCGCATTTGGCTGCTTTCGGTGTTCCGGAGGAGAACTTTGCTGTCGATCTGACAATCGCAAGAGGCTTGGATTATTACACGGGCACGGTTTATGAAACTACGCTGCTGGATTATCCTGAGATCGGCTCGGTTTGCTCCGGTGGTCGCTATGATAACTTGGCAGAGTATTATACGGATCGTCAGCTGCCCGGTGTCGGAATTTCCATCGGTTTGACCCGTTTGTTCTATGTTTTGGGCGAACAGGGGATGCTCAATGAAAAGCTCGTCACCGCACCGGCAGATTGCCTCTTGATCCCCATGACCGAGGATCTCGGCGCTGCAGTGAAGCTTGCAACACTGCTCAGAAGCAGCGGTGTTCGCACACAGATCTATTCCGAGCAGCGCAAGTTCAAGGCGAAGATCCAATATGCTGATAAGATGGGCATTCCGTATGTTATTTTCCTGGGTGACGACGAGATTGCGCAAGGCGTTTGCTCTGTTAAGAAGCTTGCAACAGGAGAACAAGTCAGCCTCACGCCCGAGGATGCAGTCAAACTGATTTTAGACGGCATCGTTAAAGACGGTACCGTTATCATAGAAAAAGAGAGGTAATATACTATGTTCCAATCCCGTACTCATAATTGCGGTCAGCTCCGCATGGAAAACGTCGGTGAAAATGTCAAGATCGTCGGCTGGATGGAAAATGTCCGTGAAGTGGGCAGCAATTTTGCATTTGTCATTCTTCGTGACTTCTATGGCACGACACAGGTCGTGATCGAGAATGAGGAAATGATGAAGATCATCAAGCCGCTCAATAAGGAATCCACCATCAGCGTTGAAGGTGTCGTTCGTGAGCGTGCGAGCAAGAATTCTAAGCTTGCTACCGGCGATATCGAGGTCGTTCCGACTAAGATCGAGGTTCTCGGTCGCTGCCGTTATAACGAGCTGCCCTTTGAGATCAACCGCAGCCGTGATGCAGATGAGTCTGTGCGTCTGAAGTATCGTTATCTTGATCTGCGCAATCCTGCGGTCAAGGATAATATCGTTTTGCGCTGCAATGTCGTTGCCGCACTGCGTAAGGCGATGACAGAGCATGATTTCTTGGAGATTACAACGCCCATTTTGACCGTTTCCTCTCCTGAGGGCGCAAGAGACTATCTTGTTCCTTCGAGAAAGCATCCCGGCAAGTTCTATGCTCTGCCGCAGGCTCCGCAGCAGTTTAAGCAGCTGCTGATGACCTCTGGCTTTGACCGTTATTTCCAGATCGCCCCCTGCTTCCGTGATGAGGATGCACGCGGCGACCGCAGCCCCGGCGAGTTCTATCAGCTCGATATGGAAATGGCATTTGCAAGCCAAGATGACGTTTTTGCAATTTTGGAGGACGTTCTGCCCCCGATCTTTGCGAAGTACGGCAAGTATGATATCGCTTCTTCGGCTCCCTTTAAGCGCATTGGCTTCTTGGAGGCGATGGATAAGTACGGCTCGGACAAGCCCGACCTGCGTATTGATTTGGAGCTGCAGGACATGACTGAGCTGGTCAAGGGCATTGATTTTGCGCCGTTTGCCGAGGGTAACACGGTCAAGGCGATCGTTGTATCCGATTGCAACCTTGCTCGCAAGGCTGTGGACAAGCTCGTCAATGAGGTTGAGGTCATCTCCGGCAACAAGCCGATGTGGTTCAAGGTCGATGAGAACGGCGAGATTACCGGCGGTATCGCAAAGTTCCTTGCGGATCGTAAGGACGCTGTGATCTCCACTTTGGGCTTGAAGCCCGGCTGCTTCGTCGGTGTGACCGCTGGCAAGAAGCTTGCGGCTCAGAAGACCGCAGGCGTTTTGCGCAAGATTTTGGGCAATACTGTCGAAGGTCATATGGACAAGGAACGTTATGAGTTCTGCTGGATCGTGGACTTCCCGATGTATGAGATCGGTGAGGAATCCGGTGAGCTGGAATTCTGCCACAATCCGTTCTCGATGCCCAATGGCGGCTTGGAAATTTTGGAAAAGGCAGAACGTGGAGAGG
The DNA here is from genome assembly GCA_015068235.1 of Oscillospiraceae bacterium. Classification (GTDB taxonomy): domain Bacteria; phylum Bacillota; class Clostridia; order Oscillospirales; family Oscillospiraceae; genus JAZOXB01. Next base: position 54,910 of record SVKY01000007.1, read on the forward strand.
TCGATCCTCTGAGCATTACGGCTTATCAGTACGACCTGGTATGTAACGGCGTAGAGCTCTCGAGCGGCGCTGTCCGTAACCATGACCCCGAGATCATGATCAAGGCATTCGAGATGGTCCGCTTGGGCGAAGAGGATGTTAAGGCGAAGTTCCCGGCAATGTACAACGCTTTCTGCTACGGTGCACCTCCCCATGCAGGTATTGCCCCGGGCGTTGACCGTATGGTCATGCTTTTGGCAGGCGAGGAGTCCATCCGTGAGATCATCCCGTTCCCGATGAACAAGAACGCACAGGATATCATGATGGGCGCACCGTCTGTGGTTGAGAAAAAGCAGCTTGACGATGTGCATATCGCAATCGTAGAAGAATAAAAAATTAAAGCATTAGGGCGTATTTGAAAACTGTCAAGGCGAAAGAGGCTTTTTGACGGTTTTCAAATACGCCCTAATGCGTGCACCGAGGTTTATCGATTCCGATTGATCGGTGAGATTATCGTTTTACATTGTAGGGGAGGGTCATGGTCTCGCTGTGGCTCGGTCAGGTCGCGGCTCTGACAGCCCACCAGGCTGTCATTCACTACCGCTCCCTCCGCTTCGCTACCCTCCCGCACAGAAAACGGTGAAATTTTGCAGCAAACCAATGTGAAAACGTAATGTTTTACGATAATTATCAACAATTACGATCGTTCTTGCACAGGTGAGGGTCACGACCCTCAGCTACAGTGGTTTATGCGCTCTGTTCGACAATATGTTGTGCAAGCCGGACAAGAATTTATCTGCCAAAGGGAGAAAGAAGGCACAATATCTCGCATTTCAAATTCAGAAAATGGACAAATAAAGAAAAAAGTGGTT
>SVKY01000008.1 GCA_015068235.1 Oscillospiraceae bacterium
AAGGGCATCAATGCAAAAGAAATGGGCGATAACTTCTCCACCACGCTTTATGCCGTTGGTGAAGATGGCACGATCTATTACGGCAATACCGTCGTTGATTCCATCAAGAGCTTCTTGGTCGGCAAGATCGATGCAGAAACTTCCATTCCAGAGCTGAAAACCATGGCAGTGGATATGCTGAAATACGGTGCAGCTGCACAGGTCAGACTCGGCTACAACACTGACAACCTCGTGACCGCCGATTTGACCGAAGAGCAGCTCTCTTATGCAACGAAGGAAATCTCTGAGGCGGTGAACAATGCAGCTTCTTCCGGCACCGGTGCAGTCGTAAACACCAATATCACCGTCACTTCCAGAGTGCAGTTGAATTTGTCCTGCATCTACACCACCGCAACCGACCCCGATGCAATCAAGTGCGTTGTCACAGACAGCGAGGGCAAGGTTTTATCTGAGATTGCAACCACCAACAAGGGCGGCATCATGTTCTCAGCGATCTATGAAAACGTCGGCGCAAAGGAAATGCGTGACGTCATCAGTGCGACATTCTACGAAGGCGAGACCGCCATTTCCAAGACCATCTCTTGGAGTGTGGAAAGCTACGTTGCCCAAGTTAGAGCAAAGACGAACGTCACAGAAGACGAACTGAACATGGTCAACGCCATGCTCACCTACGGAGATTCCGTCGCCGCCTACATGGAAGCAAAATAAAGAAACTCAATCAGGCGAGGTCAAACGACCTCGCCTGATTGAGTTTCAAATTCCGATTTATCGCTGAGATTATCGTTTCACACTGTAGGGAAGGGTCATGACCCTCCCCTACAGTTCAAAATTTGAAATTCAGCGATAAATCGAAATTGGTGGGCGTATTTGCAAGCTGTTTCGGTGCGTGAAATTTGGCAGAAAATCGGGGCTTTTCGTGCCTGCAAAATAATAGTTGCTTTTTTTGCGAAATTTGTGTATAATAAAACGGTATATATCAAATTTCGGTGGTTTTATGAGAATAAAGAAAATGCTTGACCGAACCTTGATCTACTATTTGATCGTCGGTGTGCTCAATTTCATAGTGTGTACCGGCATCATGTTCATGCTTTTCAACATGTGCGGCTTCAGCGAGCATGTTGCGCCTGTTGTGAACTATGCCCTCGGCAGTCTGATCTGGTACTTAGCGTGCAGATACCTGCTCTTCCGTGGCACTGAGACCACATGGCAGAGCATGATCCGTTTTACCATTGAGGTTTTAATCTGCTATGTTCTGTCGTATTATATTGCGGCACCCCTGATGAGCTGTTGGCTGCTCGATTACGAGAGCGTGCGGAACATTTTCGATTTCGGAGGCTCGGATAAGATCACGGGCAATTTTGAGATGACGGTTGGCGCAATCGTTTATGCCGTTTTGAATTATTTCGGTCAGCGCTATTTCGTTTTTTCTTCACGATTTGAATATCACCGCAAGCAGCAGGAATCCACCTGCGGAAAATAAAAAATTCACCAACCACCATACGGTGGTTGGTATTTTTTCGCAAAAATTCCGATAAATCGGAATTTGGTAGATAATTCTATCAAGTTTGCGCATCAGTCAAAAGCAAGTCCCAAATAGCCCTGTGTGGGGCAAGGCAAATCCAAGAGGCTTTTTGCCATGCCGAAGGGGAGGGTGCTCCCCAATGTTCTGACCTTTACTTCCGAGCAGCCCAAATACGCTGCAAGCGCCGAAGCTGATTGAGGGTCGTCGGGCAGAAGCTCTTTGATGACGAGCTGATTGCTATGCTTTTCGGCGGCGGCGCAGCAGATCACATCCTCCGTCTCGATGCGGTAAAGCCCGTTTTGCAGTGCCAACAGCCATTCGTCATAGGAAATAAAGTCCGAGTATAGCTGCATTTGGCGCAAATTCTGATAGGTCGTCGCATCGATTTTGCGTATTTTTGCTTTTCCATGGGCATCAACGGTGTAAATATCGTGATAAAACGCCGTCTGATAGCCCAATTTTCGATAAAATGCAAACAAACTCTCGTTCGACGGAACCAAGCAGGTCAGCGCAAAGCCCTGTTTTTTCAAAAACGCCTCCGCAAACTTCATCAGCTTGGAGCAAATGCCTTGACCACGATACTTCTCATCCGTACAAACGGCATAGAGATAACTCGCTCTCTGTGCCTGTCCGCATTCGTCAAAATATGTCACGGGCAGAGCGCAGAGCATTGCGATCGGATGTTTTTCCCGGGCGACAAAGACTGTGATTTGATCAAAAATTTCCCAAAATTCCGCAACTGCCGCTTCATCATCTCCGAAACAGCAGCACCACAGCTTCGTCAGGTGCGCGAGATCTTTCCTTTGTGCCGTTTCGTATTGCATCATAATGCCTCCGCCACAAATTTTTCGAGCAGCCAATCGGGATGGTAGCTCTCCTTCGCCTTGCGCAAGCCCTCCAAGCCCATGTCGTCCTCACGGTTGATCAGGCGAATCTTCGGATATTTTTCGTGAATATAACGAGCAAACGCCCGGTTGATCGTGGGATAAGCACCATGGATATCCGACAGCGCTTTTTCGTAATTCACATCGAACATATCCTCACGGATTCGATTGCCCATACAAAAAGCGACAAGCCCATCAGCCGTAAAGAGCATCAAGCCCTCCATTTTCAGTGCATCAAAATTGTCGAAAACCCGCTTGATGGCTCGTTTTTCGCCGCTGTAATCGATGTCATGCACCGCCTCGTGCTCGACATACCAACGCTCGGTAAATTCACGACATTGCGCAATTGCGTCACTTGTCAGAATTTCGATGCGGCAATCGGGATTTTCGGCAGCAAAGCGATTGCAATGATTGCGCTTGGATTGAAGCTTTCTGCCCTTGAGCTCGCACAGGCGTTCAATCTCGTAAACATAGTCAAAGCTGTTGCGTGCTTTTTTTATCGAAAAATCACGGCAATCAAACAGCTCCGTTTCCTGCGCATTGATCCCCCAAAAGCGCAGAGGGATCCCACGCTCGGCGGCATCGTCACGCAAAATGGGGATGTATTTAGGGTCTAAAGGGAACAAATAAGCCTGCCACGAACCGAAACGGCTCAAAATCAGCGGATTCCCTTCCACGAAGCAAACACGCTGGTCGCCCCAAACAAATTGGTTCACAAATGAATATTCACTGCCGTGTCCATCTGCGCCGTAAAAATGGCGGTGCAACTTCTCACGGTCAGCTAAGGTAATTTCTCTAAAGGTTAACATAATATCTCCAATGAATGATAGAATTATCTATATTATACCTTGAAATTCGCAATCGTCAAGCAATGCACTTGCTTTTTTTGCAAAAATGAAGTATTCTATATGATGGTGAAGATTTATGAAAAAAATATTGGTTGCTATGTCCGGCGGCGTAGACAGCGCAGCAGCCTGCGTACTGCTGAAAAAGAAAGGCTACGAAGTCGGCGGTGGAACAATGCTCCTTCGTGACGGCGGCGAACAGGAGTTAAGCGATGCCCGTGAGGCTGCAAAGCAATTGAACATTCCCTTTCACGCCTTTGACCTGCGTGAGGCGTTTTACGAAAGAGTGATCACGCCGTTTATGCAGGTGTATCAGGCAGGTGGCACACCAAATCCGTGTGTGGTGTGTAACGGCGCTATGAAATTTGGGCTGTTTTTGGAAAAAGCACTTTCTCTGGGTTATGACGGCATTGCCACGGGGCATTATGCGAGGCTCGTGACGGAGAACGACCGTTTTCTTCTAAAAATTGCCGCCGATCGCCGCAAGGATCAGACTTATATGCTCTGCATGCTTTCGCAATTTCAGCTGGCTCATACGCTGTTTCCCTTGGGAGATGTCGTGAGCAAGGACGAAACAAGGGCGCTTGCCGTGGAAGCAGGCTTAGATCTTGCGAAAAAGCGAGACAGCCAGGATATCTGCTTTGTCCCCGATGGCGATTATATGCGCTATTTGACCAACCACGGAGTCGTGCCGCAGGAGGGAAACTTTATTTCTCCCGATGGAAAAATTTACGGTGCCCACAGAGGCATGGAAGCCTATACCGTCGGTCAGCGGCGTGGCTTGGGTTTGGCATTTGGCGAGCGTGTTTATGTGCTGGGAAAGCAAGGCACAGACGTCGTTTTGGGGCAGGAGGAAAATTTATTCTCCAAACGTGTTCTCGTGCAAGATGTGAATTATATTCCCTTTGATCAATTGCAATCGCCCATTCGGGTGCAGGCAAAGCTGCGTTACACGCCACGCACGGCAGATGCACTTTTGCTCCCGACGGAAAACGGCTGCGAGCTGCAATTTGACGAGCCGCAGAGGGCTGTGACGAGCGGACAGACAGCCGTGTTTTACGATGGAGATACCGTCCTCGGTGGCGGCATCATTGTATAGCGATATAAATTCCTTGCGAAATTTACGATATGCTATCGCATGCGAGATGTTCTGCGGAACGTGAGGAATTTATATCATATCGCAACCGAGGCTCCGCCGAGTTTATATCGCACGAACAACGTGAGTATATCGCAATTGGGATATCAATCATGGAGAATCATACGAAAACCCGGTTAGAAGTATTGATTAAATTCCGATTTATCGAGCTGTTGGCTGCGTTTTGACACCGTAGGGGCGCACGACTCTGTGCGCCCGTGCAGACACTTCGTGTGGGCGGACAGAGTCGTCCGCCCCTACAATTTGAAAAACAAAACTCACCGATAAATCGGAATTTACCAATTGTTTTAATTGAGCAATGGTATAAAACAATCAGAAAAAGAATCTTATCACACAGGAGGAAATCAACATGAATTGCAAAAAATGCGGAAGACCCATGGGAAAGAAAGGCTACTGCGCCAACTGCGAGCCCAAAAAGGCTCAGCCGCAGGCACCTAAAAAGAACAATAAGCTTTGGTGGATCATCGGTGCGGCGGTTTTGTGCGTTGCGCTGATCGTCGGTGGTTGCTTCTTGTTCTGCGGCGGTGATGAGGAAACCGGTGGCACTTCGGGGAAGCACCATGTCGAAATCGAAATTCAGGACTACGGCACGATCAAATTAGAGCTCGATGCCGATGCTGCTCCCATCACGGTTGACAACTTTATTTCTCTGGCAGAATCCGGCTTTTATAACGGCTTGACCTTCCACCGTATTATGGAGGGCTTCATGATGCAGGGCGGTGACCCCAAGGGCGATGGCACCGGTGGCTCCGAGAAGACCATCAAGGGCGAGTTCAGCGAAAACGGCGTAAATAACCCCCTCTCTCACACCCGTGGTGCGATCTCCATGGCAAGAGACAGCTATTCCATGGACTCTGCAAGCTCGCAGTTTTTCATTGTCCATGATGACAGCGCCGTACCCTCTCTCGATGGCAAATACGCCTGCTTCGGCTATGTGACTGAGGGCATTGAGATCGTCGATGCAATCTGTGAGTATTCTTCCACGGTTGTCATCGACAATAACGGCACAATTCCAGCTGAGGATCAGCCCATTATCACGGAAATTCGGGTGATTGACTGATGGCAAAATCGTTAGTATTGGCTGAAAAGCCCTCGGTCGGGCGTGAGATCGCACGAGTGCTCGGCTGCAAGCGTGGCGGCGAGGGCTATTTGGAGGGTGATCGCTATGTGGTCACTTGGGCGTTGGGGCATTTGGTCACGCTGGCAGACCCCGATGTATATGAAAAAAAGTGGGAAAAATGGGATATGGAATATCTTCCCATGCTTCCACAGAATATGAAGCTGGTCGTCATCGGGCAGACAGGACGGCAATTTAAGGTCGTGCAGGGCTTGATGAAGCGCAGCGATATTTCCGAGCTGGTCATTGCGACCGACGCAGGCAGAGAGGGCGAGCTGGTCGCGCGTTGGATCATGATCAAGGCAGGCTGGAAAAAGCCCACAAAACGCCTTTGGATCTCGTCACAGACCGACCGTGCGATTAAAGAGGGCTTTGCCAAGCTTCGCCCTGCGAGCGAATACGACAATCTTTTCCGCTCGGCGCAGGCAAGAAGCGAAGCCGACTGGATCGTGGGCTTGAATGTCACCCGAGCGCTGACCTGCCGCCACAATGCGCAGCTTTCCGCAGGTCGTGTGCAAACTCCGACCTTGGCGCTGATCGTCGATCGTGAGAAAGAAATTCGCAATTTCGTTCCCAAGGATTATTACGGCGTGCGCCTGAAGGCAGGCGGTTTTTCCGCAACCTACCGTGATAAAAATAACAACCCACGCAGCTTTGACAAAGCTGTGATGGAAAAGATCGCAGCTGCCTGCCAAAACGGCGAATGCGTTCTGACACAGGTAAGAAAAATGCGCCGTCAGACACCGCCGCCTGCGGCATATGATCTGACCGAGCTGCAGCGTGATGCGAACAAAAAATATGCGTATTCGGCAAAGGAAACGCTGAATCTGATGCAATCTCTTTATGAGCAGCACAAGCTCTTAACTTATCCCCGAACCGATTCCCGTTATATTTCGGATGATGTAGTTGCGACCCTTCCCGAGCGTATCAAGGCGGTCATGGTCGATTCCTACAAGCCCTTGGCGCAGGAGATCATGCGTAATCGTCCCTTAAAAACCAAATATTTGGTCAATAACGCCAAGGTCACCGACCACCACGCCATCATTCCGACGGAGGAAAGCCCCGATCTTTGGCGCTTGTCGGGGCCCGAAAAAAATATATACGATTTGGTTGTAAGGCGCTTTTTGGCAGTTTTGATGCCGCCTTATGAATACGAAGAGGTCGAGCTGAATCTTTCTTGCGCAGGACATAATTTTACTGCCAAGGGCAAGCGTGTCTTGAATCAAGGCTGGAAGGCTGCCTATGACCGCAATTTTTCCTTCGACGAGGAAGAGGACGATTCTCAGAATCTGCCCGATGTGAAGCAGGGGCAGCGCATGAAGGTCTCCTCCGTGCAGGTGACGAGCGGTAAAACTCCGCCTCCCCCGAGATACACCGAGGCGACCTTGCTCACCGCCATGGAGCATCCGCAGTCGCAGGTGCAGGATAAGGAGCTTCGCAAAATTTTGGAGGAAACCAGCGGCTTGGGCACGCCTGCTACTCGTGCGGATATCATTGAAAAATTGTTCTCCGCCTTTTACATTGAGCGCAGGGGGAAGGAGCTTGTCCCGACCTCAAAGGGCATGCAGCTGGTCGAGCTTGCACCTAAAGATTTGCGTTCTGCGGCACTGACGGCAAAGTGGGAGGATCGCCTTGCGAGAATTGCCAAGGGCACCGAACGTGATTTCAAGTTCATTGAAGAAATGCGAAGCTATGCCACAAAGCTCGTAAACGATGTAAAATTGAGCGAGGCAAAATACACCCACGACAACCAAACCCGAAAAGCCTGTCCCGAATGCGGAAAATTCCTTCTTTTGGTCAAGGGCAAGCGTGGTGAAATGCTCGTCTGTCCCGACCGTGAGTGCGGCTATCGCAAGAGCGTGACGCAGACCACGAACGCACGTTGTCCGAACTGCTTTAAGAAAATGGAGCTGCGAGGCGAGGGCGATAATCAGATGTTTGCCTGTATTTGCGGCTATCGTGAGAAGCTTTCGGCATTCAAGGAGCGCCGAGCAACTGCCGGTGCCGGCAAACGTGACGTGCAGAAATATTTGCAAAATCAGCAAAAAGAGGAGCCGAAAAACAACCCCATGGCAGATGCCTTGGCAAAATGGCTCGAGCAGAATAAATAATGTGTACTGAACAACGCGAAAGCTCTTGCAAGCCAAGGCTTTCAAGGCTGTTTTGCGTTGTTCAAGTGCAAGGATTTTGACGGTTTTACCGCAAAAACCTTGCACTTTTCGTCGGCGCATTGCGATGCACCGACGAAAATACGCATTGTTTACATGCCTGAATTGCATAAAAAACAGTTAAAAAAGTGCCGTTTTTATGCAATTTTGCGGCGTTACCGCACAAACAAGTCGCAGTAGCGACTTATTCAGCAGGCATTAGTATAAGAAACGCCTTCGCATATCGGGCTTGATATGCGAAGGCGTTTTGCTGCAAAATCACCCGCCCAAAACCTCGATTTATCATTGAGACCGGCATTTTGTATGAATTTTTTTAGATTATTCGTCATTTTTAGGTAGTTTTGCTAAAAATGCTTTGACGAACCAATGATTTTATGATATAATAAAATTTGAGGTGAAATTATGCAATTTTCAGCACCGGAAAGCGGTGTGCGTGTAGATGTTTTCCTTGCGCAGCAAATGCCGGAGCTGACACGCAGCGCCGTGCAGAGGCTTATTGAGCAGGGAAATGTCACGTTGGATGGCGTTCCGATCCGAAAAAATGCCAAAACCATCGCCCTTGCGCTCTACGAGGTTACGATCCCCGAGGTCAAGCCCGTCGAGCTTGTGGCGCAGGACATTGCGTTGGACGTGGTCTATGAGGACGAGGATCTTTTGGTTGTCAACAAGCCCAAGGGCTTGGTCGTGCATCCTGCGGCAGGTCACGAAGATGGCACGTTGGTCAATGCACTTTTGCATCACTGCGGCGACAGCCTTTCGGGCATCAACGGCGAAAAACGCCCCGGCATCGTTCATCGCATCGACATGGACACGACAGGGCTTTTGATCGTGGCGAAGAATGATTTTGCCCATCAGCACCTATCCGATCAGCTCAAGGATCACACCCTCAGCCGTACTTATGAATGTATCGTGCGTGGCGGCTTCAAGACCGATTCCGGCACGGTCAACGCACCCATCGGCAGGCATCCGACCGACCGAAAGCGTATGGCGGTGACGATGAAAAACAGCCGTGAAGCGGTGACGCATTGGAGGGTTTTGGAGCGCTTCGGACAATATACGCACGTACAGTGCCGTTTGGAGACAGGTCGCACGCATCAAATCAGGGTCCATATGGCGCACATCGGGCATCCGATCGCAGGAGATCCGATCTACGGTGTAAAGAAGCCGGAGCTTGGCTTGACCTCGCAGTGCTTACATGCCAAGGAGCTGACGTTTATTCATCCTCGAACGCAGAAAAAAATCACCGTTTTCTGTCCGCTTCCCGAGGAATTTGAATCCGCATTGAAAAAATTAAAATGAATATTTTTGGAGGTTTTTACCATGACTGCTTATGAAAAACTGCAAAATTGCCTCGCCTGTGTGCGAGAAAAAACAGATTTTGTTCCCGATGTTGCACTGATTTTGGGCTCGGGTCTCGGCGCACTTGCCGATGAGGTCGAGGCTGTTGCAACGGTGGATTATCACGATATCGAAGGCTTCCCCGTTTCGACTGTTCCGGGTCATAAGGGCAGATTTGTCTTTGGTTATTTTGGCGATGTTAAGGTCGTCATCATGCAGGGCAGAGTCCACTTCTACGAGGGCTATGACCGCAGTGATATCCTGCTGCCCACCCGTCTGATGGTCCTCATGGGCGCAAAGGCACTGTTTTTGACCAACGCTGCCGGCGGCGTGAACCGCAACTTCAACGCAGGCGATTTCATGCTCATTCGTGATCATATCATGACCATCTTCCCCAATCCGCTGATCGGCGCAAACATGGACGAGCTGGGCCCGCGTTTCCCCGACATGAGCGAGGTCTATGACAAGACCCTCAGCCGCATCATTCTGGACACCGCCGCAAGATTGGAAATTCCCATGCAGCAGGGCGTTTATTGCCAGCTCACAGGTCCCACATTCGAAACTCCTGCCGAGGTTCGTATGCTCACGACCTTGGGTGTCGATGCTGTCGGTATGTCCACGGCAAGCGAGGCTGTCGCTGCCCGTCACGCAGGCATTCGTGTTTGTGGCATTTCCTGTATCACAAATCAGGCGGCAGGCATTTCTCCCACGCCCCTGAGCCACGAGGAAGTCTCCGAGACCGGCAACCGTGTTGGTCCGCTGTTCCGCAAGCTCGTTCGTGAGAGTATTGAAGCAATGGGCGCTGCATTATGAGTTTAGAAGCCATTACTCATGCCGTCAACGTTCGCCGTGACGGCGAGGTTTTGGTCACGCTTGATCAGACTTTGCTTCCGAATGTGACGGAATATTTGAATTTAACCACTGCGGAAGAAATGTGGGAGGCGATTTATTCGCTTCGTGTGCGTGGTGCTCCTGCCATCGGCATTTTCGCAGGCTACGCCATGGCAATCTTGGCAAAAAAGATTCCTGCGCCTGATTTTGACACTTTTTATGCTGAATACAGCCGCCTGTCGGCTTACTTAAATTCCTCCAGACCCACAGCGGTCAACCTTTCTTGCATGCTCAAGCGCATGGACAAGGTCGTCTTAAATCATAAGGAAGCTTCGCATGAGGCGCTTTTGGAAGCTCTCGACAACGAAGCCAAGGCAATTCATGACGAGGACATCGCCATGTGCCGCAAGATTTCGGAATACGGACTTTCCCTTTTGAAGGACGGCGACGGCGTGATCACGCACTGCAACGCAGGCCCTATCGCAACGAGCCGTTACGGCACCGCACAGGGTCCGTTCTTCCTGTCGAAGGAAACGGGCATGAAGCTGCATGTCTATGTTGACGAGACCAGACCGCTTCTTCAGGGCGCACGTCTGACCAGCTACGAACTGACCAAGGCAGGTGTCGATTGCACCCTCATCTGCGACAACATGGCAAGCATCGTCATGAAGCAGGGCAAGGTGCAGGCGGTCTTCTTCGGCTGCGACCGTATCGCAAGAAACGGTGACGTTGCCAACAAGATCGGCTCGTCCGGACTTGCCATCATCGCAAACCACTATGGCATTCCCGTCTACTCTCTCGGACCGTCAACGACCATCGATTTTTCGTGCCCGTCCGGCGATCATATTCCCATCGAGGAGCGTCCGCATGAGGAGATCAAGGAGCTGTTTTACTTAAAGCCCATGGCATTGCCCGAGGTCAAGTGCTACAATCCCGCATTTGACGTGACGGATCATAGCTTGCTTGCAGGCATCGTGACGGAGCGAGGCATTGTCAGACCGCCGTTTGCGGAGAATTTTGCAAAAATGTTCCCGGAGGAAATGGGAAATGTATAATTCGCACGAACAGGCAAAGCGTGAGATCATCGAGGCTGGCAATAAGCTTTATACCGCTGGCTTCGTCGCCGCAAATGACGGCAATATCACGGCAAAAATGGATGACGGCTCCGTTTGGTGCACCCCGACCGGTGTCAGCAAAGGTGGCATGACGGAGGATATGCTCGTACGCATCGATGCACAGGGCAATGTTTTGGAAGGAAGCTTGAAGGTTTCCAGCGAAATTGCACTTCATCTTGCCATCTATCGGGAAAATCCCGATTTGGGAGGCATCGTCCATGCCCACGGACCCGGCGCAACGGCTTGGGCAGCTTATGGAAAAGCTTGGGATATGGCGATTTCGTTGGATTCGGCTCTAAGCTTGGGCGTTGTACCGTGTGTGCCGTTTGCCATCACGGGAAGTAAGGCGCTGGCTGAAAGCGCCGCACCGTATTGCAAGGATCATACGGCGGTGCTTTTGGAGCATCACGGCGCAGTGACTTGGGGAAATTCCGTCAAGCAGGCGCTGTTCCGCACCGAGGTTTTGGAGCATACGTTCCGAGTTTATGCGAATATGAGAGCATTTGGCGAGGTTCGCCTGCTGAGCGAGGCGCAGCTTGACGAGGTCGAGCTGGTCAAAAAGAAGTTCGGCATCGTCAACCAGAGAGCCAAAGGCAGAAAAGAATAAAAAAGAATCAGAGCTCGTATCGGGCTCTGATTCTTTATTCTGTCATTATATTCCGATTTATCGAACTGTTTGATACCAATCGCCAATTAAAATGAATGTTTTAATCGGCGATTAGTATCAGAATGTCAAATACGAAATGCGAATCTCACCGATAAACTGGAATTTGAGGAACATGTGAAAAACCGAGAGGAAAAGCGATTTGCCTTTCTCTCGGTTTTTATAAATTTTATTCGATAATGATACCGTTTTCGCACTTCATCAGCAGAATGCGGTAAACGCTCTCGGTGATGCGCTCCTCGCTCAGTGTGCCGTTGTTGACCGCTTCGATCACGGCTGCCACGGATGCCGCAGGGTCGTTCGGCAGCAAAATGATATCACAGCCTGCTTCGATGATATTTACTGCACTTTGTGCATCGGTCTGTCGGCTCTGCTCATCGGAAATGACCACGCCGTTAAAACCCAGCTCGCCACGCAAAATATTAGTTACGATATTTTCCGACATACAGCTCGGCATCAAAGCACCGCCGCACATGTCGGGAACCATCATATTTGACACCAAAACCATCTGTGCGCCTGCTTCAATTCCTGCACTGAAGGGCAAAAAGTCGGTCTCAACAAAGCTCGTATACGGACGCCAAGAAACGTCATTGTCTCCATCAGGAGCGCTACTGCCCAGGTTAGGGAAATGCTTCAAGCAAGCAATCGTGCCTGCATCCTGCATGCCCTTGACCGCTTGCGATACCATCTGTGAGGCAGTATCTACGTCAATACTGTAGGTGCGGTCGTTCAGGTCATCGGGATACCAGTTGATCGTGTCGGCAACGGGTGCCAAATTGAAATGGAAGCCAACATCGGAAAGCTGCGAGCCCAAAAGATTGCCAAACTCATAAAGCGCCTGTGTATTTCCGATCTCACCGTATGTAGCGGCGGAGTCAAAGCTGTCCGTTACGCCCAGAGATGCCAAAGGTGCAACTGAGCCACCTTCTTCCATTACGCCGATCATGACCGGTGTGGCGGCTTCTTCATTGAAAGAAAGAATATCCTGCGAGAGCCGGTCGGCATCTGTCAGGTCCTCGGCGCCGAAATAAACACCGCCTGCGGGACAAAGTGTACCGTCCTCATAGCGCATCTGCGACGGAGAGATGCAGAACATCTGCCAAATCTGATCTTCAAGCGACATCTCGTCTAAATACTGCCGTGCAAGCTGCTCCGGCGAGAGCTGCGGAGGCTCCGTTTCAGTCTCGCTTGGCTCAATTGATGTGCTCGGCTCGGTCGATTCCGTCGGCTCGGCGGACTCAGTCGGCTGCGCAGTTGTCGGGGCGGTGATGGCGTTTTGGTCCATCTCAATGATGCCGGTGCTGCTAACAGGAATTCCGACACCCTTGGTCATCGCCTGATAGACAAGATAGGCGATCACCAACACAAAAGCGGTAAAAATAAGAGTCACGAGCTTCTTACCCCATCCGAAAGGCGCTCGTCTTTTGGCAGATTTCTTTGTGGTATTCTCGGGAGCGTGTTCCATGCTTACCCTCCTCAAAACATAATCCAGTATATTTTATCCGAAAAAAGGAAAAATTACAAGCCCTTATTACAAAAAATGCGCTCAATCCAGCCACATGAAAATTTCTTTCCGCCCGAACCACAGGCACAGACAGGCGAGTGCGGCGCATAAGATCGAAAGCAGGATCACGGCAACGATCCACCCCTTGGCGGAGGGTTGCTTTTTTTCGGCTTTTGCGGACGATTGCGAAGCGGCATGCGCTATGCGATGCGCTTTTTTTGCATTGAGGTTGATCTGTGTGTTGAGGTATGGCGATTCCTGCAGCGGAATACTGACTGTTTTCAGACATTCGTTGCAAAAGCTTGCATTGGCATCTCTGCCACAGCGCAGACAGTTCATAAGCGCACCTCCAAACATAAAAAACAGGAACGGTAGCTGCATACCGTTCCTATTTTACAACATTTTTCGCACAAAGTAAAGACTTATAAATCCTCACCCCGGAGAAATCTGCCGAGCGGCTTGTAAAAGATCGCACCGACCGCAATGCAAAGTGCGGCGCAAAGCAGGATATAGCTGCCGTTATACAGCGCCGAATACAGCCATGGGCTGCTCATGCTCATGCCAAAAAATTCCTCCGGCATATATTCTGCCCAAAGCGTTGCGCCGACGACCCAAGCCACCGCAAAGCGTGCAAGGCTGCCAACAAGCGTGCCGCAGAAGAAGCCGAATTTCTGTCTGCGGAACAGACCTGCAATGCCAAGCACACCGTAAGCAAGCACATAGTCGCCGATGATCGACTGCCAACCGATTGAGAAGCCGCCATCGAGAAGGAATTGCAGTGTGCCGAGGGAAAAGCTTGCGATCAAGCCGCAACCGAGCCCCCAACGCACGCAGTAGATGAAGATGGGCAGCATGACAAACGAGATCGAGCCGCCGTTCGGCAGGGGAGAAATTTTGAGATAGCCCAGCACCTGCGCCAGGGCTACCATGATTGCGCCCTCGCACAGGGCACGCAGTTTTTTGTGTTTCATCCGAAACCTCCACATATAAAAAATTCCGCCATGCAAACCATCTCGGAAAGCAAAGCGGCATCTTTTCCTACGACGGTACTGACCGTATCAGGTTCGCGGGTCAGGACGTACTTTCGCCCAATCTCAGCCGGAAACACCGGCACCCCGAAGAAGGTTAACATATGCGGTTGAAAATAGTATAAATCAAAAGAAAGTGTTTGTCAAGGGGAAGATTGCGTGGTATAATAGGTCGAAAAAATAAAACGGAGGCGTTTTATGGAGAAATTACGGAACATTTGCGACGGCATCGTCGTCTTAGATACAGAAACCAGCGGTTTGAGCTTCGAAAACGATGAGATCATCGAATTTTCCGCTGTCAGATTGCAGTGGAACGGTGATGAGCTTTGCACCGTTTCAGAGGTGGACGAATTCATTCGCAGAACGGACGATCGAAAGCTCTCGCCCAAGATCGTTGAGCTGACGGGCATTACCGACGAGCTTTTGCGTGAGCAAGGTATTTCCAAGCAGGCGATTTGCGAAATTTTAGCCCAGATTTTGACCCCAAGGACGCTCATATGCGCCTATAATGCGCAGTTTGACCTGCTGTTTTTGTACCATCTTCTCAGAAAGCACGGCGATGCGAGAATCTTGAAGGATCAGCCCAAGCTGGACCTTCTCACGGTCTATAAAGACCGCAGACCCTATCCCCACAAGCTTTGCAATGCCATTGAGCAATACAACCTGCAGGATCGGGTCTGTAATTCGCACCGAGCCATCGACGATGTGCGTGCAACGGTCGAGGTGATGAAGGCGATGAGCTCTGAGTGTGACGACATGGATCGATACATAAACCTCTTTGGCTACAGCAAAAAATACGGCGTCAGCGGTGCACGTATCTCGTCTGTGTGCTACAAACCGCAGGGCTTTGAAAATTTTGTCAAGCTTTATGAGAAATAGTTTCCTGATAAGCCTCGATCAGAGCTATTTTTTTCGCTCGTGTGAGCTGCTTGATGGCATATTCACGCTTGCACGCCGAGGATAGATCCTCACACGGTTCAAAATAGACCGGCTCCAAAGGCGCTCTGCCACGGGTGTATTTTGCGCCCTTGCCTGCACGGTGCACTGCCAAGCGTTTTTCAAAATCGTCGGTCATGCCGGTGTAGAGCGTGTCGTCCTTACATTTTAGGATATAGACGCACCACTGCTTCATAGCGCAACATCGATTGCACTTCTGACGGTGCGGATTTCTTTGCAAAGCGCCGCAGCGGCGAGATGGCGAGGATCGTTTTTGTAGCGCTCGACATCCTCAAGCGAGTCAAAATCGCTGATCAAAACAGCGTCGTATTCCGCATTTTTTACGGCGGAGCGATGAATCTGCATCGAGCGGATGCACTCGATCTGTCCGTCGAGGGCAGCCAAACGGGTCAAAAACTCCGTCGGATCGGCACCCTCTTTGAATTTCCACATCACAATGTGTCGAATCATGGTGTTCCCTCCCAAATTTTATGAAAGTTATAGAATTCCGTTTTATCGGTGAGTTTCGTACTTGCGTAGGTCAAAGCCTTCTCCTTGAGGAGAAGGTGCCCCAAAGGGGCGAATGAGGTGGAAAAGGTTTCGAATTTGCTGAAAACTATCGTAAAATTGCAACTTTTTCTGCACACCTCATCAGTCAGCTACGCTGACAGCTTCTTCTTCGCGCTAAGAGCCTCGCTTCGCTCGGTTGCGCTACGCATACCCTGAAGCGGAGGGCATCCTCAAAGAGAAGCCTTAGTCTGTGCAAACTGAAAGATAAATCGGAATTTGGCGGTAGATTATTATTTTACGAAAAATTTTTATGAAAGTCAAACACTCTTTGGTTTTAGGAGGAATGAATTATGAAAAAAATGATCGTATTATTCTTAGCGCTTTGCCTAACGGCATCTATGTGCGCCTGCGTGGACGGCTCTGATCCTACCGGGCAGGTTGCTTCCGGGGAAAAGCACACGGTGCAGGACACAACGCAGACTGAGGCGGTCGAGCTTGTGCCCGAGGGCGATAAAATCCCCGTTGATGAGGCGGAGAGCTGGGGGAAACCCACCGAAGCTTCCGACAAGGATGCCGCTTCCGACGGCAGAAATTATTTTTCAAAAGAAACGCTCCCGACCTTGCCGCCCCTGACCTCGGAAGAGATCCCCCAGCCCGAACCTGTCGAGCCTGACGAGGAGGTGCAGGACGATAGCACGCAGAACATGAACAATGCGTAAATTTATTCATGTTCTCCGTTGAAATTATCAAAATCTGTGCTATAATAGACGGACAATACTTACTTAGGAGATAAGAACATGAACGAAAAGCAAAAGAAAATTCCGGCATGGATGATCGCACTGGTCGTTGTGCTTTTTGCGGCACTGGCAGTTGTGATCGTGCTGCTTGTCTACAACGGCAGTGAGGAAGCTGAAACTCCGACCGATACCACATTGAGCGCTCCTGCGGAATCTCAGGATGCTTCCGGGTCGATCGAAGCTGACGAGTCCGACAGCGCTGACGAACAGCCCACCGAGACGACGGAAAAGGTTCCGGCTGTGGAAGGCTACGGCGCAAATACCGCTACCGCTTTGGATAACTATTCCGTTGCCGATGCAGCGCCCAACAATGCCGATATGTCTCAGATCATTGCCATCAACGATGCTCAGGAGGCTTGCCTGAACAACGGTGAGCTGCAGATCTATTATTGGATCGAGTTCTATAATTTCATGAACAGCTATGGCACCTATGCCTCCATGATGGGCTTGGATGCCAACACGCCGCTGTATGAGCAGCAGTCTATGCAGGAGGGCTCGACCTGGGAGCAGTATTTCCTTGAATCAGCCGCCCTGCACTATAGCGAGAATTATGCACTTGCACAATGTGCCTATGCCAACGGCTATACCATCTCCGAGGAGGATGCCGCAAACATCGCCGACATGGACGACCCGAACGGCACCTTTGCCGCTGAGGCAACAGAGTATGGCTATGACTCCATCGAGGCATATTTGCAGGCGAACTTCGGTAAGGGCGTGAGCGTTGCCGATTATCAGAACTATCTGCGCACCTACTATGCAGCTTATGACTACTATAACACCCGCAGTGAAGAGATGGAGGCTGCCCTTTCCGAGGAAGATGTCATTGCGTATTACGACGAGAACGCCGAAACGTTTGCAGGTCAGGGTTTGACCAAGGTCAACAATGTCGAAGTGCGCCATATCCTGATCGGACTTGACGGCGAGGCTGACGAAAACGGTGAATATTCCGAGGAAGTTTGGGCAGCGGCTGAGGAATCTGCCAACGAGATCTATGCCAAGTGGCAGGAGAACCCGACCGAGGAGTATTTCATTGAGCTTGCCAACGAGCATTCCACTGACCCCGGCTCGAACACCAACGGCGGTCTGTATGACGATGTTTACCCCGGACAGATGGTCACGGAGTTCAACGATTGGTGCTTCGATGCTTCCCGTGCTAAGGGCGATCATGGTGTTGTCAAGACCTCTTACGGCTATCATATCATGTACTTTGTCGGACAGAACGAGAACCGTCAGTGGTACACCGCAGCCCTGGAGGATATCATGGGCGTACAGCTCAACGAGATGCTTGACGAGCTGGTCGAGCAGTATCCTGTCAAGTTCGACTATACCAAGGTTCGTCTGTACGACATGATCTCCAACAACGTTGCAACGGAATAAAACCACATAAAAACAGCCGCCGTTCGGCGGCTGTCTTTTCAAATAGAAAGAGGGAAAAGAATATGAGAAGTGCAGGCATTTTGATGCACATCACCTCCCTGCCGTCGCCCTGCGGCATCGGCACGTTGGGAAAAGCTGCCTATGATTTTGCGGATTTTTTGCACGAGGCAGGGCAGCATTATTGGCAAATTCTGCCCATCGGTCCGACAGGCTTCGGCAACAGCCCCTATCAATCCGTCTCCACCCACGCAGGCAATCCCTATCTGATCGATTTGGATCTGCTGGTCGGGGAGGGGCTGCTGACCGCTGATGAGCTGAAAGAGATCGATTGGCTCGAAACACCGCAGGTCGATTATGATTTTCAATATTCCGTACGATTTGACCTGCTGCATAAGGCGTTTTTGCGTGGTCAGGATCGTTTTGCCGAGGAAATTCGCACCTTCCGCCGTGAAAATCCGTGGGTCGATCACTATGCCCTCTATATGGCGATCAAGCGTGCGAGAAATATGGATTCCTGGGAAAAATGGCCCCGGGAAATTCGCCTCCGTCAGCCCGGCGCCGTGGAAACCTACGCCACGGTTTACGCCGAGGATATGAATTTCTTTATTTTTCAGCAATTTTTGTTCTTCCGTCAATGGAATGCTCTGCGCAGCTACCTGCGTCAAAAAAATATCGAGCTGATCGGCGATCTTCCCATTTATGTACCCTATGACTCCTGCGATGTCTGGGTAAATTCCGACCTGTTTCAGCTCGACGAAAACGGCACGCCTACGGCGGTTGCGGGCTGTCCGCCGGATGCGTTTTCCGTGGATGGTCAGCTTTGGGGCAATCCGCTCTACGATTGGGAGAAAATGCAGAAGGATGATTTTTCCTGGTGGCGTGAGCGTATCATTGCCGCTTCGAAGCTTTTTGATGTCATTCGTATCGACCATTTTAGAGGTTTGGAGAGCTATTGGTCCGTGCCCTACGGCGAGACGACCGCAAGAAACGGTGCTTGGGTCAAGGGTCCTGACCATGCCTTTATCGATTGCCTGAAGCGGCATTTCCCCGATCTGCGCCTGATTGCCGAGGATCTGGGCTTTTTGACCCCCGAGGTCATTCAGCTGCAAAAGGATTCCGGCTTCCCGGGAATGAAGATTTTGGAATTTGCCTTCGATCCCTATACGCCCAGCAGCTATTTGCCGCATCGTTATGAGCGCAACTGCATCTGCTACACCGGTACGCACGACAATGAAACGCTGCATCAGTGGCTGCGTGGCTGCAATGATGTGACACTTGCATATATTGCCGATTATTTGGGCTTGCCGAATACAAGTGAGGAAGCCCTTGCCTGTGGGCTTATTTGTGCAGGAATGCGCAGCGTTGCGGATACCTTCATTGCGCAGATGCAGGATTATTTGGCACTCGGCGCAGAGGCTCGTATGAATGCCCCCGGCATCGTCGGACCTGAAAATTGGGCATGGCGAATGGAGAAAAATGCTCTGACGCCTGAACTTGCGCAAAAGCTGCGCAACATGACCAAGCGCTACGAGCGGACGGCGTCGTAGACGCCAAGAATGTTGTACAATACTTTTCTTGCCGCCACAGGCGGTGCAGGATATTCATCCTGCAATAAAATGATTTCTAAATCATTTTATCAAGAAACAGTATTATAAAACGAAACGGACACCTTGCAAGGGTGTCCGTTTGTGCGTCAAAGACGGCAGTTATTCCGTTTCGGGAGCTTCTTCCTCTGCTTCGATATAAATTTCTTCAGCTTTTTGCTGCGCTTCGATTAAAATGACTCTCGCTGCCCCGTAATTTGCAACATCGATATTTTCGATGGCTTTCGATAAGGCATTGAACAGTGTGTAATACATCTTTTTATAATTTGTCATAATACCCTCCGTAAATCAAAAAAGCGTGCAGCCCCAAACGGAGCTGCACACCGAAAAACGCATAACTCCATTTGTTGCCACACAAACTTATAACTTCCAAGGGAATGCAGAAGCAGAGAATGCGTTTTTACCAAAGTAAAACTACATCCCCTTGAACGTCATATAAAGTTTATGTGGCAGGATAATTATACCGCAAAAAGTCTGTGATATCAAGTCATTTTTTGCGTATGCAGCATATAAAAATAAAAAGTGTGCAGCCCCAAACGGAGCCGCACACCGAAAAACGCATAGCCCCATTGCTGCGACACAATTCCAACAACCCCATTACGAGTATGCTTGAAAGGAGCTTGCATTTTTACCAAATGGTAAAAAACAAACTCATAATGAGGTATAACATATGGAATTATGTCGCAGTAAAAGTTTAACATAAAAACGAAATTTATGCAATAGAAATTTGTAAATAAAATAAAAAGTGCGATTGTTCCTCATGACCCTCCCCTACAGTGGTTGCTACGTTCTGTTTGATAAATCGGAATTTGCAATGATCGTTTCGGATTTTTGCTGCGGCGTTTGAGGAAAACAATTATATTATATGTGCATTTTGTCGATTTTTGTTGCTTTTCGAAATTTTATATGCTATAATTTGACCATGAATTTTTCTCGGACAGACACTTGTCCTCTCCAAACGGTATAATCATCCTGTTACAGGAGGATTCGAATATGGATAACACAAAATTAGATCGGGTTTTGGAGCTGTTTTTCCGTGCGCTGCGTGGCGAGGATCTGTCCGTGCAAAAAATGGCAGATGAATACATGGTCTCCACCAAAAGTATCACTCGCAGCATCAACGACCTGAAAAACTTTTTGGCTGATCACCGTGATTTGGTCGGCAACACCGAGTTGCAATATTCGCACCGTGATAAATGCTATCGCCTGTTTATGGATGAATTTTTGTCCAGCAAGGAATTATTTTCCTTGGTCGAGGTCATGATCGGCGCAAGAGCCTTTTCCAAACTGGAGCTTTTAACCCTGACCGACAAGCTAAAGCGCTTCACAACCCCCGAGGACAGAACAAAACTCGGCGATCTGATCCGCAAGGAGCTTTACCACTACTCCGAGGTCAAGCACGATTGCGAAAGTGTGCAGGATCGTCTGTGGCAGCTCGTCACCTGCATCAACGAAAAGCAGGAGATTAGCATCGATTATTACCGCATGGACCGCAAATGGGTTACGCATCGTCTAAGACCCGCATCGGTCATGTTTACGGATCATTATTTTTATCTGATTGCCTTCCGCTCCATTGACGAGACGAATAAGCCCACTTATTTCCGCATCGACCGCATCAAGGAGCTGACCGTCCACCGCAAGCGCTTCACCACCGCCGATGCTCCGGGCTTTGACGAGGGCTGGCTGCGTGATCGGAGCCTGTTCATGTGGCCGGGTCCGTTGCGCACCATTCGATTTGAGTTCACGGGACCCTCTGTCCAAGCGGTCTTGGACAAGCTGCCCACAGCAAAAATCATTGACCGCACCACAAACGCCGACGGCAAAACGACTTACCTGCTCGAAGCCGAAACCTACGGCAACGGCATCAAAATGTGGCTCCTCAGCCAGGGCTCCTGGGTCAAAGTCCTCGCCCCGGCAGACTTTGTCGAAGAAATTCGTCGTGAGATCCATGCAATGACAAACAAGTATGAAAAAGCAATTGAAAAGAGGAGAGAAGATGTCATTTGAAGAGATGAGAGCTTGCCGAAAAAAAGTAAGTGCGGCAATGGACGCCACGTTGAGCAATTTCGATGTTTTGGCAGCCGAGAGCGAAAGAGTTGCCGATGTTTTGCATAACGCAGAGGCGACCTTAAATGAATACGACTGTGCGTTTGAAGAAAAAACCAAATTGACAAAGACAGATATTGTATTTTTGTTTACGGCAGTCGGTCTTCAAGTTTTGCGCCAATATCTTCTTACAAATTTCAAGGAGCGTCTTGACGACCAAGCGGAAGCCGAAAAGCACAAAAAAGACAAAGACCATTCGAATAGGCATCACAGATACTATAATCCTTCTATTGATGAGATAAAAAGCAATCCGGTTCCCTTTGATGCTTTGAACGGAGCCAATGGCGCACTGCGTGGCGGCGGCGTCTTTAAGCACAGAGGCTCCACATTGGGACATGACCCGATTTTGGGCTTGGTTTTCGGAACGGCAAATATTGCTACATCCACGCTGACGACCAAGACCTTGCAATCCTACCACATCATAACCAAAAACAAAAAGGATTACTTTCACAGCAGAGCATCCACCGTGAAGGTTTTTGAAAAAACAGCGGACAAGCTTTTGCACGAGGGCGTTGAAGGATGGGAAAAGGTAGGTAGGTCATTGCTGAAGGAGATACAGCATCTAATCAGCGATGTTAACTCAAAAGATAGTCTGCCATTGCCGTTTTTGTCGTTGATTGATGGCATATTTGACACCAGCTTTGCTTCTGACTTAGCAAAATACGGAATTGATATGGCAAATGTCATAACAGTTGGAAAACAAGCTGCCTATGCAATCCTAATCAACTCGATCATTGCAATGATCCATCGACTGCTATACAAGGGAAGCACCGATGAAGATCTTAGGCTGTACGAAGTGAGAACGCGAAAGATTCTGATGTATTCCAATGCAATCGCAGCGGCAAGTAATGTTGCGGTGGTTGCGTTGACCAATGATTTCAAAAAGTTGGATATTGGAGGGATCGGTGTTGCGATCTACCGTTTGATCACAGACACGAAATTTATCTATGAGGTAAAGCGTGATTTTGTATTCGGTCACTTTGACAAGCTGATCGAAGGCGAAAGACTAAAGCTAAAAATCGTTGACAGCGATTTCAATATTATCGAAGATGAAAGGATGAATTAAAGATGCCGTTACCGTTTATGTTGCCCTTTGCCATCAAGGGCATTGCAATCACTTGGAAAACTGTGGCACTGATCGTGGGCAGTGGAGCTGCGGGAAAAGTAATACACAATTTAGGAAAACGACAAGGCAGATACGAGGGCGAAATGATTGGAAGATCTGCGCAAGCAGCTACAGATAAAGCAAAATTTCGTGACCTGAAGGATGAAGTAGAGAAGCAAAAAGAAACCTTTCAATCCGAAAAGGAAGCATTGGATCAAATCCTTGAGTACTACGAGGACTACATCGATGCAATGCACAATAAATTCAATATTACTGACGAAGAGAAGGAAGAATTGGACAGAGTTGTTAAGGTATATGAGATGCTTCGCCAGCTGAAGAAGAATAAAAGCACTTCCAATACAACAACACATGCAGAAAAGAGTCCTGATTATCAAAAAGCCACTATATCGCTTTTATATTTTCTTGCCGGTTGCGATGGTGTGATCTCCAATGAAGAAAGAGCAATCCTTGAGCTGTGTGTATCTGCGATCATCAATGATGACAAGATATCCGATAATCTCCGTCAAGAAATCAGCGACCTGAAAGAAAAGAAATACACCGCATTCTCGGATGTAAAAAAATACTTAGATGCGATTACTTATGATGAATTGACAGAACTGAAGGAACTTGCGAAAGTAATTATTTCTGCAAGCGATGGGATTAGCGAGGCTGAAAGTGCCCAGTATCGTATTTTCTTGAAATATTATCTTGAACGTGGCGAAGCACAAAGCAGCGGCGAAGAAAAAGTGTCTTTCAGAATGATGGTTGAAGAAGCGCGCATCATTGCAGAATACACCGTTATTACAGGAAGGATCAAAGAGGGTAAAATAGGCAGCAGAGATGACCTAACCATAATAAAATCAAATGGTGAACGTATTCAAGCCGCCGCTGTGTGGATAAAAAGCAACGGAAGCTTTCAAAAGCACGCTGAAATAGGCGACCGTGTCGAAATATGCTTGAAGAATGCTTTGAAGTTAAGCCGAGGCGATATAGCTGCGAAATCGGAAGGAGTATAAAAAATGCCGTCTCGCTAAAAAATGCGGGACGGCATTTCATTATTTTTCAATCAAAAGCTCTGCGATTTGGATGGTATTGGTTGCGGCGCCCTTGCGGACCTGATCGCCGCAGCACCACAGGCACAAGCCATTCGGATCGGTCAAATCCTTGCGGATACGTCCGACGAACACGATATCCTGATCGGAGGTGTCGAGCGGCATGGGGTATTCCTTCTTAGCCAAATTATCGACCAAACGGCAGCCCGGAGCCTTGGCAATGGCTCTGCGAGCGTCCTGCACGCTGATCGGCTGGTCAAAATGCAGCGAAATGGAGATCGAATGGCTGCGCACGACGGGAACACGCACGCAGGTGCACGAAACGGTCAGCTCGGGCAGGTGCATGATCTTTCTGCCCTCGTTTTGCATCTTCATTTCCTCGCTGGTGTAGCCCTCGTATTGCTCCGAGCCGATCTGAGGGATCAAATTATAGGCGATCTGATGCGAAAAGACCTTGGGCTCATAGCTCTTGCCCTCACGCAGTGCCTCGACCTCTTCGGCAAGCTCAATGGGGCCACCTGCACCTGCACCGGAGACCGCCTGATAGGTCGAGGCTGTCATTGAGCGGATGGGAGAGAGCGCATTGAGCGCATTGACCGCCGTTGCGGCGATGATGGTCGAGCAATTGGGGTTGGAAATAATACCCTGATGCTTTTTCACATCCTCGGGGTTGATCTCGGGAACGACCAGCGGTACATTCTCATCCATGCGGAAGGCAGAGGAATTGTCAACAAACACAGCGCCTGCCTTGACGATTTCCTTGGCAAACTGCTTGGCAATATCGCTCTCGGCAGCGCCCAAGACGATGTCCAAGCCCTCGAACGCCTTCTCTCCTGCCTCCTGAATGACAACGGGCTTGCCCTGCCATTCCATAACCTTACCGGCACTGCGCTTACTTGCCATGGGGCGCAGCTCGGCAATCGGGAAATTACGCTCGATCAAAATTTTCATCATTTCTCTGCCAACGGCTCCGGTGGCTCCGAGAATACCAACTTTATACTGTTTCATTTTTCCTGCCTCACTTTACAAAAGCGTTATAAAGCACTCTGACGGTTTGGGCATAGTCCTTGCTGTCCACGCCGACCAAAATGTTCAGTTCGTCGGGACCCTGGGAGATCATGCGGATATTGATGCCCTGTTCACCCAGAGCGGCAAAAATCTTGCCCGATGTACCGGCACGGTATGCCATTTTTCGACCGACAACGGCGATGATCGAGATATGATCCACGACCTTGATATTGTCGGGTTTGATCTCACGGCGCAGATCCTCCGTAACGGAGTAAAGATGCGGCGTGAGCTTTTCCGACGGACAGACCAGGGAAACGCAGTCGATTCCGCTGGGCGTATAGCAAATGGGAACGGTATGGTCCTCAAAAATCTCAACGATGGAACGCAGTGTGCCGACTGCGCCTGCCATACCCTTTTTGGAGATGGTGACGATGGAAAAATCGGTCTTGCCTGCGATGCCGGTGATAAAGCGCTGGGGGTGCTTCGACTCCTTAAATTCCTCGGAAACGAGAGTCCCGGGATGGTCGGGCTCGTTGGTGTTGCGGATGTTGAGCGGAATGCCCTTCTCACGCACCGGAAAAACGGTCATCTCATGCAGCACCTGTGCGCCGCTGTAAGAAAGCTGGCGCAGCTCGCTGTAGGTCGCACGCTCGATGGGCTTAGGATTTTCGACAATACGGGGGTCTGCCATCAAAATGCCCGAAACGTCCGTCCAGTTCTCATAAACATCGGCATCGAGTGCTGCCGCTGCCAGTGCGCCCGTAATATCCGAGCCGCCTCTTGTCAGTGTGCGGATCTTGCCGTCGGGCATAAGACCGTAGAAGCCCGGAATCACGGCGCAGCCGTCCGTGCCGACGATCTCACGCAGCTTTGCATAGGACTTTTCCTGATCGACCGTGCCGTCAAAATGGAAGAACAGCCAATCCTTCGCATCGACGAAGGGGAAGCCCAAATATTCCGCCATCAAAATTGCCGACAAATATTCGCCTCTGGAGACCAGTTCTTCACGGGTGATGCCGTTTAGCATTTGCTCCCGCAGGGCTTCCAGCTCAGCGTCGATATTACATTTGAGCTCCAGCTGAGCGGCAATGGAGCGGTGGCGCTCGCAGATCATGTCGAAAATGCTGTCAAACGACACGCCGTAGCGCATATGTGCATAGCACAGATACAAAAGATCCGTGATCTTATTGTCCTCTGAAAAACGTTTTCCTGCGGCGGACACGACCACCACTCGACGTGCCGGATCGCTGCGCACGATGTCACGAATCTTGCGATACTGCGTCGCATCCGCCATCGAGGTTCCACCGAATTTCAATACTTTTAACATAAATTTTCCTCTTATACAATTGATGCAATGAAGCAAGTCGGATCGATCTGCTTTCTGGCTCTCGCCCAAGCATGTATCTCACTGACGGACACTTCTTTTGTTATTATAGCGTGATCGAGTAATTTGTCAACATTTGTTTGCAGCCATTTATCCATGCTGTCCGTGCGGACATAGTAACGGCGCAAAATGCCCGAATTATCCACCGTCGCAGGCTCTAACTTGTCGGTATAGAAGGACTTCTTGCCATTTACAATGTCAAGACAGTCCTGCACAACATTATATGCTGTGGGATAACGACCTGCACCTTGTCCGTAAAAGCTCTGCTTGCCGATATACTTGCCTGTCAGGGAGATCAGGTTATTGTTATCCGGCACAGCGGCTTCGAGCATCGACATCGGCACAAACGTCGGCTCGATATATGCCGAAACGGTGCTTCCGGGCTTGCTCGCCGTTGCGATAAGCTTGCAGACACGGTTCATCTTCTTGCAAGCGCTGATGTCCTCGGCACGCAGATTCTCAATGCCCCAAACATCAACATCCTTCTCCTCGACCACGCAGCCAAAGGCGACGTTTGCGGAGATGACGATCTTTCTGCGGATATCGCCGCCGTTTAGGTCGGCGGAAGGATCCGCTTCGGCATAGCCCAAACGCTGTGCCTCGGCAAGGGCATCGTCAAACGAGCCGCCCGAGGTGTGCATCGTGTCGAGCATAAAATTCGTCGTTCCGTTCATGATGCCGCTGACGCTGATGAGCTGCTCCTGCTTGAGCGCACGCTCGATGTTCGTCAGCCACGGAATGCCGCCGCCTGCTGCCGCCGTGCAGCGAAGTGCCGCACCGTTGGCTTTGGCAAGCTCGACCAGCTCACGATAATGCGCTGCGATCAGAAGCTTGTTTGCGGTAACAACGTTCTTTCCCGCCTTCAAAGAGGCAGTGACATATTCATACGCAGGATGCAAGCCGCCCATGGTTTCGACCACGGTATCGACAGAAGCATCTGCGCAGATCTCTTCAAAATTCTTCGTGACCTTGCAGGTGACATCAGGGCAGGGACGCAGATCCAAAACGTACGCCATCTCCATATCACTTCTCGCCTGCACAAATTCATAGACACCGCCACCGACGGTTCCATAGCCCAACAATGCGATGCGCATCGGGTTTTTCTGCATAAAATTCGCCTTCCTTCGTGTTCAAGTGTCCACAAGAGAAAAACACTTGCATTTTTCTGAAAAACAGTATATCATATAGAAAGAAAAAACGCAAGTAGCTGATTCCCTGATTTTTCAATATTTCATAATTTAAGGAAGCACTTTGGAGGAATTTATATGAATTACCACAGCACAAGAAGCAATTTACCGACCACCGATGCGGCGAAAGCCGTTTTGCAGGGGCTTGCACCCGATGGCGGTCTGTTCGTGACCGATCGTTACGAGGACTTTGATTGGGAGGGTACACTGCGTCTCGACACCCTCGGCATGGCAAAAAAGATCCTCTCGACCCTTTTGCCCGAGATTCAGAATATGGATTCGCTGGTCGAGAAGGCATATCGCGGAAAATTTGAGACAGACGAGCTGACACCGCTTGTATCGGTTGCCGATCGATATGTTTTAGAGCTGTTCCGTGGTCCGACGTCGGCATTTAAGGATGTTGCGCTGTCGATGCTGCCACAGCTGATCACAGCCTCTCGCTCGCAGGAGCAGGTGCGAGATGAAATTTTGATCCTGACGGCGACCTCCGGCGACACCGGAAAGGCGGCTTTGGCAGGTTTTTGCGATGTACCCGGTACGAAGATCATCGTTTTTTATCCCGATGCAGGCGTTTCTGCCGTGCAGAAGGCGCAGATGGTCACGCAGGAGGGCAGCAATGTCTGTGTTTGCGCCGTGAGGGGCAATTTTGACGATACACAGACGGGCGTGAAGAAGATTTTTGCCGCAGGGGTACCGAGCGATTGTGGCGTGCGCCTGTCGAGTGCAAATTCCATCAACATCGGACGTCTTGCGCCGCAGGTCGTGTACTATTTTAAGGCGTATGCGGATCTGCTGCAGCAAGGTCGCATTTGTCTTGGCGACAAGGTCGATTACGTTGTCCCGACGGGCAATTTTGGTGATATTCTGGCAGGCTATTTGGCAAAACGCATGGGTCTGCCTGTCGGAAAGCTTGTCTGCGCCTCGAACCGCAACGACGTTTTGACCGACTTTCTGCGCACGGGTACTTATGACCGTCGCAGACCCTTCTATCGCACCATCTCGCCGTCGATGGATATTTTAGTTTCGAGCAACTTAGAGCGCCTGCTGTATCTTCTTTGCGAGGATTGCGATGAGGTCGCAGGTTATATGCGTGAGCTGAACGAAAACGGTTGCTACACTGTTTCCGATGCGCTTTTGAAAAAGCTGCAAGACGAATTTTCTTACGGCTGCTGCGATGACGAGGAAACCAAGCGCACCATTGGGCGCGTTTGGAAGGAAAACGGCTATCTCATGGACACGCACACCGCCGTTGCATGGTGTGTGGCTGAGGATCAAAAGACGGATGCGCCTGTGGTCGTTCTCTCGACCGCCTCGGCATATAAATTCCCGGCTGCGGTCCTCTCTGCTCTCGGTGAAGAGGTCTGCGAGGATGAATTTGAGGTCATGCGCCGCTTGAATGAGGTCACGAAGGTACCCATTCCCAAAGCCCTTGCCGAGCTTAAAAGCAAGACCGTTCGCCACACGGACGTCATCGATCGTGAGCAGATGCAAAGCTACGTTCTCGGCAAGATCGATCACTGGAACTGAGCCATGGAATATTGGAAATACAGCGGTGCAGGTAACGATTTTGTCCTGCTCGACAACCGTGACGGCAGGCTCTGCGACTATCCGAGCCTTGCACGAAGCCTGTGTGACCGCAAAAGCGGCATCGGTGCGGACGGGCTGATCGTAATAGAGCCTGCGCTGCAAGACGGCGATATCCGCATGACATTTTTCAACAATGACGGCTCGAGCGCCGAAATGTGCGGCAACGGCGCACGCTGTCTTTGCCGCCACTGCTTCGACCTCGGCATCTGCGGCACGAAGCAAAAAATTGAAACGCCCGCCGGCATGGTCTGCGGCGAGCGACTTTCGGAGAATCAATATAAAATTCGCTTGAACCGTCCAAGCGAGCTGAAATTACAAATGCAGGTCGGTGAAACGCTCTGTGATTATGTGGTTTTGGGCGAAAATGGTATTCCTCATGCGGCGGTTTCGGCTAATTTGGGCGAAAATCGAGCGTTTTTGAGCGATTTTGCACGTTTGCTTCGCTACGCTTCTGAATTTCCGAAGGGCGCAAATGTGAATCTGTATACGATTGTTGATTGTGACCGCATTCTGCTTTTGACCTATGAGCGAGGCGTGGAGGATTTCACACTTGCCTGCGGCACAGGCACAGGCGCAACGGTTTACGCCCTGCATAAAAGGGGGCTACTTCGAGGCGTTCACACGAGAGTGGATGTCGATGGCGGCACGCTGTTTGTCGATATTGACGATGGTGAGATCTATTTAAGCGGACCCGCCGAGCTGATCAGTCACGGAAATATGGACGATACGAAACCCTTATAAAAATCCCGATTTATCGCTCTGTGCATGCACTCCTTGTAATGTCATTCTGAGGGAGCTTGCGACCGAAGAATCTTAGCGAGGGTATCGAAAATGCGTACAAGGCTTCGGTTTGCACCACTGCGTGGGGCGTGACTTTCTTGTTTCGCCAAGAAAGTCACCAAAGAAGGCGACAAGGAGAGGCGCTGTCGGTTGCGGCGATCGTTTCTACTTCCAGCTCGTGACTGCCTATCTCGCCGCAAAGCCGCCCTCTCCTTGACCTCTCCCGGCTCGCTGCGCGTGGTCGTTACAGCGTTGTAGTCGTGACGTCGATTATGTGCGCAACTCAGCGATAAATCGGAATTTTGCATTAATTTATATAATTTTAGCCTGTCACGGATCGTGGCAGGCTCTTTTTATGTAATACTAATCGCCGATTAAAACATTCATTTTAATTGGTGATTGGTATAAGAGAAACGCTCTGATTAGGTCTTTTCGCATCGAGCGTGAGGGCGGTAAGCTCAATGCCATTACAATAAAGCCGATAGCTTCCGTAAGGAATGCCCAAAAACTCGCACGTTAGGTCTTGTCCCACCTGCGCATATACGGTTTTTCTGCGCTCAAAGCCGTCTCCGATGATGCAAAATTCATAAATCTCCCTCGATGCGATCAACTCCGTGCGGATGCTTCCGACAGGCTCAGCGGTAAAATGCACCACATTATCCTCTGCCCAACCGCAGCCGTTTTGCATCGTGACCGTGCGGTTAGAATGCAGAAAAAACGCTGCGCTCAGTTCTCCGCAGATGGCATAATAGCTTCCCTCGGGCAGTAATTTGCTCACAGCTTGTCCCCCCTGCGGTGAAAGCGTTTGCAGGAGTTTTCCCGAGGCATCAAACAGGCGAACCTCCTGCGATGTGGAAAATTTCACCCTTTGCCACGCATAAACCGTATTTTCCTGCTGCTCGGCGGCAAAAATAACCGCTACCGCCGTCATCGCAAGAAGCATTAAACCACAAGCACATATCATGCGCAAAATTGAACGTTTCATAAAAATCCCTCCATCAACAATGTTCAAATTCCGATTTGTCGAGCAGTTTCGTATTTCAAATCGTAGGGGCGGACGACTCTGTCCGCCCTGTGTAGGCACTTCGTGTGGGCGGACAGAGTCGTCCGCCCCTACGAACAAACAGCTCGATAAATCGGAATTTTGAGGTTTTGTCTCTATGATGAAGTATATCGCCGTTGTCTGCGAAAAATCGTCGAGAAAAGCAGGTATAAAAGTTATTTTTCGTGTCGATACTTTTGCTCGGAGGTGCTTTTATGCAAAACAACAAATTTTTGAATTTCATCAAAGCAAAGGGCTACTACATAGTCCTGCTCATTTGTGCAGTGGCTGTGGGAGTAACCGGTTATTTTCTGCTGACGGCAGACGAAGAGGCTAAGCCAAAAGTCGAAGCAGTCGCAAACGTAACAGAGCCTGACAGCTCGCAAGAGGAACCTGCGCAGTCGGTTGCGGCAATGCAGACCGAAGAGCCTACCACGGTGATGCCGAGCAAGCCATTCCGTCTGAAGCGCCCTGTTGAAGGCGAAGCCGTAACGGCATTTGCGGCAGATCATCTTGCCTACAACGCAACGACAAAGGATTGGCGCACACACGAGGGCTTAGACATCGAAGCGGTTATCGGTCAGGAGGTTTATGCGGCAGCAGACGGCTCCGTGCTGACGATCTATGACGATGAAAACTACGGCATGACGGTGGTTTTGCGCCATACCGATGGCTATAGCACGCATTATTCCAATTTGTCCGAGGAAATTGCCGTAGAGGTCGGACAAAGTGTCGGCGCAGGCGGCGTTTTGGGCACAGTCGGAAACACCGCAAATTCCGAAACAGCAACCCAACCGCATCTGCATTTTTCGCTCTATCGGGATAACGTGCCTCTCGATCCGGAAGAATTTTTTGAATAAAGCGCAAAAGAGCGTGCTCAAGACGGGCACGCTCTTGCATTGTTTTGGCAGAAAATTTCTTGACAAAAATCAAATCGAAAATTATACTATTAAATTATAGAAATCTAATCATCCATTTCCGATTTATCAGTGAGAATAAAGAGTAATGATGAAGGATGAAAGAGTCGTTGCACTTTCGTAATTTGTCGTTCTGCCCGATAAATCGGAAGTTGAATTGCGCCAACACACAAAGCGAGGAACAAAAATGAACGATGTAAAATCGATTGTTGCAAAAAATATTGCCACCTTGCGTCAGAAAAAAGGGCTGACGCAGCTTGAGCTTGCAGAGCGCCTAAATTATTCCGACAAGGCGATCTCAAAATGGGAACGTGCAGAATCCATGCCGGACATTTCCGTTTTGGTCGAGCTTGCAGGGCTGTTCGAGGTTTCCATGGATTTTCTGATCTTGGGCAAGGAACCGACATCCGAGAAAGAACAGCAGACCGTTTATCGCCACAGCATCATCAGTGCCGTTTCGGTGATGCTGGTGTGGTTGATCGCTGTGCTTTCTTTCGTGCTGACAACAATCCTTTTTCCAAAAATGAACGGTCATTGGCTTGCATTCGTCTATGCGGTGCCCATCAGCATGATCGTTTGGTTGGTATTCAACAGCATTTGGTTTCAGCCTCGTTTGAATTATCTGATCGTTTCGCTTTTGATGTGGACATGCCTGGCAAGCATTCATTTGACAGCACTGATGCTTGGCGCAAATATTTGGCTGGTCTATATTTTGGGCATCCCGGGGCAGCTGATCATTTCGCTTTGGTCCGTTATGAGAAAAAGAAAATAAAATGCAGGCTGTTCTAAACAGGACAGCCTGCGAAAATTTAGTATAAGGCACTGATGGCAGCTGTTAAGGCTCGGACGATTTGCTCCAGCGGCATGGAGGGCTGATCCGCCTTTGCCTGCTCGGGCAGGTACGGCACGTGGATAAACGCACATGCAACGCCCTCGTGCAGTAGCGTAAAAAGAAGGTCGTTGCAGACAAATGTGCCTGCGCTGTAGGACATCTGCGAGCGTACACCTGCCTGCTCGATCGCATTTGCCATTTTTCGAACGGGCAAGGTAGAAAAATATGCCTTCGGTGCACCATCGATGACGGGAATATCTTGGGGCATATTTTTTTCGTTGTCAAAAATCGTCGCATATCGCAGATTGATCGCCACATATTCCGGCGTGACGGCGCTTCTGCCGCCTGCCTGACCGATGCAGAGCACTGCATCGGGCTTTTTTTCTCTGACCGCTGATAAAACCGTCTGCGCCGCCTTTCCGAATACGGTCGGGATTTGGAGCTTTTCAAGACGGTAAGCGCCGATCGTATCGTCCAAACGAGAAACCGCCTCCCAGGACGGATTGAGCTTTTCACCGCCGAAGGGATCAAAGCCCGTGATCAAAAGTGTTTTCATATCATTCCCTATCAAAATTTCGATTTATCGCTGAATTTCAAATTTTGAACTGTAGGGGAGGGTCATGGTCTCGCTGCGGCTCGGTCAGGTCGCGGCTCTGACAGCCCACCGGGCTGTCATTCACTACCGCTCCCTCCGCTTCGCTACCCTCCCGCACAGAAAACGGTAGAATTTCGCAGCAAACCAATGTGAAAACGTAATATTTCACGATAATTAAAAACAATTATGGTGGTTCCTGCACACGGGAGGGTCATGACCCTCCCCTACAGTGGTTGATACGTTCTGTCCGACAAATCGGAATTTGACCCATACAATTATTTCAGCACGCCGGACAGGGAGGTATCCTCATGGAAGGTGTTGACGTTATACAAAAACAGCACATCCGTCACCTTCTCGCTCGTAATCAAGCTATCAACACGCTCATAGTAATATCTCGGGTCGAGCATGATAATCTTGTCGTAATACGGCATCAAAAACTGCACCATACAGTTGGCATACGAATCCTTGAACAAAAGGAGCGTTCTGCCGGAATTTGCGTCGGTGCGGATGTCCACTCTGGGGTGGTTGCCGCCGAAAAAGACAGTATAATGATCCTTGTCGTTGAGGGCATCACGCTTATAGATGGTAGCGGTAGTGCGATCCTCGTCAACATAGGTCACGGTGTAATCCAAATCGGTTTTTGGCACATAGAGCTCAACGGTGTCAAGCGCATCGTGGCAGCCGGATTTGGACGAGAGCGTACCCTCGAAGCTGTCAGAAACGGCGTAAATATCATACTCCGTCACAGGCGTGATCTCCAGCTCGTCTGCCATATCCCAAAAGGCGTGATAAGCACCCAAACTTGTCCAATGGTGGTCGGTGCGGTAGTAAAGCTCTTGGCTGTTTTTCGCCTTCAACGCATCGGTCACATCGATGAATTTTACGCCCGAAACACCCTCTTGCAGCGCAAGAATGTCCTCATGCTGATCGCGGATGGGGGCATTTGCAGGGAGCTTATCATCCATGACGCATGCCGCTGTCGGCACGATGCTCATGCAGATATTGAGATTCGGGTTCAAAACAGCAAAATCCGAGATCGCCGCCAAATTTTTATCCACAGCTTCCTGATTGGGAGCCACAGGCTTTTCCATCAAATAATCATCGTCACAAAGCAAAACGCCGTTGGACTCGCTTGCGCCCATGAATCGGGCAAAGCCGAGTCGCAGAGAGATCCAAAAATCTCTGCCGACAAACTGATCTGCAAGATAGTTGTCCACGCCGTCAAAATAGCTGCCGTCCGTCAAGCTCTGCCAAGACAGCTCGGGCGTCTGCGCCAAGGCACGATTTTCCGCATCGGAGGTCTCACGGTCTGCGGCAAAAAGATTGACGATGCCGAAAAACAGGACAAATACCAGCAAAAGCAGGCTCAAATATGCGCCCTGTTGGGTGCGGTTTCTTCGCAGGACTTTTTTACGTCCCGATCTGCGTTTCGATTCCATAAAACCACACCTCCGATCAGAATTGCGCATACAGGAAGGTGGAATAGGTGTCGTTCATCATGCACGCAAGGCAGAAAACCAAAATTGCGGCAAAGAAAACGATCGACACAGCCTTCCAAATTCCGCCACGACGCAACAGGTTGTTGCCGATGACAGCGCCGAGGGGATAGCTTGCAAAAGCGCTGATCAGCAGCAAAAGCCAACAGCCGCCGAGGTAATAAAGCGCGGCAGCATCGCCAATGCCGTTGAAGAAGAACATTCTGCCCAGCCAGCTAAGCGCCATACCGAGAGAATCCGAGAAGAAGAACACCCAGCCGATGATGACCAAAAATACGGTCAAGATCTGCTTTAACAGCTTCGGCAAGCGCTCAATCTGCTTTTTGAGGACAAATTTTTCCAAAATTTGCAAAACACCGTGATACAAGCCCCAAACAATGAACGTCCAATTTGCGCCGTGCCAAATGCCTGTCAGCGCCCAAACGACAAACAAATTTCGAATGGTCTTTGCCGTACCGACACGGCTGCCGCCGAGGGGAAAATAGACATACTCACGGAACCATGCACCCAAGGAAATATGCCAACGGCGCCAAAAATCCGTGATGCTTTCGGACATGTAGGGGTAGTCGAAATTTTTCTTAAACTCAAAGCCGAACATTTTTGACAAGCCGATCGCCATTTCGCTGTAGCCGCCGAAATCCAAATAAAGCATCAACGAATACGAAAGTGCGCCGACCCAGGCAGAGACAAAATTGACCTCGGAAAGAGGCAGGGCAGTCACGGCATAGAAAGTCGTGCCGAGCAGGTTTGCAAGCAAAACCTTTTTGCCCAAACCGATCAAAAATTCTCTTGCGCCGCTGCCAAAAAGCTCCCACGAAAATTCTCGGTGTTTCAGCTGCTCGTCAATATCGGCATACTGCACGATGGGACCCGAAATGAGCTTGGGGAAGAAGGTCACATAGAGGCTGAACTGCATCAGATTCTCGCTTGCGGGCGCCTTACCACGGTAGATGTCGAAAAGATACGACAAAAGCGTAAAGGTGTAAAACGACACGCCGATCGGCACGGGCAGCTCACTTGCCGTCCAGCTTGTGCCAAAGATGGCATTGAGATTTTCGACCAAGAAGCCGTAATACTTGAAAAAGCCCAAAAGCAGCACGTTCAGGATCACCGAAACGGTCAAAACAAGCTTCGCACTGCCCATGCGCTTGCCTCTGCGATGGGCATCGATCTCCAGCGCGGTAAAATAGTTAAACAGGATGCTGCAAACGATCAGAACCAAATATTCGGGCGTGCCCCATGCGAAAAACAGCAGGCTGATGAGCAAAAGTGCCGCATTTTTCAGCCGCTTCGGCACGATGTAATACAGGATCACGCTCACGGGCAGCAGGAAAAACAGGAAGGTAATTGAACTAAAATCCATACAAAGCCCCTCCTTACACCGTGTTCAAAAATGCCTGCGCAGCGCTCTCACAGTTGACTGTGAAGAGCAGGAAGCTGCCGCGCACCTCAATGCGGACGTTGTTGCAGAGCTTTTCATACTGACCGTCCGAGCCGTAGCCGTCAAAGGTCTCCTTCTGGCGTGCCAAACGAGCCTCGATGCTCTCACGAACCGTCGTTTCCTGCGCAGGATCGGTCAGCTCAATGAGCAAAATTTCCTCAACGCTCATAAAATCCAGCGGATAAAACAATGCGCAATTCGCAAAATCCGCCGCATTCAAGCCGTAAAAGCGCTCCAATTTTTCGCTGTCGGCTTTCTGCATCACAGAAGTATCCACCTGTGCCGAGATCGCCGCTTCTAAGTCTGCAAAGGTCGCCTTTGTCTCACTTGTCTCGCTGTCGGAGCCGTAGCTCGACAAAAATACGATGACAAGCAGCACCGTCAGCCAGCGCAGTATTTTGTAGGTCAAGGTATTATTCATAAGCTCCACCCTCAATGATCCCGAGCATCAAATTTTTCGCCCAATAGGGATAAAATTCGGGACGAATATGGATGCCGTCGGGCTGCCACCAGTCGGCATATTCGTTGCTAATGGCATCGTTGTTGACGAAAATCACGCCGTTTTCTGCGCAAGCCTCGCTCAATGCAAGGTTAAAATCAGGAATATTATACCACTTTGAGCTCAGCTCAAAGGCAGGATCTCTGGCAGGCAGGATCGAACCGACGATGACCGTGGTTCCGGGGATTTTTGCCTCCAAATCGTCGATGATCTGCATCATCTCCTCGACATATTCCTCGGGCGTGTCCCAGAAGCCAATGCTCACATCGTTGATTCCGTAGCAGAGGAAAATATATTTGGGGGAAAGCGCCAAAAGAGCTTCCATATTTACCTCAATATTACGGATTGTGTCACCGCCGCCGGTCAGACATCTCTCCTCGGGAAGAAAATCATAATACCAATAGCCAACCGCTCGGCTGTCGCCCATCATGACATAATCATCAAACAGCGTCCAAATATCAACTTCATCGTTGCGGATCTTCTGTGCCAATTCCAGCTGCTCCGGTGGAAGATCCAGCGGCTCGGTCGGCTGATAAACATCGGTGTTCTGCTCCACAGGCGGCAATGTGGTCGGTTCGGTCAACGAAGGCTTCTTCAGCTCCATCGATTCCAAGAATGCAATGCCCTCCGCCAAAGACCGTTCTTCCTCCTTGGGCGAGAACGCCAAAACCACCATCACAAGTAACAGCGCCACAAGCAAAATGCCTGTCGCTGCGATCATTTTCTTCAAAAATTTTTCGCTCATACGGCTCTCTCCCCAAACATTTCCTGAATTTATATTGTACGAAACATTGCCTCGAAAAGCAAGTATTTTGTCGAATTTCGGCAGGCAAAAATAAAAATTTGTGGACTTGCGCATTTTTTTGTTGACAAATCCTGCAGAAAGTGTAACAATATATATATTAATCCGGTAAACAAGGAGGCTAATATGCTTTTTACCAACATCGAAGAGGCTAAGAAATTTATCGCTGACAACGACATCGAAATGGTCGATTTCAAGATGGTCGATATCGACGGCAGATGGCGCCACATCACCATTCCCGCTGCACGCTTCACCGAGGATACTTTGGTCAGCGGTATCGGCTTTGACGGCTCGAACTACGGCTTTGCGCCGGTTGAGAACAGCGACATGGTCTTTATTCCCGACCTTTCCACCGCTGCAGTCGATCCGTTCTCTCAGGTTCCGACTCTCACCATGAGCGGCGATGCGATGATCATTGCCCGTCCGGAGAACAAGCCCTTTGACCAGTATCCCCGTAACGTCGTCAAGCGTGCCGTGGAGTACATGAAGGAAGAGGGCATCGCTGATGAGATGATCATCGGTCCGGAGTTCGAATTCCATGTATTTGATAACGTGGAATTTGAGTGCAAGCCCGAATGTGTCCGCTGCGAGATCGACACTGCCGAGGCAGAGTGGAACAGCGGCGTTGGCGGTGACGGCTATGAGATCGCCCACAAGGGCGGCTACCATATCGGCACTCCGCAGGATCGTTATTACGACATGAGAAGCCGTATGTGCCTGCTGATGGACGATTGGGGCGTGAAGGTCAAGTATCATCACCACGAGGTCGGCGCTCCCGGTCAGTTGGAGATCGAGGTTGAGCTCGGCGACATCGTCTCCATGGCGGACAACACCATGGTAACCAAATATATCATCCGCAATACCGCCAAGGAAGAAGGCTGCACAGCAACCTTCCTGCCCAAGCCTATTTATAACGAAGCCGGCAACGGCATGCACGTTCATATGCTCCTGACCAAGGACGGCAAGCCCCTGTTCTATGATGAGAACGGCTATGCTCAGCTCTCTGAGGTTGCGCATTGGTTCATGGGTGGCTTGCTCAAGCATGCAAAGAGCCTGTGCGCCATCACGAATCCCTCGACCAACAGCTTTAAGCGTTTGGTCCCGGGCTTCGAGGCACCTGTCACCATCGGCTACGCTACCGCAAACCGTTCCGCTGTCATCCGCATTCCGGCTTACGCTAAGAGTCCGATGTCCAAGCGCTTCGAGCTGCGTAATCCCGATGCGACCTGCAATCCCTACTATGCCTACGCAGCCATTTTGATGGCAGGCTTGGACGGCGTGAAGAATAAGATCGATCCGCAGAAGAACGGCTGGGGTCCGTATGACTTCAACCTCTTCGACCTGAGCGACGAGGAGAAGGCAAAGATCGACGGCTTGCCCACCACGCTGGAGGAAGCGCTCGATGCACTCGAGGCAGATCATGATTATCTGACCGTCGGCGGTGTTTTCCCGGAGCGTTTGCTCAATGTTTGGATTGCCCGCAAGCGTAAGGAAGCAGCGGCTGTCAACCGTGTGCCGCATCCGGCAGAGTTCAAGCAGTACTACGACCTGTAATTGAAAAAGAAAAATCCCGACTTCAGAAACGAAGCCGGGATTTTTTGCAACATATGCCGTAAAAATATCCGAATTTCAACCAATTAAAGCGGTGCCGTTTTTCACTTCGGTGAGAGTGCCGTTTTTGATCGCAGCCTTTCCGCCGACAAAAACATAGTGCATTCCCTCGCTCTCCTGCCTCGGCGCTTCAAAGGAGGCTTTCTCGTGGAGTTCCTGCGGCTTGAAGACATTGATATCTGCATCCATGCCGACACGCAGCACCCCTTTCCCCGAAATGCGCATCGATGCGGCAGGCAGTGAAGTAATCTTTCGGATCGCTTCGGGAAGCGCTAAAACCTTTTCCTTGCAGACGTAGTTTTCGATCAAACGGGCATAAGTCGCATAAACTCTCGGGTGCGGCATACCGCCGATGGGATAAGTCGCATCGGAAATTACGCTTGCAAACGGATCACGCAGAATGCTGCGAATATCCTCCTCGCAGTTGATGCGGTCGATCATCGTAACAGCGCAGCGTTCATCGCAAAGCAGGGTGCAAAGCGCATCGACAGGGTCTGTATTGAGCATTTGCGCCACTTCGAGCATGGTTTTTCCGATCAAGGGTTGATACTGCGGACTCGGCAGACAGGAGATGACAATATTCTCCCAGCCGACCATTTGAGCGATATTGTCAAAATCATGAGCGTTTTTGATTCTTCTTCGCAGATCATTTCGAACAGAGCTCTTTTGCAGGCGTTCACAAATGCCGTCAACACCGCCTTCGAGCAGATCGGGAGGCAGCAGATGCAGGAGCTGAGTTGAGCCTGCCTCGTAGAGATAGACATCGCAGCTCACATCGACGCCCTCCAGCCGTGCTTGTGACATCAATTCAAGCGCACGGGGGATTTTTTTGCGCCAATTTCGCTTGCCCATTGCCTTCAAATGGCTGATGTGCAGAGGGCAATGGAGTGCTTTGGCAACCGCCAACATCTCCTTGATCGCCTCGCAGACCATGTCGCCCTCCTCACGAAGATGGACGGCAATGGGGATTTGCGTGTTTTTGAGCGGTAAAAGAGCGTTTATGAGCGATTTTGTCGAATAGAAACACTCCGGTGCATAACCCAAACCCAGCGACACTGCCAAAGCTCCCTCTGTGAGGGCTTTTTCAATGCGACGATGGATCAGACGAAAATCATCGGGGTCTTCGGCTCGGTAGCCGCACACATCTGTGCGGACTGTGCCGCCGCCGACCATCATGCCGACATTTAAGGGTAGATTTTTTAATGCGCCGAGATAGGCGCCCATGGAATCCGTCGGGATTTTCGGATCAAGCTTTCCTGTCACGGGCTGCAAATAGCGCAAAAGCTCCGTCCGGTGCGCCTGTCCGAATGGAGCAAGCGACAAGCCGCAAGCACCGTTAACGATGCTCGTCAAGCCCTGCCTGAGCTCCAGCGAGCCGAAGCCATCACGGAACACCTCAGCATCGCCGTGGCGGTGGATATCCAAAAAACCCGGGGTCACGACATAACCGTTGACATCAATGCACTCGCCACCTTGCAAATTGGGAGCAATGGCAGCAATTTTTCCGTCCTTAATGCCCAAATCGGCACAAAACGGATCGGCACCTGTGCCGTCTATGATCGTTCCGCCGCATAAAATCGTATCAAACATGGAAACACTTCCTTTTGTGGTGTTAGTATATAATGTGTGCTGAACAACGCAATCGCCCTTATAAGCCAAGGCTTTCAGGCTGATTTTGCGTTGTTCAAGTGCAAGTTTTTTAGCGGTTTTACCGCAAAACCCTTGCGCCTTTCCAACGAGTATCAAGATACTCGTTGAAAAAAACACAGTGTATAATGGCTGCAATCCTGTAAAAACGGCTTAAAACAGCCGTTTTTACTTATCCCCACAGCGTAGCTGTGGGGATAAGTCGCAGTAGCGACTTATTCAGCAGACATTATATAGAGTTGTCGCAAAATTTTGTCCAATTCCGATTTGTCGAACAGAATGTATCAACCACTGTAGGGGAGGGTCATGGTCTCGCTGCGGCTCGGTCAGGTCGCGGCTCTGACAGCCCACCGGGCTGTCATTCACTACCGCTCCCTCCGCTTCGCTACCCTCCCACACAGAAAAGGGTAGAATTTCGCAGCAAACCAATGTGAAAACGTAATATTTTACGATGATCAAAAACAATTATGGTGCTTCCTGCACACGGGAGGGTCATGACCCTCCCCTACAGTTCAAAATTTGAAATTCAGCGATAAATCGGAAGTTATAGGTTAGGGCAGGAAAAAATCCATGACCTGCAAAAACAGCTCGTCACGGTTCTCTCGGGTAATATGGAAGCATTTTGCGTTCTTATGAGACCTGACCGCCTGCAAAAAATCGGTGTTTTTGTCTTTTACGGCGGCGATGACAGGCGCATCTCCGTCCAGCAATGCCAAAACTGCGCTGCAAAATGTTTTCGAAGCCGATTCCATAAAGCCCAGCTCATCAAGCAAGATGATATGCTTTTCGGGGATCGGCGCACGCAGCTTTTCGGCGAAACGGTCGAAGCCTGCTTGCAGCGTTGTCGGGTGCTGATCGACGCAATAGCCGACCAAATTTTCATCTGTCTGCACATGGGGCTTTCCTGCCTCGTAGATGTAGACCGGACCGTTCGGGAGCGGCTCTTTTTTTGTTTCAAAGCCCCAAACCGGGCGCTTTAGTTCCTCCAAAACACGGCGAATGAGCGTGCTTTTGCCCACGCCTCGTGCGCCGACGATCAAAATGTGCATTTTGCACCTCCGCTGATTTTTTGTACCGGTGAGATAATTGTTTTACAAGGGGAGGGTCATGACCCTCCCCTACAGTGGTTGATACGCTCTGCTCGATCAATCGGAATTTGAAGGAGTCAGGGCTTTGCAAGGAAGGCGTTGGCGGTGAGCGCATCATACTGCGCATCGGTCAGTGTGCAGCCGTAAAACAGCTCGAAATATTCCAAAATTTCTGCTTTCACGTCATAATCGCAATATTCCGGGTACAGCTCGGCGGTCAGCCAGATCAGCGACAAATATCTCTGCACCGACGGCGGCATGCTCATCCAATTGTGCGGAGCATCAGGCACCTCGACATAGCGATCATTGACGATGGCATCGATCTGATTCCAAGACGGAATCTCCTTGACGGTAGCGTAAATACTGTTCGGTCCAAAAATGACAAACTCGGGATTCCAAACGCTGATCTGCTCCATAGTAACCTCGTTACCGCTACCCTTGCTCAAAGGGTTGTCCACGACGGCAAGGTTATTTGTCAAAAGGTCTAAAAGCTCGGCGTGGTAAGAGCCGTTTGCGATGACATTCAAGCCCTCTTCGCCCAAAACATAGAGGCAGGCAACCTTGTCGTCTCCGACCTCGGTCATGATGCTCTGCGTGCGATTGTAGACCTTTTCACACAATGCGGCAAGCTGTTCGCCCTTTTCTTCCTTGCCCAAGAGCTTTCCAAGCTTGCGGTAGGCTTCGGGCATGGTTTCGAGCGTTGCGGAGATGAACACGGACGGGATCAAGGTCTGTTCTTGCAGAGCATCCAAATCCTCGCTGCTTGAAGGTTTGCTCTCGCCAATGTCGATGATGAGCTGAGGCTCGGCAAGCGCCAATTCCTCGACATTCAGCTCGCTTCCTGCATAGAGGCTTCCAAAATATGGAAGTCCCTGCAATTCATTGGGAAGCAGCTCGGGATAATCCAACTCCGATGCCAAGCCTACGAACATTTCGGGGGCAATCGCCATGAGAACGATCTGCGCCAAGGGTGCAGACGGAACGATACGGCTCACCGTTGTGGGAAGCTCGACCTCACGACCGAGATCGTCGGTGAAAACATAGGTTTGTGCTTCTTCGCTGATTTTTTCGCTCCCGGCGCAGGCGGCAAGGCTCAATAGCATCGCAAACGCCAAAATCAGGGACAGTAGTTTTTTCATCAGAATAAAACTCCTTTCGGGATGCACACTCGCATGGCATCGTTTTGAATTTTGCAAACCTCAACCTCAACGCCGTAGAGCTTTGAGATCAGGTCGGCATCAAAAATATCCTTCGGTTTTCCGCAGGCGATGACCGAACCGTCGTGCATGGCAAGAATTTTGTCGGAATATAAATACGCCTGCTCGGGGTCGTGCGTGGATTGAACCACGCAATAGCCCTCTTGGGTCAAGCCCCGAACCGTCTGCATTACCCGCAATCGGTTGCCGAAATCCAGGCTGGAGGAGGGCTCGTCCATGAGCAAAATTTTAGCCCTTTGAGCAATGGCTCGGGCAATGAGCACC
The DNA here is from genome assembly GCA_015068235.1 of Oscillospiraceae bacterium. Classification (GTDB taxonomy): domain Bacteria; phylum Bacillota; class Clostridia; order Oscillospirales; family Oscillospiraceae; genus JAZOXB01. The sequence continues at coordinate 43,057 of SVKY01000008.1, forward strand.
AGCTGACGTTCGCCGCCGCTGAGATTGGCATAGCCGCGATCCGCCAAATGCGAAATGCCCAAACGTGACAGAGCGTTTTCGACCGCCTCGGTCTGCTTTTTGCCGGGGGTGGAAAATTTCCCCGTTTGGGCTGTCGTTCCCATCAGAACCATGTCGAAAACATTATAATTAAACACAGGATTGTGCGACTGCGGAATATAGGCGATTTTTTGCGCAAGCTGTGATGCGCTAAGCTCAGAAATATCCGTACCATCAATCAGCGCTTTTCCCGAAGATGGCATGAGCAATCCGAGGATACAGCGAAACAGGGTGCTTTTTCCGACACCGTTTGCGCCCAAAACCGACAAAAATTCCCCATATTTCGCCTCAAAATCAATTTTTCTCAGCACCTCATGCGTGCCATAGGAGAAGCACAACGCCTTTACCTGAAGGCTCAACGTCGCTCACCGTCCCTCGTGATAAGATAAAGAAAGAAGGGCGCACCGATAAAGCTTGTCAAAATTCCGATCGGAATTTCGGTAGCAAACAGATTTCGGGAAAGATTGTCCACGATCAGCAAAAACAGCGCCCCAAAAATCATGCTCGCAGGTAAAAGCCGACGGTAGTCGTTGCCGACCATTTTTCTGCAAAGATGCGGAATGACAAGTCCGATCCAGCCGATCACGCCGCTGACGGCAACGCTTGCGGCGGTGATCAGGGTCGAGCAGATGATCACGGCAATGCGCAATCGACCGGCATTGACACCGATGCTTTTCGCCTCGTCATCGCCGAGGGTCAAAATATTGATGCGCCAGCGAAGCAAAATCAGTGGCAAAAGTCCCAGAAGCATCGGAACGATCGCCGTTAAAAGGTCGGACGGATCGGCACCGTTGAGGCTGCCCATCATCCAATAGGTAATGGCAGGAAGCTGATCGGCAGGATCGGCAACCAGCTTCAAAAACGAGGTTCCCGAGGAGACGAGCGAGCCGATCATAATGCCCGAGAGAACCAGCGCCACAACACGCTTGCCCTTGGCTCGGTTGCCGACAAGGATGACAATGCCGACGGTTGCAAGGCTGGAGACAAAGGCGAACAAAACGATCATGCTTTTGCCCAAGCCGAGAACAATGGCAAGGGCAGCGCCGAAGGCAGCACCGCTCGATGCGCCCAAGAGATCGGGTGCAGCCATCGGATTTTGGAACACACCCTGATAGCTTGCGCCTGCGGCGGACAGGCAACAGCCGACCATGCAGGCAAGCAAAATGCGGGGCAGACGGCTGTGGAGCAGAAGTGATTCGGCAACGGGAGACCAAAACGGCTCGATATTAAAAATTTTGGAGAGCAAAATGCCGCCGATCTCTTTGGTGCTGATGGGATAGCGTCCAAGCGCTGCGGAGATCACAACACAAAGCAGCAGCGCAAAGCCCATGGCAAGCAAAAACGCTCCATGAGAGAACCTTTTTTTCATATAAATTTCTCCAATCAAATTCCGATTTACCGGTGAGATTATTGTTTTACATTGTAGGGGAGGGTCATAACCCTCCCCTACCGTGGTTGATACGTTCTGTTCGATCAATCGGAATTTTGTTCATTTTTTGAAATGCAAAAAAGCAGCCGTTCCGGTTCGGAAGGCTGCTTTTTACGGCGACAAAACAGACACAGGATATATCGGTCCTGCATCAGTTGCATCCGTTCCCTTCTCAAACACGGAAGGTCCTGCCGTTTCCGGCAAAACCCTTTGCGCTATTGCGCAGGCTGCGGACTCATGGGAGAGCCTTTAGATTCCGCAGCTCGGAAACATCGTTATTCTGTTAAAAAGTATACGCTATCATTTTCGGTTTGTCAAGCTCTTTTTCTGCCAAAGCTGCCATAGGGACACAAATTCGAACGCAAAAGCTCCCAATAAGTCCGCGCGGAAGTCGTGATCTGTGCGTGTCGGAAGCGCTCGACATCTGTCACATTTGTCAGGCAATTTGCGTAGGATGCTCTGGGCGAGTTTGGAAGATTAATCGGCTCTGAAACACCGACAAAGCCCGAAAATTCATAGTACGGCTCAACCGCCTGCAAAAATTCCTCGTAGGTCTGCGGTATTTCGCAATTCCAAGTTTTTGCGCAGTGCGCCCAAAGTCGATCAAGCAGCGGATATTCTCCGCTCCAGATCTCCTGCTCGTCGGCAAGTCCGGCATAGTCGCACCAAATCAGAAAATACGAACCGCCAAGCTGTGAGGTTTTCAAAACCGTTTGAATGCTGTCGGTCGTTTCAAAAAGATTTTCGGGGGAATATTCGGCATAGATCCGATCGGGCGTTGCACGGTTAAAAGACCACCAAACATTATTCTCATCTCGGGCATCCAAGCCCCAGCTCGGTTGCGTCTCATAGCCCGGGGTATTGAACACACGCAGGGCATAGTAGGTATAATTCTGAATGGCGTGATAGAGCGTTCTGCCCTGATCGATGAAGGTCTGCGCATCGGCAGCTTCCGAGGCATAGGGTGTGTGCCAATAGACGATGTCGATATTTTCATCCAGCGCTACAGAGGCGTAGTCATAGCACAAAAAATCGTTGAACGCCCTCGCCCGATAGCCCAAAGCCTGTAAGCGTTGCGCCGTTTCGTTGATATAGGCGGTGAAAACGTCATACGAGGTGTCAAGTGTGACCTCATCGGCGCAGATGTTGAAATTTTTGCATCCGCAGGCGGCAAAAAATTTGGCATAGTCCAGCAAAACGCTGTGCACAAAAGCTCTTGCTGCTTCGTTTTCCAGGTCGATCACGCTGTATTGGCTTGATGCGATCGAGGCGGTTTGATATTCCTGCCCGTCAAAAACGAAAGAAAAATCGCCGTTTTGGGCTTTTTCTGCGTAGACATTGCACAGATATTCGCTGTGCCCGGGGGTATTGAATGAGGGAATGACCTCAATGTGATATTCTTTTGCCGTCTGCAAAATTTCGACCAATTCCGCAGCTGTAAGATATTTTCCCTCATCAGGATCGGGGCAGTCGTAGACCCAATAGGCACTCTCACTTCCGCAGATCCATGAATAATCGTTCTCGCTGACAAAAAATTCCTCGTCCCAAATATCCGCACGAATGCCCTGCTCCTCGGTCAGATGCAGCTCCAGGGCGTTAAAGCCCATGTGGGACATCTGAGCGATCAAATTGCAGATAAAATTTTTGGAAAAATATTTTCTTGCGCAATCGAGCATCAGCACCCGTTGTTGCACGATTGGCGCCTCGCACACGTCCTGCAAGCCGCCTGAGAGCAGCATTTTGAGCATTCGGCGCATGCCGTAGAGCAGACCATCTTCATCGGCATAAAATAACTTTCCACTTGCTTCGATGCGGTAGCCCTGCGCAGGAAGTGCGGCATTTTGGCTGATCAGAAAATCTCCTTCCTGTGCCATCTGCGATTCGCCGTAAACAAGGCGATAGGGAAAGCCTTCTGCTTCAAATTCGCTTGCGGCAAGCTGTAAGGTCTGCAATAGCGTACCTGTCGGAGCATTTTTACACACAAAATACAATCTCGGCTCCGCCTGTTCCTGCGCAAACACGGGCAAAACCAGCGCTAAACACAAAATCAGGCAAAGCGGTAATCTGAAAATTCGCATATCAATCCAGCTCAAATCGTTCGTCCAAATTTTTCTTCTTGCCGCGGATGCGGACGGTGTGGGCAGTGATCCACGTAGTTTCGATGCCGTCAAGCAGCAGCGCAAGTCCGACCGCAGACAGGGGTCTGAAAAGCTCTGCCAACAAGGACGCGGCTGCAAACAGGACCGCCACGCACAAGATCGCAGCCGTGATCAAAATCAAGACCCAGCTCTTCATGCCAAAGCCTTTGGCATCGAATGCCATTTGCAGCTTCAACAGTGCGTCGAATAAAACATAAAGCGTGATCAAAAGTGGGAACGTGCTATACATGCTCTCGGGCATGAAAATGGCAATCAGTGACAGTACGGCGCAAAAGCTTCCCATCGCAAGGTCATATTGGAACGCCAAGCGGTAAAGATCGTTGGAAAAATAGCCGAAAATCTTTGCCGCACCGCAAAGCCCCAGCAAAATGCCGAGGAAAATACGCTGTGCAAGCACGGCTTCCAGCCCTATCAGGAAGAACAGCAAAACACCTGCAACGCTCATTAGGCAGCCGCACAAAATATTGATAATTTTCGCACTCATAACGAGTCCGACATTCTGTTTTCTCATAGGATGTCCTCCTTGCTTTGGGGATGGTCGACGCAGTAGGCGAATGCTTGATGGATCGCACCGCTAAAGCACTGCAGAAGCCTTTGCAGATTGTGGTGAAGCATGCCGGCATCTGGCCCCGTGAGCCACTGCTCGAGCATGCCGTAAAGCGCATAACAGCATGCATCGCAGATCATTTTTCGATCCTCGAAGGTGATGCGGTGCGCCACATTGGCAGCGTGGCTTTGCAGGATCGAGGACAGCAGTTTGTTCAAATATTGTCGCATGGCATCTTGCTTTTTGGAATAAAAAATATGCCGTCCCATGCGAGGTGTTTCAAAAATGCTCTCCAAAAGCGCCGATAACGCCTGATCCCATGGGCAATTTTTCGGCAGCTCCTGCCAAGTTTCGTAAATTCGGGTGTCCAAATAATCGTCGAACAGATCATAAATATCTTCATAATGATAATAGAAGGTGTTGCGAGTGATGCCGCAATCCTCCACGATGTCACGCACCGTGATCTTGTCCAGGGATTTTGCCATCAAAAGCGTTCTGAACGATGCCTGAATGGCTTGCTTTGCGGTCGGCTTCATGCACACACCTCCTTATAGCAAAATGTCAAAGCCCGATTTGTCGGGCAGGATGAATGAGTAAAGATGAATGATGAAGGAGTAGCAATCAATCGGTCATTGCGTTTGAGTGTCATTCTACCGAATGCTAAGAGCCTGCTGCGTTTGTTGCATTCGGTATACCTGCTGCGGCAGGCATGAGCGCAGCGAAGAATCTTGCTGGCAGTACGTCAATTTTACAATTTCATTACTCTCGCTAAGATTTTTCGGTCGCTGCGCTCCCTCTTCAATGACAAATTACGGAAGTGCAACTATTTTTTCATCCTTCATCATTACTCTTTATTCTCAGCGATAAATCGGAAATTTTGAAATATTTTATCATATTCGTAAAATTTTTTCAAGCTGTTGCACAAAACATGGCAATTTTTTCAAAATCGCCGCTACCTATGAGGGGGTGATTTTGTGAAAGGTGAAATTTTGATCGCATTGCTGTCGCTTGTCGGCACGCTGTTCGGCACGCTCGGCGGCATTTTGACCGCATCAAAGCTGACAAATTATCGTCTTGCTCAGCTCGAAAAAAAGGTCGATCGCCACAATTCCTTCGGCGAACGCATCCCCTTGATCGAGGAAAAGCTGAAGGTCATCAACCACCGCCTGAATGACCTTGAGGAGGTGAGCAAATGAAAGAGCGCTTGTCAAAATTGCTCAGCATCAAGTCCCTTGTGACATTGACAACGACCGTTGTTTTTTCGGTGCTGGCACTGTGCGGACAGGTCAAAACAAGTGAATTTTTGACCGTCTATACGATCATCATCGGATTTTATTTCGGTACCCAAATTGAAAAGAACGGAGGGAAAAACGCTTGAAGATCTGCATCGATGCCGGTCACGGACTCGGCTACAATCCATCGCCTGCGGACAATCGTTACCAAGAGGGAACGAGAATGTTTGCCCTGCAGGGCTTTTTGAAAACGGCATTGGAGGAATACGGCTTCGAAGTCGTTTGCACCCGAAAAACCGTGGAGGAAAGTCCGTCCTTATACGACAGAGCTGCCATAGGCAGAGGCTGTGACCTGCTTTTGAGTCTGCACACCAACGCCGTCGGTAGCGACGTTAACGACAATGTTGACTATGTTTGCGTTTTTTACCCCATCAGCGATGACAAAAAGGACTTGGCGCAGGCACTTTCCGAGGTCATTGCCTCTGTGATGGGAACGGTTCAATCTCCGCAGATCCGCAAACGGATCAACAGCGCCGGCAATGCCGATTATTACGGCATTTTGCGCCATGCGGTAAGCAACGGTACAAGCGCCTTACTGCTTGAGCAGAGCTTTCATACCAACAGCGCCATCACACAATGGCTGCTCAATGACGATAATTTAAGAAAGCTTGCCGATGCACAAGCGGCGATGATTGCAGAATATTTCGGAATGGAGGGAGATCAAATGCGCTATGAACGTTTGAAAGACATTCAAAATCCGTTTTACCGTCCGACGATTGACAAGCTGATGGAGAAGGAAATTCTCCGGGGCAAGGGCGGCAGCGGAGAAGAAACCGTGCTGGATTTGGGCGAGGATGCAATACGGCTTTTGGTCATGCTCGACCGAGCCGGCGTGTTTGACGGAGAATGATTCTTCCGATCAATCGGATTTGTTCATAATACTGTTTCCTGATAAAATGATTTAGAAATCATTTTATTGCAGGATGAATATCCTGCACCGCCTGTGGCGGCAAGAAAAGTATTGTACAACATTCTTGGCGTCTGCGACGCCGTCCGCTCGCAGAGTGGGCAATAAAACGATTCCATCGTTTTATTAAGAATTAGTATAAAATCATATCAGACGGTTGCAACTGTCCATCTATAATGCGAACACCCCTTTCGGGGTGTTCGTTTTTTTATTCGATGCCAAGCTGCTCAAGGGCAGCCATGCGCATACAGATGCAAAATACTTCCATCGCCTGCTTCAGCTCCTCGACCGGAGGCAGCGTGGGAGCAATGCGGATATTGCTGTCATTGGGGTCAATGCCGTAGGGGAAGGTCGCACCGGCTCCCGTTAAAATCACTCCGGCATCCTTCATCAGGGCGACAATGCGCTTTGCTGTCCCGGGCATGGAGTTGACGGAGACAAAGTAGCCACCCTTCGGCTGGGTCCATTGAGCGATCTTGAGCGGTTCGATCTCGTTTTTGAGCGAATCTAAAACCGCATGGAATTTCGGCTTCAGAATTTCGGCATGGCGCTGCATCAGCTCCAGAGTATGCGCCTTATTCTTCAGAAAACATACATGGCGCAGGTGATTGATCTTGTCGAAGCCGATGGTCTGATAAGTAACGAGGGAGGCAATGTACTTTTGATTGGCAACGCTTGCTGCCATCACGCCAACACCTGCACCGGGGTAGGTGATTTTTGAGGTCGAGGCAAATTCATAAACCATGTCGGCATTGCCCTGCGCACGGCACAGGCTCAGCATATCACGGAACGGGACAAATTCGCCTTCAAATTCATGCACGCAATAAGCATTATCCCACATCAGCGCAAAATCGGGTGCCGCAGGCTTCATTGCGGCGATTCGATCGATCACCCCGTCGGAATAGATGATGCCATCGGGGTTGGAATACTTGGGAACGCACCACATACCCTTGACCGTGGGATCTTTGATCGCTTCTTCCACGGTGTCCATGTCGGGCCCGTCGGGGGTCATGGCAATGGTGATCATCTCCATGCCGAAGGTCTCGCAAATTTTGAAGTGTCGGTCATAGCCGGGGGAGGGACAGAGGAATTTAATCTTCTCCTCCTTGCACCACGGGCGCTCGGAGTGAAGAAGTCCGTGCGTGTGCGCCTTGCTGATCAGGTCGTACATGAGTTGCAGGCTCGCATTTCCTGCAACAAAAATTTCCTCCGGTTGTGTTCCTAAAATCTCAGCGAACAATCTCTTTGCCGCCGGCAAGCCGCTCAGCTCACCATAGTTGCGGACATCGATGCCGTCGATCACATAATTTCCATAATCGATCAAAATCGCTAACATATCGCTCACAAGGTCAAGCTGTTCCATGCCGGGCTTGCCTCGTGCCATGTTGAGATTGAGCTTCAGTGCCTGGAATTTCTGATATTTTTCTCTAAGCTCGGCATATTCCTTCCGACGCTCCTCGGTGGTAAAAAGCGCATAAGGCTTCATAAATAATCGTCTCCTTCTTAGGATTTAAGATGTGCGCAGATAATGCGCAGGACCGTCCTCATCGATCAGATACAGCTCTCTTCCGTCGAGCGTGTATTCAAAAATGTCCTTATACGGTGTTGCACCGTTGGTGATCTCGAAAACGATCTGATTTCCGTCAACATAGAACGTGCCGTAAATGCTCTGCTCCACCTTGCCGTTTTTCATGGAAGAGACGGTCAGGGAGCCGTCGGCGGCAAAGATGATGGTCTCGGAATAACCGCGATCGCTGACGGTGGCGCTGGTCCACTGTCCTTCCAAGCCTCGCGGAAGCTGGACGATCTGTCCCTCAACCGTAGTGTCGGGCTCGACGGTCACTTTTTCTTCCTCCGAGCAGCCAACACAAAGGAAGGCAGCGAGCAGAAGCAGAATGAAAATTCGTTTCATATCGGTTCTCCTTTATAAAAATGTGCACGGAAGCTGTACGAGCCGTCGGGTTTTAGGCCGCAGACAAAGCCATCGGCAGCCTGCAGGGTCAACTCCTCGCCTGCGAAGCATTCTCTGTCGAAGACCACGTCAAGGCTCAGCGCTCCTTCGGGGGCATATTTTTCCGCATGCTGAATGTAGCGGACATTGTTCAAATGTCCGTTTAGGTCTAACTCCTGCGGCGCAATATGCCGGTGTTCGACCGTCTCCATCGGCGGCAGAGAGATATGCTTGAGCGCCTGTGTGCGCTCGGGCTGCACGGTTGGAAGGATCCAAAGCGGCGGTATGTTTTTCATATTCACGATGCTGCGCTGCTTGGCATCTGCCAAAACCCAGCTCTGTACTGCCCAGCCGATCTCCTCGTCGCCGTCAAAGAGGGAAAAGTCACGGTTGCTGACCGCCGATTTCGGCTTGCGCAACCATGTTTTGACACGCAGAGCATTTTCAGGAAGCCGAGTCATGCAAAGACGGCTGCGCACGATCATCCAAAGTGCGCCGTATTCCTCCAGCATTCTCGGGAAATCGATCCTGAGATCGATGGCGTGGGCGGTTGCGGCTTTTTCCAGCGCCTTCATCACATCTGAAAGTGACCTGACATTCTCCTGATCTACCTCAAAAACTTCCTGCATAATGTCCCTCTAAGAAAAATATTTCAACTATTTTACCACGCCTGATGCCCCACGTCAAGAAAATGTTCGAAAAAGAGCGGACATTGTCCCTTGCAACGTCAAATTCCGATTTAGGTTATCACCTTTAGTAAGCAAACCACCATATATGGAAATTCCACCCAGAGAAATACTGCACCAATTGCAGGGCAAGCTGACCCCGGCTTGCCCTACGGTGAATGTGCTTTCGGTATGCGATATACCACAATATCTGCACCCTTGCTTACTAAAGTATATAACCTAAATTCCGATTTATCGAGCTGTTGGCTGCGTTTTGACACCGTAGGGGCGCACGACTGCGACTCGCTAAGAGCCTCGCTTCGCTCGGTTGCTCGCATGCATACCGCTGCGGCGGCATCTGTGCGCCCGTGCAGGCACTTCGTGTGGGCGGACAGAGTCGTCCGCCCCTACAATTTGAAAAACAAAACTCACCGATAAATCGAAATTTTGTAATTTTAGTATAATTTTCTTCACATCAGGTAAAATATAGCTTGAGGTGAGAAGCTTGGATTTTGTGCGGCAGGCAGACGGCAGCTACGTCGGGACGATCTGTGATGAAAATTTGTCCGCAATTTTTGGCGCTTCGGGGGACTTTAACCGCCGCGTGCTGCGTGTGGGCGTGCATACATTATATATATACGCCATCGACGGGCTGACCTCGGGCGGCGATATTTCGGAATTTGTCGTAAAACCGCTCATGCAGGACACCTTGGGCGGCAGCATGGACGAAATTTATGACAGAGCATTGCATCGTACGGTCTACAATTCCGTTGCAAAGCCTTGTAAGGACTTAGATACGGTGATTTCGATGCTCTTAAACGGATTCAGTGTGGTGCTTTTTGGAAAAAAAGCCATTGCCTTTGAGGACAAAACAGGTGAAAAACGTTCGCCTTCAGCGCCTGAGGTCGAAAATACGGTCAAAGGTCCCAAGGATGCTTTCACTGAAACCTCTCGCACAAATACGAGCCTTTTGCGGCGGCATTTGCGCTCTCCTGCACTGCATTTTTACGAAACCACCGTCGGCAGGCGCAGCCGAACCAATGTTTCCGTTGCCTATCTCGATGGTCTGACCGACCCGAATTTAGTCGAACGTATGAAGCTGCGCTTATCCGAGATCGATATCGATGGCATGATCACGCCTTCCTCCGTCGAAGAATATGTCACAGGCTCACGTCCGACCGCTTTTCCGCTGATCCAATATACCGAGCGCACGGATCGTTTTGCGCAAGGCTTGCTCGATGGGCGCATCGGGCTACTGGTCGATGGATTGCCGTTGGGCTATCTTTTGCCGGTAGATCTGGGCTATTTGATGACGAGCGCCGAGGATCGGGGAACTAATTTTTTATCGGCATCGGTTTTGCGTGTACTGCGCTATTTGGCGCTGCTTTTGAGCCTGACGCTGCCGGCGCTCTTTGTGGCAATGGTCGCATTTCATCCGGCAATGCTTCCGACGGCTTTGCTTGAAAGTGTCATTGAAGCAAAAAAATCCGTGCCGTTTCCGACAATATTCGAAATATTGGGCTTGCTCGTTGCATTTGAACTGTTGCAGGAGGCGAGTGTCAGCTTGCCAAAGTCGATCGGGCAAAGTCTTTCCATCATCGGTGGCTTGGTCGTCGGCTCGGCGGCGGTTGAGGCGAAGATCATTTCTCCGGCTGCGTTGATCGTTGTGGCGGTCGCAGGAATTTGCGGATTTGCGATTCCCGGACGGGGATTTGCCGATGCGATTCGACTTTGGCGAATTGTGCTTGCGGTGTTGGCGAGCTTTGCGGGACTTTACGGCTTGACGATGGGCATCTTGTGTCTTTTGGTGCACCTTGCCGGCTTAAACTCCTTCGGCGAACCCTATCTTGCGCCCTTTGCAAGGGTCAGTGTGCGCTCAATTCTGCGCACAAGGCTGAAATATGACAAATTTCGTGATCCGGCGTTGCATCCGCAGGATCTTCAAAATCAGGAGTGAGGTCAATGAAATGGTGGCTTGCGCTGCTTATGGCAATCGTGCTGACGTTGATTTTCGGTCTTCCGTTTCGGGAGTATGAGACGCAGCAGCTTTTGCCCATCAAAACGCTTCAGGCGGAATATACCCAAAACGGCATTCATATCGTCAGCAATGTCGGTGAAGGAAAGGGCGAAAGCTGGCAGGCGGCGGTGGAGGATCTGCGAAAAAATGCTTCCGGAGATGTATTTTTCGACACAGCTGAGCAGTTGGCGGTGACCGATCGCAGGATAGCGTTTGAAGCGGCGAACAGCCACGAGCTGCGACCGTCTGCGCAGGTCTACCTGATGTCAGAGCTTGCGCCGATGGAAGGTCTTTATGAATTTCTGAAGGCACATCCGAGCGAAGAACAGATCTCTGATTATCATATGGAGGAACGATGAGCGTACGATCCAAACAACACTCTGTATTGCTGTTTTGTGCGGCAACCGTGCCTGCGATCCTTGTTTTGCCGAAAGCAGGCTGGCTTTGGGCAGGCGTGACAACGGCAATCGTTTCGATACTGTTATATACTGCGCAAAAAAGAGAGAGAAACACCAATCCGATCCCCCTTGCGGCGTTGCTTGGCTGGAATCTGCTTGCCCTCGGCGCTGCATCAGATCTTTTATGTTCGGCGTTTGAGCAGGGAAATGAGCTGATCGGTTTGCTGCTTTTGTTGCTTGCCGCTTACGCAGCCTCAAAAGGAGAATGTACCGTATTGCGTGTTTCAGCCGTAATCGCTTTTGCACTTACTATATTATATGGGACGCTGCTCGGATTCTCTCTGCCCGAAATTCAAAAATCGAACCTGAAGCCGGAGCAAATGCCGCAATGGACCGTCCTTGCCGCAGCGTTGGTGCCTATGCTCGGCTTGTACAGCGAAGAAAAAGTATCGGGTGCTTGGCAAGCGGTTGCGATCGTCTTTGCCATCCTTGCAGCTGTGGTCAGCGCAGGCAGTCGGGATTTTTACACTGCCATGAAATCTGTCAGCATCCTTGGCGCAATGGAAAGATTAGAGCCGATCGTTTCGGTTGCAGTGACGTTAGGTGGGTTTTGCCTGCTTGGCATGATCTGCAGTGTTAATGAAACGATCGTGCAAAAGATTTATCCCAAAGCAAAAGTTTTCACGATGCCGATCAATTTTTTGCTCGGCGGTGCAAGTATTTGGATCAGCAGACTGTGCGGCGGTGCATTTTTGGCGATCGGCACCGCAATATTTTGGGGTCTGTTGCCGTTTTTGCCACAATCGCTTGAAAAAGAAAAAAAGTTTGAAAAAAATCAAAAAAATGCTTGACAAATGCAGTTCTTTCTGTTAAAATAGCCAAGCGTTCGGCAGACAGTTTGTTGAAAACGCTGAAAAATTTTGAAAAAAGTCGAAAAAGTGCTTGACAAACGAAATAACGTCTGCTATAATATGCAAGTCGCTGCCACGGCGGAGGATGAGTTCCGATGAAGCTGTGCGGTGGTTTTTATAGGCTGCGAAAGCAGCGATGTACCTTGTAAATTAAACAACGAGAAACATGAACAAACACCTTGGACAATTTGATTAATAAAAACAAGTTGTTCTTTGAGATGTCAGTGCAAAAACTGAGATAGTGAAGAATAGCCAACGAAAATT
>SVKY01000063.1 GCA_015068235.1 Oscillospiraceae bacterium
AAGAACGCAACGATTGTTTTTCACTCTCTTGTTGCGAAGGGCTGGGTATCAGATCGATTTCTCGGAATGCGATAAGGACGCATTGATGATGGCGACCATCTACGCTGCACAGGGGATTATGGACTACTTGACCGATTTTTGGGCGGCAGCGTTGAGCTAAAATTTGATGCGTTTTTTGAACTTTGTCGGCAAATTGTCGGCAAAATAGTACTAAAAAACCGGAAAGTCCTTGCCAGACAAGGGCATTTCCGTTCGTTTCCGAGGTACTCATAACCCGGAGGTCGGGGGTTCAAGTCCCTCCTCCGCAACCAACATTGCGAACCGAAAAAGATATCGGTTCGAAAAACCCAGGAACCACAACGGTTTCTGGGTTTTTTTGTGCCATTTTTCAAGGTGGAATTCAAAAGATATCTTTTCCCAAAAACGACCTTTGGGGAGGACTTGAACTAAATTCGATATTTGCTATAATGCTTTTGCTGCTTATAACGGTTTGAAACCATTCGTTTCTAAAATAATAAATAAGGCAGTAAATGATAGTACAATATCACTTAATTGGTATTGCGTTATTTTCTGTTTTATGATATAATACTAGATGCGACACAGTTTAATATTACTCTGAACAGGCATACTATTGGTAAAAATGTATGCCTTGATATCATTTCCTGTTTGGAGTGAACTGTGTCGCAACAGATCAGGCTACGTTTTTCGGTGCGTAGCTTTGGCTACGCACTTTTTATTAGGAGGTTAAAAAATGGTATTGGAACTCAAAAACATAGAAAAATCCTTTGGTGAGAAGAAAGTCCTCACCGGAGTTTCATTCAAGGCTGAGGGTGGCAAAGCCTTCGGACTGCTCGGCAGAAACGGTGCCGGCAAAACTACGTCTATTCGAATCTTGATGGATGTATTTCCCGCAAACAGCGGCGAAGTGCTGATCGACGGTCAGCCCATCGATTACAACAAAATCGGTATTGGCTATCTTCCCGAAGAAAGAGGCCTTTACCCCAAAAAGATCATCATCGATCAACTTACATATTTCGCAGAGCTGAAAGGAATGGGCCGTAAGGTAGCTGTGCAATCAATAGACTATTGGCTTGGACGTCTTGGTATGACCGAGTATCGAAATAAGAAGCTCGAAACCCTTTCAAAGGGTAATCAGCAGAAAATTCAGCTTATTACCGCTCTTGCTCACGATCCCGACATCATTATTCTTGACGAGCCTTTTTCGGGTCTTGACCCTGTAAATGCAATGCTCTTAAAGGATGTGGTTAAGGAACAGATTGCGAAGGGCAAGATTGTTCTGTTCTCCAGCCATCAGATGAGCTACATAGAAGAATTCTGCGATAGCATTGCTATTCTTAACAACGGCGTTGTTGCTCTTCAAGGTGATTTGCATGATATCAAGCGTGACTATCCCCGTGACCGTTTGGTTGTAAAAACAGAAACGCCCGATGCAATTATTGCTGATTTTGGTTCTACCTGTACAGTTATGGAAAACGGCAACTTAATGATTCGCTTGGCTGATCCCTCCGAAAAGAAAGCCACTATGACCCGCCTTGTAGAAACCTATGATATTGACGAGGTAAAGGTTTACGAACCTTCCCTCAATGATATTTTTGTAGAATATGCAGGCGATGCCGCACAGGAGGACTAAGCAATATGAAACAGTTTGGAAAAATTCTTAAATTTGAACTTAAAAATTATGCCAAGAATAAGGCGTTTGTCGGTGTAACCATCTTTTTGATGGTGGTTATCGCTATCGTTATGTTCTTTCCCCGTATTACCGCCTTGTTTGAATCAGACGATACTTCTGATACCACCACAGACCTTTCCGTTATGCTTGTAAAGGCAGACGATCCTACACAGGCGGATATGGTAAAAGAAACATTTGCCGCATCCTTTACTGACTATGATGTGCAGATCACAGATGCAGAAATCAGCGTAATCAAGAACAAAATTACTTCCGGTGATGTGGAGTGTGCTTTTGTAATGAACGGGGCAACTTCGTTTACATATTACGTTGATAATCTCTCGATGTACGATATGAACCCCGATATTGCCACAGGCGTACTACAACAGATCTATCAAATGAACGCTATGATGGGTGGCGGTATGTCAGCTGAAGATGCCGCAGGGGTTATGAGTATTCAGATTGACGCTGAGGTAGAAAGCCTTGGCAAAGATCAGATGCAAAACTTCTTCTACACCTACATTATGATTTTTGCGCTGTATATGGTTATTCTGCTTTACGGTCAGATGGTAGCAATGAGTGTTGCAACGGAAAAAAGCTCTCGTGCCATGGAATTGCTTATCACCAGTGCCAAGCCTATTAATATGATGTTTGGTAAGGTTTTGGCGGCTTGTATGGCAGGTCTTGTTCAGCTTGTTGCTATCTTCGGCTCGGCACTCGTATTCTATAATGTTAACAAGTCTTATTGGGGAGATAACGGAATTATTGACTCTATCTTTAATATTCCGCCTGAGTTGTTTGCATATATGCTCGTATTCTTCTTGCTTGGCTTCCTCATTTATGCGTTCCTCTACGGTGCAATTTCTTCCACAGTTTCAAAGCTTGAAGATATCAATACAGCTGTTCAGCCAGTAACGTTCTTGTTCATTATTGGTTTTATGGTGGTTATGTTCTCAATGAGTAGCGGAAGTGTGGACAACATACTTATGCAGATTTGTTCTTACATTCCGTTTACCTCACCAATGGCTATGTTCACAAGAATTGCTATGAGTACTGTGCCTTGGTATGAGATTGCGATTTCTATTGGTATTTTAGTCGCATCTACCTTTGGGATTGGTATACTGTCTGCAAAAATTTACCGTGTCGGTGTTCTTATGTACGGAACCTCACCCAAAATCGGTAATATCATCAAAGCTGTTTGGAAGGCGTGATATCTTTTTCGGTGCGACGTGCCAGATTTAACACCAAGAATCTTCGGATTCTTGGTGTTTTTACTATG
This sequence comes from Oscillospiraceae bacterium, assembly GCA_015068235.1. Lineage (GTDB taxonomy): Bacteria > Bacillota > Clostridia > Oscillospirales > Oscillospiraceae > JAZOXB01. Next base: position 2,967 of record SVKY01000063.1, read on the forward strand.
TTCTCCAAACATTTTTGGCATTTACATTTTCCGCACTTTTTCATAGGTCGAGCATCACCTGCCATCTTCACTTGTCGGCATTTTGTCGGCAAGACGACGACGGCGACGAAATCAGTTCTTCGGTATTCTTTTCTTTAACCTGAGATGTTCCTCTTCGAGCGCCTGCCATTGTTGCTGTAAATGAGCTTTGAATAGAACTTGAGCTAAATATTAGGAATGTAAAGACGTGGGCCGGATGAACCGGTCCACGTCTTTGTGCGATAGCTATTTGATATTATTTGCCGACAACGTTCTCTATGAAGCGCACCAAGATGGCTGCAACCTGGGCGCGAGTTGCGTTGCCTTGCGGCATCAGCTTGCCGTCAGAACCATTGATCAACCCTTCGGCAACTGCCCAACGAATGGCATCGTTTGCATAGGAGCTGACTTTGTTTCCATCAGGGAAGCTGCTTAAATCAGCTCTTGCAGAAGTATCAATACCGTTGCTGTTGGCATAACGATAGAGAATCGCTGCCATCTGCTCACGGGTGATATTGCCGTTCGGGGCAAACTTGTTGTTGCCCACGCCGCCGACAATGCCGTTGTCCGCTGCCCATGCAACTGCATCGGTATACCACTGGCCGCTCTTAACATCGGTAAAGTTATTGGTTCCCTCGCTCGGCTGACCTGCATATCTCCACAGTACCGTCACAAGCATAGCTCTGGTCATGGCTGTATTCGGCTCAAAGGTATTTGCGCTCATGCCGCCAAACAAGCCGTGAGAAACTGCAAAGTCTACATATTCATGGAACCAATCGTTTGCCTTGACATCCTTGAATTTTGCACTCGGGCAGTCTGCACCACCGTCACAGGGTTTATCTTCTCCTGTTGCCGGAATTACCTCGGTCGTTATTGCCGTGTATCGTGTGCAAGTGTATGTCTTTACACCAGTTTCAGTCGCTGTTGGAGGTGTTGTTACCGTACCGTTATCCCATGCATGACCAAGCATTGAAACAAAATCATCGGTATAGCTGTCACCGCATACGCAAGTGTAAACAGTATATCCTTGCTCTGTGCATGTCGGCGCAATTACATTTTCGTCATAACTATGTGTGTGGTCTAGCGTGGGAATATCCTCTGTTTTTGTCTCGGCACAGCGTTCGCAAGTGTAGGTTCTGATACCGGTTTCGGCTTCTGTGGGCTCGGTCGTTATCGTTCCCTCATCCCATGCATGACCCAGTGCTGCAACATGATCGGCGTTGTACTCATCTCCGCAGGCACAGAAATAAATTGTATAGCCTTCTTCTGTACACGTCGGTGCAATTACACTGGTCTCATAGTTGTGTGTATGTCCCAAAGCAGGAATTTCTTCTGTCTTTGTTTCAGCACAGCGTTCGCAAGTGTAGGTTCTGATACCGGTTTCGGTTTCTGTGGGCTCTGTTGTTACCGTTCCCTCGTTCCAATCGTGACCGAGTGCATCGGTGTAAGAATCAACAAAACTGTCACCACAGCTTCCGCAAGTATGGGTTGTATAACCTTCCTCTGTGCAGGTAGGTACAGTCACAATATCGGCATAGCTATGACCTATTGCTGCAACTGATTCAGTCTTTGTTTCAGAGCAACGATTACAGCTAAATACCTTGATGCCATCTTGTGTGCAGGTAGGTGCTTGCGAAATGCTACCCTCATCCCACTCATGGCCGAGTGCATTGACGTAAGAATCTACGTAGCTGTCATTGCAGTTGCTGCAAATATGCGCAGTATAGCCACGCTCTGTGCAAGTTGGAGCTGTTTCAACCTCTTGATAAATATGTCCGATTGCAGGGATTGATTCTGTCTTCAATTTTGCGCCGCAAGTCAAACATTCCGTATGCTTAGAACCGCTTGCAGTGCATGTTGCATTCTTGTCAATTATCCATTCACTTTCATTATGACCAGTTGCAGGAATTACACTTGTCTGCATTGTTACTCCACAGCGAGTACATTGCGTATGCTTGCTGCCCGAAGCTGTGCAAGTTGCATTGAGATCAACAATCCAATCCGACGCAGCATGGCCTAATGCAGCAACATAACTATCAACATAGTTGTTGCCACAAGTGGAGCACGTATGTGTTGTATAGCCTTGTGCTGTGCAGGTCGGTGCTGTGACAGTTGCCTTGTAATCATGGGGAGTCTTGTCGATCGTTACATCAAAATAGAAGTTGCCGTAGGTCGTAGTCTTCCATGTGTAACGTCCAGTTCCGGTTGCGGTGACGGCATATTTGGCAGCGAGCAGCTTCAGTCCCTTCCTCTATTTCCGCTTCTAAGGAGGAACAACGATGGAAAAAATCAAACACTATAGTATGATCATCGTCTTTTCTTTGGTCATCTTCGCCATTGCCATTGCGCATATTATCATTCCGGATGAAAAAATCTCTACCGCAGAGCGAAGAGAGCTTACTCAAATGCCGACCCTTTCGGCCAAGACAATTTTTAACGGCGACTACTTTGCCCAGCTTGAGACGTACCTTCTGGATCAGTTTCCGCTTCGTACGACCTTCCAGGATGCTAAGAAGTGGATTGAGCAGGATGTTTTCCTGATGAAGAACAGCGACGGCTATGCAGGCGCCGGCGGACATTTGACCAAGCTCGACCCGTCTACCAATGAGGCGGATATGAACAAGGCCGTGTCTATTTTCAATCAGATTCTGCAGTCGCATCCGGAGATCAACGATGCCTATTATGCGATCATTCCCGATAAGAATTATTATATGTACTATTTGGATCCCTCGTCCAATCAGCCGACGATGAACTATGATAAGCTCTATGAGATTATGTCGGGCGTGGACGCTACGCAGATTGACCTGCGTGAGCACCTGAGCCTCGATGACTATTATCGTACGGACAGCCATTGGAAGCAGGAGAATATCCTGCCCGTGGCCGAAGCACTTTGCTCGGCGATGGGAACGCAGGCGGCTACGGAGTATACGAGCCATAGCTTAGAAGGCTTTAAGGGTGTGTACTACGAGCTTGCAGATGAACCTCCTGCGCCCGATACTCTGACCTACCTGACGAACGATGCGATCTTGAATGCGAAGGTGCTGCGCTTGAATGAGAGCAAGACTTGGCGCCGGATTCATGTTTATAATGAGGCATATTTCGGTGCGGAAAACACGGATTCGTATGATGTCTTCCTGGAAGGTGCCGAGATGCTGATTACCGTTGAGAATCCGAATGCAACGAGCGATAAGCATCTGATCCTCTTCAGAGACAGCTTCGGAAGCTCTCTTGCACCGCTTCTGATCGATAGCTATGCCAAGATTACGATCGTAGACCTGCGCTATATTGCATTGACCCTGATTGATGATTATGTGGATTTTGACAATGCCGATGTGCTGTTTCTCTACAGCGCAACTATGCTCAATACGGCACGCTCTCTGAATTAAAGCTATGAATATTCGCTTATTGTGATTTCTTTCCTATTGTGGCTGTGGTTCATTGGATGTACCACCTCGTATCCGGCAATGTGAAAACATTGCCGGATCGTTCTTTGTATTACGAAATAATAGCAAAAGGTTTTTCGTTTGTTGACGGGAATAAAAAATTCTGTTAATATAAAATTGTTGTAATATAGTGTTCCTCTTTTGCGTCATTAAGGGTAGAACGGGAAAAACCCAAAAGGAGGAAAGAAAAATGAAAAAACTATTTGCAATCTTGCTGATCGTCATGATGCTCTTTACGGCTTGCGCCGATGCGCAGGATGAAACACCTGCAGCAACGCAGGCAGAAACCATTCCACCGGAACATATCCGAAATCTGAACGGCGTTCAAATCGCATTGATTGCGGAAGGCTCCGTGCAAGACGATCTCGAAGCGCAGGCTTCGTGGCAGACGATTGAGGCTTTCTGCGGCACCAATAGCCTGCCGTATGGATTTTATAATGTGAAGGACTATGATTATGACATGGAAACGGCAGTCGATGCGGCGGTTACTGAGGGATATAATGTGATCGTCCTTCCGAGCTACTACTGTGCGCAGACCGTGAATGAGAAGAGTCCGCAGTACCCTGAGGTGAAGTTTATTGCCCGTGGATTGCGCAAGGATGATATGCTGATGGAGTGCTATCCGGATCAATATTTTGGCTATGAGGATGCAGGACCCTTGCCGCAGGAGCTGCCGGAATATTTGAACAATGTTGCGTTTTTGAATAACAATAGTTATGCGAATGGTTATATGGTAGGCTATGCGGCGGTTTACGACGGCTATCGCAGTCTCGGCTTGAGCGGCTATATGATGATCCCTGCGGAATATGCCTACGGCATTGTGCAAGGTGCGCAAGCTGCGGCAGCGGAGCTGCAGCTTACGGAGCAGGTCTGTGTTTACACCAGTCACGGAAACTGTTTCTGCGACAAGGCATATACTGACCCGATCTATGCCTTGGCCGAAAACGGTGCCGATGCGATCATTGCTGATTTTATTTCTCTTTATGCGATGCAGATGTGCTATGATGTAGCGAAAGAATACGAGGTAGACTTTCTTGCGTGCAACCAGCTGTTTGAAGGAGAAGCGCAGCAGTTAGCGTTTATGCTTCAGGAGCTTGCGCAAGGGGAATGGGAGCGATACGGCGGTCAGTTTACCGCTCTTGGGAACAGCAGAAGCAGCTTCTTGGGATTTTCGGAACAAGAGACGGCGCAATATGGTGTGCCGACATCTCTTTGGATGTATGAGGCGCTCACGAGAGAGCAGCTTGCGAAGAGATTTGATCAGATCGTCGTCGATTATGATCCCGAAGCGGATTATTATGAGCGATTGGAGAATTATAACGGCCCGATTCATGTTGAAGGGGTGTATTGGAAACACTCGGACGAGTGATATGCGGTGCAGAAAGGAAGTTATATGGAAGATCGCAGAATCGTTGAGCTGTATTGGCTGCGCTCGGAAGAGGCAATTACTGCTTCGGAGCGGAAATACGGTGCGTATTGTAATACAATTTCATATAACATTACATACTCGCATGAGGATGCGGAAGAATGCGTCAATGAAACGTGGATTCGTTCGTGGAATACGATGCCTCCGCAAAAGCCGATGCGTTTAATGGCTTTTTTTGGTAAAATCGTGCGAAATTGCTCGTTGGATCTCTTCCGCAGGAAGACGGCGCTGCAGCGTGGCGGCGGGAGTGTTCCACTTGCCCTTGAGGAGCTCAGTGAGTGCCTTGCTTCGGAGCAGGATGTGGAGAAGCAGGTGGAGAGCAGACAGCTTTCTGAAAGTCTGAATCGTTTTTTGCACGATTTACCGCAACGTGATTGCAACCTGTTTTTGCGTCGGTATTTCTATATGGATTCGGTGGAGACGGCAGCAAAGCGCTATCATATTACCGCAAAGAATGCGGCTGTGATTTTGCATCGTGTGCGAAAAAAGCTTGCGGAGTATTTGCAGAAGGAGGGACTCTTATGAGAGCGGACGAGCTGCTTCAGGCGATCGGGGAAGTGGACGAGGTACTTATTGAGCGTGCGGCGAAGAAGGATCGCAGCCATCTTGTGCGATGGGGTGCTTTGGCGGCCATGCTGATGCTTGTGATCGGTCTTTCCCTTTTTGTTTTCAGAGATGTGAAGCAGGATGAAACGGCAAAGCCGCAGACGATGAGCGATATCCGTATGGCATTTTTGACTTCTGATCCGTATGATCGTGAGCTGCAGGAGCATATCATGCAGTATGAGCAGCTTTCATGTACTACCTACAGCCCTGAAATAGATAGCCTTGACGATCGGGTGAAGGCGATTGAAAGGGCGATTGGCGATGGGTGTAATGTGGTCTTCTGCAATGGCTATGAATATGCAGGCGCACTGCTGGAAATTGCAGATGAGTATCCGGATGTTAAGTTGATTGGCATGAATATCAGTAACGATGATCTTTACTGGAGTGGAAGCTACGATTTCTCGCAGCCAAAGCCGGAAAATATTTTGCAAGAGCTGGAACTGAACAATGTGCTTTGCGTTAGCTATCAAAACGAAATCGCAGGCTATTTGGCAGGCTATGTCGCTGTGCGTGAGGGGTATCATTCTCTTGGCTATTACTGTGATATGATGGTGCCTCAGACCATTGACTATGGTAACGGCTATCTGCTCGGTGCGCAGGCCGCAGCACAAGAAATGCAAAAGACAGACGAAGTGATCGTGAAGGTTTCGTCTTATGGGATGTTCGCCTCAGGCGAGGCCAGCCCTATTTTGAAGGAGATCAACCTGTGGCATCAAGGCGGAACGCAGCTTGTTCTTGCCGTAGGCCCGTTGACGCTGAATGCGGCGGAGGAATTGCCGATGACGGTCATTGCAGCGGCAAATCATCCCCAACAAGCGCAATCCCCTTTGATCTACCTCAAGCAGGATACGATAATTGTGGTTGAGCAGTTGATGGAGGAGCTTTTGAGCGATCGCTTTGAAGGCGGTAAGCTCTGCGAGGTGCCGTATCATCAGCTCTCCGATGCAGACGGGGACTGGAGCTTTCAGTCTGTCACGCAGAAGGAGTGCCGCAGCGTCCTGCAGGAACTCATCGACGGTACACGTACCTGCCCAAAATATGATTATTTGCAGGAGGAGAATTATTCGATCCACGTCATCTTTGAATGACGGTTGCAAAAATGTTTAGAGGTATGATATGAGAATTGCAATTATTATCGTTTCAGCGCTCCTGTGGATGTGGTTCCTCGGCTGCACGATCTCATGGCGCTTCGGCAAAGTGGTTTTGGTCGAGGGCGAGGGAGTTAAAAGTTTAGAGTTCGTGGTGCTTGTGCTGTTTACGATCGGTACAGCGATGTTTGTGCTGTGCGAAGCGGTTGGACAATGGATATTGATGGTCGAACTTGCGCTTTGGCTGACGGTGCAGTTTTTCTGCCACGAGTATTTCACCATATTTGGCGCAAGCCGTCGTAAACTCGAAGGCTATAATCAATGCTTTGAAAATTCGTTCAAGCTGTTTCCGCCGAGCCAAACCCGTCTGATCCCTGACTTGTACCATATCGTTCTGCACCTGCTTTTGGCCGCTGATCTGACGCTGGTGATATGGCATGTCGCTGCCAAGTAAAATCAGATCGCTTCTGATGGATCGCTGATGCTACCATATATTGAAGAGTCCTTGCAGGATTCATAGTTAATTGCGCAAAGCGGAGCACTCTCTTATGGGGGGTGCTCCGCGCATCTTTTTTTGGATTCCCTATACAACTCCCTATGCAATTCCCTGTAAAAAAGGCATAAAAAAGAGGAAGATGGCAGCTTGCAAGGGGCCTTTCTGATTTGGTCGCAGATTCCCTATGAAAGAAAATAGTTACTGTCTTATAGCCTGAAAATTTCTTAACTAATACTAATTTCTAATAGGAATGCTTGATTATATGTCGTGTATGTGGTATAATATAACAGGGTGATACTATGTCTTCACGGTATAAGTTTAGCGAAAAAGAAATCGAAATAATTGAACAAGCCAGA
>SVKY01000064.1 GCA_015068235.1 Oscillospiraceae bacterium
TTCCTTCCAAGACATACAAATACACCCTTTCTCTTCTGTATGCCTTGATTATATCAAAAACTGTAAACCATGTCCTTGCACATTGTGTAAACTATCTTACTACACTATACATCATGACCCTCCCCTACAGTGGTTGATACGTTCTGTTCGATAAATCGGAGGTTGGATTTATTGAAAGCGGACTTTTATTGCAGGAAAAGGAAAATTGCGAGCGTCATTACGACGGAATCGGAGTCCTCATTTCCTTCGGCAAGCAGCAACAGCAAAATCAGCAGGATCAACAAATCACCGCTGTCATCTCCGAGCTTTTGAAGCAGGGCAAGTGGGAAAAAAGATTTTGCGTTTTGCTGACTTGGCTGCTCGATCGGCTTTGCCGGCGCAATGCGCTGCTTTTGGTACTGACCTTTTTCGTTTTTCAAATATCTGTGATACATTGCGCACACCTACTTCCCCAAAAGACCGCCGTAATTTTTCAGCGCAAAGCCTGCCAAATGCGAGATCCTCGCAAGCTGCATGGCTTTGTCGAGCTTTGCCTGCCGATCCGGCGCAAGATACGGCTTCAAAGCGCACAAAAGTGCATCCTGCTTCGTATCCGTTTGCTGCAGCTGCTGCATGAGCTGCATGATGCCGAGCATCATATTTTCATCGATCGGGGGTGGCGCAGCCTTTACGGAGGGCTGATCTTCGGACATACCGAAGGATTTTGCCATCGACAGGATCTGCGCCATGCTGTCGGGGTCGTTCAAAAGCCGGTTTAGCTTATCCTCTAAGCCCTCCGTAACGATCACCTACTTTCCGTTGATTTTTTTCAGAAGCGCATCAGCCTCCTGTGTTTGCAGCGTTGGCTTGAGGGCTTCCTCGACGGCACTCATATCGCCCTTCTTAAAAGCTGCAGCGGCTGCCTGTAAACCGCCGTTTTGACTGAGCATTGCGATGAGCTTTTTGCCCTCGGGGGTCCCCAGAACCTGCTTTACCTGTTCGGGTGAAAATTTTGTGTCCATTTTGATTGCCTCCTTTATCGCAATCTGCTATAATACTATATATGTGATCAACAGGAAAAGGGTGACAGTATGAAAATACTTGTTGTGTCGGATACACACAGACATATTGAAAAAATGCACTTGGCAGCGGAGCTGGAAAAACCGGATATGATCCTGCATTTGGGAGATCACGATTCCGACGCTATCGAGCTTGCAAGGCGGATGCCAAATATTGATATTTGCTATGTGAAGGGAAATTGTGACGCATTTTCCGACAGTGCACTGAGCTATTGCTGCACGTTTGACGGCGTGACGATCTTCGCCGCTCACGGACATAAATATCAGGTCAAGAGCGGACTGCTCAGCTTTGGCTATGCCGCCATGGAACAAGGTGCGCAGGTGGCATTGTTCGGACATACGCATGTGCCGTTTTGCCAAAAGAGAGGCGAAATGTGGCTGATGAATCCAGGCACCTGTGGGTCTTACCGTGCAAGCTACGGAATTGTTGAAATACAAAACGGCAGCGTAAGCTGCCGTGTCGTGGAGGGAAACTTATGATTTTAGCAGTGGATATCGGCAATACCAATATCGTTTTGGGAGGCTTGGAAAACGGAGAAATCCTGTTTGAAGCCCGCATTGCGACCGACTTGATCAAAACCTCTGACCAATATTGCGCAGAGCTGAAAACAATGCTGACGCTTTTTGAGGTCGATCCTGCCTCGATCGAGGGAAGCATCGTTTCCTCGGTTGTGCCGCCGGTCTTAAATTCATTCAAAACCGCAATTTACAAGCTGACGGGCAAGAGCTGCCTTGTCGTCGGACCGGGGATCAAAACGGGTCTCAACATCCGCATGGACAATCCGTCTGAGGTCGGAAGCGACTTGATCGTTGTGGCAGTGGCAGCCATTGCGGAGTACGGAACACCGCTGCTGCTCATTGATATGGGTACGGCAACGACGATCACCGCCGTGGATGCGAACGGCTGCTTTATTGGCGGCTGCATTTGCCCCGGCGTGAAGATCTCAATGGAGGCATTGACCGGGCGTACAGCGCAGCTTCCGGGCATCAGCTTGGATGAACCAAAGCGTGCCATCGGAAAAAATACTCGTGAGTGTATGCGCAGCGGTATCATGTTCGGTGCGGCGGCAATGCTTGACGGCTTGCTCGAGCGAATGGAAAACGAGCTTGGGCAAGAAGCCAAGGTGATCGCTACGGGCGGCATGGCACGCTTTGTTGTGCCGCTGTGCAAGCGTGAGATCGTTTATGACCGCCGCTTGATGCTCAAGGGCTTGCGGCTGCTGTATGAGCGTAACTGCAAGTGATCATGCCATCGTGCTGAAAAACGCCAGCAGCATCAGGAAAAAGCCTGCGCCGATGCACAGTGTTACCACGCTTTCGATAAGATTTGCGATGCCGCTGAAGTATTTTTGGCGGCGTTCGCGCTTTTGAATCTGCGCCTGCTGCGGAAGATAGGGAAGTAGATCGATCATGTTGTTCATCTGTCATCGCTCCTTTGTTTTTTTCTTGATTATACAAAATCAGGTGTCCAATAAATGGGACTTTGCTTGATGTTTTTGAATTTCTTTCGGAAAAAATCTTTTTGGAGACAACGGAACAAGTTTTTGCCGGGATTTGGAAGATATTGAAGAAAAATCTTTATTATTGTTACTTTTTTGTAATAAATTTTGTCGAAATAAGATGTAACATGTCATACACTACTTGACGAATGAAAAGAAGTCTGCTACAATACGATTGACATAATTCCGACAGGAGTGAAATTATGAAACGTATATTTGGCAGCATTTTGCTGATCGTCTGCCTGATTGCGGGATTTGTGCAGCCTGCGTTTGCAGCGCCCGAGACCCGCAATGTGCAGACCTATACAACAAGTGAGCAGGGGATTGCCTTCGTCAATGAAATGATGGGTGGCAGCTACGGCGGCACACAGCAGCTCAGCAATGCGGAAGCTGTGGTCAATACCTTCATCACCACCTATCAAGTATCGCTCTCGCAGCAGCAGTTTGATGCGCTGGTGGATCTGGTGATGGCTTACGGCGGCTACATACTCACCTCCGGCTACAGGATCGAAACCCTGGTCGGCTCCGGAAGCTATAGTGAGGTGGAGCTTGCCAATGCTTTTTGTGCTTGGGTCAAGGACGGCGCAGAGTTTTCACAGCTTCGCTTAAATCGCCGTTTGCGTGAGATCAAGCTGTTTTTATACGGCAGCTACGATGGTGTTTGCAGCACTGTGAGTTTTCGTTATGTCATTTTCTATCCCAACGGCGGCACGTTGGAGGACAATACGATCCTGTGCTACAGTTTGAATGAAGCTTACGGCTCACTGCCTTTGGCAAGCCGAAGCGGAAAGTATTTTGCAGGATGGTACACCTCAGCCTCCGGCGGCGCACATCTGTGCAACGGAGATGTGGTCACGGACAATCAGACCGTCTATGCACGTTGGTCTGACAGCCCCGTGGAGAACCCGAATGAGCCGGGCAGCAATGACGGCGGCTATGATGAATTTCAGCTTCGTACCAGCGAGGCTTGCATTCAGTTTATTAAATTAAATGAAGGCTTCTGTAAGTATGCAATTTGGGATTATGCACAGTATTCCATTGGCTACGGCACTCGCTGTGAGCCGTGGGAGTTCCCTAACGGCATTACGGAGGAGGAAGCGGATTATCGCCTGCGCCAGATGCTTCAGAGCTTTGAAAAGACGATCGAGGGCATCGAGGATAAGAGATCGGAGCCGTTTTCGCAGCAGCAATTTGACGCGCTGATCAGCTTCACGATGAATTTGGGCAATCAGTGGATTGGTGAGGATAAGAAGATCTATCAATATGTTCTGAACGGCGGCTATACGGAGATGGAGTTCGTCAATGCCATGGGAAGCTGGGCGAGTGCCGGAGGCAACGTGCTTGCCGGTCTGATGCGCAGACGCATGGACGAGGCGAATATGTATCTCAACGGCAGTTATGCCAAGGGCAGCATCCGCTATTTTGGCATCTGCTTTAAGGGCATGGAGGGTACCGCAGACAGACGGGTTGCCTATTATATGACGGGTGAGCCGCTTGGCAGTCTTCCGGGTGCAAGTCGCAGCGGATATCATCTGGACGGCTGGTATGATAAAACGGTCGGCGGCACACAATACACCGGGCAGACCATAGCGCCGTCTTACGGCTCTATGACGCTCTATGCGCATTGGGCAGAGGGTGAGCTTCCGACCGAGCCTACGGAACCGACAGAACCGACGGAGGATCCGACAGGCGCAACGCAGGAACCGACGGAGCCGAGCGAGGAACCGACGGAGCCAAGCGAGACACCGACAGAGCCCACGGTTCCAACTGTCAGCTTTAGCGATGTGAGCCAAAGTGCATGGTATTATGACTATGTTGCACAGGCAGTGCATGAGGGATTGTTTGGCGGTGTGAGCGAAAGTCGCTTTGCACCTGACAATACAATGACCCGTGCGATGCTCGTAACGGTGCTTCACCGTTTGGCAGGAAAGCCTGAAGCGGCAGCGCCGAGCCCGTTTCAAGATGTGCAAACGGGGCAGTGGTATGATGAGGCAGTGCGCTGGGCATATGAGACAAAAATTGTCAACGGCATCAGCCAGACGAAATTCGGTGTCAACGGCAATGTGACCCGTGAGCAGCTGACGACCATGCTTTATCGCTATGCGCAGTATTACGGCATTGATACCACAGCGAAGGCGGATATTTCTGCATTCAAAGATCAAGGGAAGATTTCCGGCTATGCCGTGGACGCAATGCGTTGGGCGGTTGCTGAGGGAATCGTCAGCGGTGACGGTGTCAACTTGATGCCCAAGGGCAACGCCACCAGAGCACAATGCGCAAAGATGATGGTGATCTTCTTGCAGAAGGCGGAAACGCAGACGGAGGAAGCTACCACAGAGCCGACCGAGGCAACTGAAGCAACGGAAAACACAACTGAGGCGACCGAAGCGACAACCGAGGCAACCGAAGCAACGGAAAGCACGACCGAAGCGACGGAAAGCACAACCGAAGCGACGGAAAGCACAACCGAAGCGACGGAAAGCACAACCGGAGTAACGGAAAGCACAACCGGAGTAACGGAAAGCGCAACCGAAGTAACGGAAAGCACGACCGAAGCAACGGAAGCTGCAACAGAGCCTACTGAGGCTGTGATTGAGCAAACGGAGGCTGTTTCGGAGGCAACGCCATAAATATCAATTGGGCTGCAAAATCGCTCCTTTGCATCGCTTCATAAGAGGTGATTTGCTGTTAGGATCGTTTGCAGCTCAATTTTTTAGAAAAAAACAAAATAGAGTCCCATTTATTGGACAGTGAAAATGATATAATCAATGCAGCTGAACGGAAAGGAATGTTTCAAATGCGTGGTTATATCGTAGCAAGCAAGGGTTATTATGAGGTCTATACTGCTGATGGTGCGTTTTTGTGCACAGCGGACACCAAGGCAGAGGCAATGGAGGATTTAGAGGCTTGGGAAGAAGAATATATTGCCTGACACTGAGCTATGACGGCACACGCTATCGAGGCTGGCAGCGTTTGCCGAATGCCGAAACGGTGCAGGGAAGGGTAGAAGCGATACTTTCTGAAATATTTGCTCAGCCGATCGAGATCGATGGCAGCGGCCGCACCGATGCAGGTGTGCATGCGAGAATGCAGGTGGTGTCGTTTGAGGCAGAGCAGCTACCGATCAAAAAAGTGCTCTCTCAGCTGCGGAGCTTATTGCCTGCGGATATCGGAGCAATAAATCTGCGATATGCGCCCGAGCGCTTTCATGCACGATTGAGCGCAACAGAAAAGACCTATACCTATCACATTCATAACAGTGCATCGCCTGACGTTTTTATGCGAAAATACCGTGTGCAGATCGTACAAAGGCTTGATGTGGAATTGATGCGTCAAGCGGCGCAAAGACTTTGCGGAACGCATGATTTTATTGCATTTTGTTCCAACAAGCATTATAAAAAATCGTCCGTTCGCACAATCAAGCATATCAAGATTGAAGAAAGTGATGAAAACTTGACGATCTCGATGTGCGCAGATGGTTTTTTGTATAATATGGCAAGAATTTTGGTCGGAACCTTGCTTGAGATCGGTTTGGGCAAGCGTGAAATCGATTCGATCGACGAAATTTTTGCCTCAAAACGCCGTGAAACAGCCGGCGAAACCGCTCCTGCCAAGGGGCTATGCCTGACGGAGGTACGATATGAACATACAGATTTTCGGTAAATCCAAGTGCTTTGATACAAAAAAAGCCGAACGCTATTTCAAAGAACGTCGCATCAAGGTGCAGAACATCGACCTTGTGCGATACGGCATGTCAAACGGTGAATTTGAGAGCGTTTTAAGGGCGGTCGGCGGTGTGGATCGTTTGATCGATTGGGAGAAAAAGTCGCCAGAGATCGACCTAATGCGCTATATGGACGACCGTATCGCCAAGGAGGACAAGCTTTTCGACTACCCCGAGCTGATGAAAACACCCATTGTCCGCAACGGAAAAAAGGCAACGGTTGGCTACTGCCCCGAGGTGTGGAAGCAGTGGGAGGACGAAAAATGAACCTGAATTTTGCAAGAAGGATCAAAAATTTTTGCTACGTTGCTGCGTGCTTGCTGTCGGTGGCATCGTTTGTTTTGGTGGAAACAAGGACATTGTGCTTGATTTTGGCGGTGATCGTGATGGCGGCAGGGATTGTGGTCAGCTTTGGCTTTTATCGCTGCCCGAGCTGCAAACGACCGCTTCCGACCAACGAACGCCTGCCAAAGACTTGCCCACATTGCGGTGAAGCGCTGAGATGATGAAAATTACAATTCCTACGGCGGTTGCAAGACTTTTGCGGCGCCTGCAAGAGGCAGGTTTTTTAGCATACGCCGTCGGCGGCTGTGTGCGTGACAGCATTTTAGGCAAGATGCCGAATGATTGGGATATTTGCACAAGCGCAAGACCGGAGCAAACGGCTGCGCTCTTTTCGCATACTGTTTTAACGGGCGCAAGGTATGGAACGGTTACCGTCATAGAAGATGAAATTGCCTACGAGATCACTACCTTCCGCACGGAAACCGGTTATACAGATCATAGACATCCTGAGCAGGTGGAATTTTTGGATGCGCTGGAGGGCGATTTGGCGCGTCGTGATTTTACGATCAACGCAATGGCGGCGAATTTGCAGGGAAACGTGATCGATCTGTTTGACGGTCTGCACGATCTGCGGCATGGATTGATCCGCTGTGTCGGGCAGGCGCAGGAGCGCTTTTCGGAGGATGCGCTTAGAATCTTGCGAGCGCTTCGCTTTGCCTCTCGACTGAATTTTTCCATCGAATCAAAAACGGCTGAGGCGATCCATCTTCTCAAGGACAGCCTTGCCACTGTTGCCAATGAACGCATTGCCAAAGAACTGCAGCTTCTGTGCGGAAAAGGTGCGGCAGATATTTTGCGTGAGTTTTCCGATGTTCTGACGGTGCTGATTCCGGAAATTGCGCCCTGCATTGGTTTTCGGCAGTATAATTATCATCATAAATTTGACGTATTCGAGCATAGTTTGCAGGCGCTTTCGGCAGAAAAAAGCGGAGATTATATTCTTCGCCTGACTATGCTGCTGCATGATATCGGAAAGCCCTCGACATTTTTTATGGACAAAAATTTGGTTGGGCATTTTTACGGACATGCTACAGTCGGTGCATTTATGGCAGAACGGGCGCTGCGGCGCTTGCGCTTTGACAACACCACGATTCAAACGGTAAAGCAGCTTATCGAGCTGCATGATTATCCGATGCTCGATATGACTGAGCGCTCCATGCGTCGCTTTTTGGGGAAATATGGAGAAGAGACCTTCCGTCATTTGCTCGCTGTGCGCTGTGCTGACCGCTTGGGAAAGGGAACGGAATTTGATGTCTCGCAATTTGAAGAAAAAATGCTCGCCCTTTTGGATTCCGTGAAGCAAACACAGCGCCCGTTACAGCTCAAGGGTGCGGATCTTTTGCACCTCGGTATGCAGGAAGGAGTGCAGCTTGGGCGCATCTTAAAGACCGTGCAGGAAGCGGTCTATGATGGCAGGGTAGAAAATGAACACGATTCCCTTGTGAGCTTTGCACAGAAAATTATGGATGCTGTGAAAAATGATTGACAATTTGTACGAAAGCTGATAAAATATAATGGTTAAGGAGGTTCTACCATGAGAAATTTTGTAATTAAGGGAAATCTTTGCTATAGTGAGAGCGTCGATGCTGTTCGCCTGCTGCCCGAGAGCTATCTTGTGGTTGAAAACGGCACGTGCGCAGGAATTTTTAATGAGCTGCCCGAGAAATATCAGGTTTGGCCGATCGAAGATTTTGGTGACAAGCTGATCATCCCCGGCATAACTGATCTGCATGTGCATGCACCGCAGTTCTCTTTCCGTGGCTTGGGTATGGATATGGAGCTTTTGGATTGGCTCAATACGTACACATTCCCTGAGGAGTCAAAATACCGTGACATGGAGTACGCCGAGCGTGCTTATGACAGCTTTGTGAAGCATCTTCGCCGCAGCGCAACGACTCGTGCGGCAGTCTTTGCCACGATCCATGTTCCTGCAACCACCATGCTTATGGAGAAGATGGAGAAAAGCGGTTTGGTCAGCTGCATTGGCAAGGTCAACATGAACCGCAACAGCCCCGACTATCTGTGCGAAACAAGTGTAGAGGCTGCTTTGGAGGATACCGAGCGCTGGATCTGCGAAACGAAGGATCGCTTTGGCAATACATATCCCATTGTGACGCCTCGTTTCATTCCGACCTGCACCGATGATCTGATGCACGGCTTGCGCAAGCTGGTCGAGAAGTACAAGGTTCCTGTTCAGAGCCATCTGTCCGAGAATTACGGCGAGATCGCTTGGGTGAAGGAGCTGTGCCCGGATTCTAAGTGCTATGGCGATGCTTACGACCGTTACGGTCTGTTCGGCGGCGATCATAAGTGCATTATGGCGCACTGCGTCCACTCGTGCGACGAGGAAATGGAGCTGATGAAGAAGAATGGCGTTTATATTGCGCATTCTCCGCTTTCTAACTCTAATCTTGCATCCGGCGTTGCACCGATCAGCAAGTATTTGAAGAATGGTCTGAATGTAGGTTTGGCATCTGATGTTGCAGGCGGCGACTCGGAGAATATGTTCCTTTCGATCGGACATGCACTTCGTGCGTCCAAGCTGCGTTGGAGATTGCTTGACCAGGAGGTTAAGCCCTTGACGGTCGACCAGGCATTCTATACTGCGACTTTGGGCGGCGGCAGCTTCTTTGGTAAGGTCGGCAGCTTTGAAAATGGCTATGAATTCGATGCCATTGTGCTCGATGACAGCGAGCTGGATCATCCGCAGGAGTTGACCTTGCGTGCTCGTTTCGAGCGTGCGCTGTATCTCAGTGATGATCGTCAGATTGCTGCGAAATTTGTCCGAGGCGAGAGATTGTTCTGATACTAATCGCCGATTAAAACATTCATTTTAATCGGCGAAGGGCAGTAAAAAAACACTTTTTTTACTGCCCGTTTTTATACTTTTTCCACTGTCACGCTTGCAATCCAAAATTGCTGTGTTATACTGAATTTGGATATAAATTGTAATATTCAAAAGAAATACATTTCTACCCATGCAGAATGTCGGAACAAATCAAATTCTGATGTGTTACTATAGCAAAATAAATCATTGTAGGAGTTCATTATGAAACCACATGGATGGAAAAAACTGACGGCAATGCTCTTATGGATGGCAATATTGCTGTCCCTACTCCCTGTTGGGACACTGCAAGTAAGCGCTTATTCTGAAACGGATATTTCCTATCCCGTTGAGGGTGGAAATATCTATTTCGACAAAGCCACCGGCACGATCACTGATTGCGATGAAAGCGTAACAAGCGCCGATATCCCCGACAAGATCGACGGTGTCGCCGTCACGAGCATCGGCGATTGGGCGTTCCATGAGTGCGACAGCCTGACGAGCGTGACGATCCCCAACAGTGTAACGACCATCGGCGGTTTGACGTTCCGCTACTGCGATAGTCTGACCGGCATTTGGGTCGATGCGGCAAATTTGTATTACAGCTCTGATGCAAGCGGCGTTCTGTTCAACAAGAATAAAACAGAACTGATACAATGTCCCGGCGGTTATTCAGGAGACTATACCATTCCTGACAGCGTAACGACCATCGGCTATGGTGCGTTCTATGCCTGCAATAGTCTGACGAACGTGACGATTCCCGATAGCGTAACGACCATCGGCTATTCTGCTTTCCAGGGTACTGCTTATTATAGAGATGAAGGAAATTGGGAAAACGATGTTCTGTATGTTGGGAAGCATTTGATCGAAGCAAGATATAGTATATCAGGCG